>JBDLTZ010000193.1:0-60537 GCA_039805565.1 Chloroflexota bacterium | reverse complement strand
TCTAGCTCGCTAAATATGGCCCTGTTAGAATAGCATAGCACCATGGGGCTGTCAAGCAGCACATTACGACCTACGCTAAAGCCTTGACACATTATGACGAGCAACGGCGAAGGGAGGGCCTGCGCCCTCCCTCGTGCAGAGTCACGTAGGAGACTGCCTAGAAACTCGGTCCCTGCTCCGCGAAGAGCTCATCGGCGGCGCCCAAGAGCGCGCGGATACGCTCCTCGGAGAGCGGCGGCGTCTTGGCGCGCAGGTAGAGCTCCAGCGCCCGGCGCGGCGTCAGCCCTTCGAGCAGGTCGCCGCCGTCCACCTGGAGCCGGCTGCGCGACTTGCGCTCCACATCCACCGCGACCGCCGCCACGAAGAATGCGCCTGCCTCCTCCAGCTGCTGCCGGATCTCGTCGGTGCGGATCGCGGCCGCCTGCTCGGGCAGCGCGTCGATCTTCACCCGCACTACAGCGTCGGTCACGCTGCGCTTATCGAGCGCCGCCAGGACACGCGCCTGAGGCTCGGGCGACTGCCGCACATCCACCGCCACCGTTACGAACGGACGCGCCGCCAGTTTGTGGAAGTACCAGCTTGTGGCCCCCTTCGCCAGCTCCACCAGCACGCACCCCTTGTCCTCGCGCTCCTCGCCGAAGTCGATCCGCTCAATGCTGCCGGGGTAGACCACCGGCGGGTGCTCGCCCAGAGTCTGGTGCTTGTGGATGTGGCCCAGCGCCACGTAGTCGATCCCCGGCAGCGATACGACACTCTTCGGCAGGACGATATCCCGCCCGAGCATGATCGACTGCTCGGCGCCCAGCGTCGCGCCGGCGATTGTGCCATGCACCGTCAGCACCGTAGGGATGTCTGGGTCCAGCTCGTACACTGCACTGTTGAGGAAGCGGTCGATCCGGTCCACCAGCATCGTCTCGACCTCGAGGATCGACGAGAGGCGCAGCTCCTCCTTCGTCAAGAGGTTGTGGCGTGTGACCCACGGCAGCGCGATCACCTGGAGCGGACCGGAGCGCGTCTCGAGGATGTGGGTCCGCGGGCGGTCGGCGATTGTCACACCCTCCAGCGCCAGCGTGTCGAAGATCTCGATCGAGTGCGCGCGTCCAGCGGCGGGCGAGACGTCGTGGTTGCCGGTGAGGATGAGCACCGGCAGATCGGCGGCGCGCATCCGGCGCACCCGTTTGGCGAACTCGCGCTGGTGGGTGGGGTTGGGCGTGCGGCTCTTGTAGATGTCGCCGGCGATTAGCACCGCGTCCACGCCTTCGGCAAGGCCGAGGTCGATCGCCTCGTCGAGCCGCGCAAGGTAATCGGTCAGGCGGGTATGCAGACCAGTGGCCGGGTCGACACGGCCGTAGTTCTCCACGCCAATGTGCAGGTCGGCGAGGTGTAGCAGCTTGATCATACGTCCTGGGTGGTTGATAGCAGGCGAAAGGCGACTGCAACGCGTATGAGAGGGCGGCGTCGGAGCTCCGGCACGCCGCTTGAAACAATTGTACGGTCAGACGATCCGCGAGTCAAACATAGAACACTTTTGCTAAAAACACTTTCCGCACTTCCCGGTAAATGCCTGACACTCGACATACCACCGACTATGCCCCTACAGCATCCTTGAGGGAAATCTATGTGGGATAAGTTGGGATAAGTTGGGATAACTTTGGGATAGCAGGTGTAATCCCACACGTCACCAAGCTCTCAGCGGCGGATCAACTGGTGAAGAATACGTGTATGCACACAGAATGCACAGGCCGCGCTCAGGATCATGGGCTAGCAATCAACAACCATAAGTGATACAATAGTACTGCCTCGGTACATTACCAGCACGATACTATGCCGGCACGACGCCGCCGACGGGGCAGCAGAAAGACGCAAAGCGGGACACACCGCGCTGCACGCCGCCGAGCGGCGGTTTTTGTGACTGGCGCGCTGGCCGGCGACGTCGCCGTCCGCACCCGCACGTGAGAGCAGGGGGGCCTATGGGGCGCTATCTGATCGCAGGCGCGTCGGGCTACGTCGGCGCGCGGCTTACCGAGCAGCTGCTGGCACGTGGGCACTATGTGCGCGCGCTGACGCGTGACTCAGAGAACGAGGCTGCACAGCGGCTGGCAGCACTTGGCGCCGCAGTCTGGCAAGCGGACGTCACTCAGCCCGAGAGCTTAGTCGGCGTGGCCTATGGTATCGAGCACGTCTACAACCTCACCTCACGCCTCATCCTCGAGAGCACCCCGCTGCGCCGCCTCCACGTCGAGGGTAATCGCAACCTGATCGCCGCGTGCTCCCGCTCGCGCAGCGTGCGCTCCTACGTCTTCACCGGCAGCACCGTCGTCTACGGCGACCGGGGCGATGAATGGCTCACCGAGGACTCGGGCGTGGCCCCAGGGCACCCGTTGGCGGAGACGATGGTCGCAGCCGAGCAGGTGCTGCTCGAGGCCGCCCGCCAGCACGGTTTCCCCGCGATCACCCTGCGCGTCGGCGCGATCTATGGCCCCGGCCGCGACCCGATCGAGGCGGTGCGCAGCGGCACGGCCCCCATGATTGGCGATGGGCGCAACTTTATCCCACACATCCACGTGGAGGATCTGGTGCAGGTCCTCGTGCGCGTGGCCGTAGACGGGCAGCCCGGGGCGATCTACAACGTGGTGGATGACGAGCCGGCCCGCGCCGCAGTATTCTACGGCGAGATCCGCCGCCGGCTCGGTATGGTTCCACCGCGCGCCTACCCGCGTGAGGCGGCGCTGCACACCGGGATCGACCCGTCGGTCGTCGGGGTGGCCTCGTCCTCGGTCCGTGCGAGCAACCAGCGCATCACCCGTGAGCTCGGGATGACGCTGCGCTACCCGAGCTACCGGACGTGGCTCGACAAGCAGATGGCAGACGAGGAGGTGCTGCTCGAGCGCGAGTTCGCGGCAGCATAATCCGGCGCACATAGCCATCGACCGCACAGCCACGCCCGAGCTCAGCTTCGCGCACTCCTTGACCGCCATCGCGAACAGGCAGATGCCCCCAGAAGTTTCCTGGGGGCATCTCGTGTCTCTACGACTCGGGCAGAGCTGTGGGCGTGAAGCCTATCGCTCCTAGCGATCCTAGAACGGCAGGTCCTCATCGTTCTCTATCGACTGCGGGACGTTGCGGGCCGGTCCACGGCCAGCCGGGGCCTGGCGACCACCGTTGCCGCTCGGGGCCGGGCGCGAAGGCGCGGGCGAGCCGCTGGGCATCGGGCGGCGGCTCGGCGTGGGGGTTGGCATCGGCACGCCGACATCCTCATCGACGCCCTGGTCCGCATCCTGCGGGACGGACTGGCGCTCACCGCGGCTCGAGAGAATGATCATGTCCTGCGCGATCACCTCGGTGGTGTAGCGGTCCTGGCCGCTCTGGTCCTGCCACTTACGCGTCTGCAGGCGGCCCTCGACATACACTCTCGTGCCCTTGGTGAGGTACTGATTGCAAATCTCGGCCAGCTTCTCCCACGCCACCACGCGGAACCACTCTGTGTCGTCGTGCTGCACGCCGTCGTGGGCCGAGCGCCACGTGCGGCCGGAGGCGACGCGGAACGTCGTGACCGCGCTCGGCTTGTCCTCGCTGTTGCGCGGGGGCAGATAGCGCATCTCCGGGTCGGCGCCGAGGTAGCCAGTGAGCATCACCTTGTTCAAGTCCTTGGCCATGGTCGTCCTCCTCGTATTTACTCGTACCGCTTCTTCCCTTTGGTCCTTCGTGCTCTGCAGCGAAGCGTGGGCAGGCTCGGTCCGGAGCACATATATGCTACTCAGACCAACCTATGTGCCGAGTGTAGCATGGATGTTTCACCATGTCAAGAAAAAGCGCAGTAGGGCCGTCCAATCTGCTATAATGCCAGTACGGAGCAATCACTCACGCTGAGCATCAGAGCGCCTGGGCTCTCGAGAGAGCACGCGTTCGGGGAGGCGCCCAAGGGGCGGTCCTCATCCCGTTCGACCTGGATAGTGCATGAAGATTCTGGTAGCCCTGACCTTCTACCACCCGCACTGGACCGGCCTGACAGTCCACGCCGTCCGAGTCGCCGAGAGCCTCGCCGCACGCGGCCACCAGGTAACGGTCGTCACCACCAGGCATGCGCCCGACCTGCCGCGCGACGAGATGCTGAACGGGGTGCGGGTGGTGCGACTGCAGCCGGTCTCGCGCTTCAGCCGCGGCATGGTCACGCCGGCCTTCCCGTGGGCCGCGGCGCGCCTGATCGCAGACCACGACGTGGTCCAGATCCACACGCCGCTCCCCGAGGCGCCGCTGGTCGCGGCGATCTGTCGCGCCCTCGGCCGCCCGCTGCTGATGACCCACCACGGCGATGTGGTGATGCCCGACAGCCCGGCCGAGCAGGCAATCGAGCGGATCGCGTTCCACGTCCTCCGCACTGCCGCCGCCCTGGCCGATGGCGTCACCTCCTACAGCGAAGACTACGCCCGCCACTCGCGGCTGCTGTGGCCCTTCCGCGAAAAGCTCACCTCGATCTACCCGCCCGTCGAGTTCCCCGAGCCCGACGCCGCGGGCGCCCGGGCGTGGCGCACGGAGCTCGGCCTGGCGGATAAGCAGCTGATCGGCTTCGGCGGGCGCTGGGTGAGCGAAAAGGGCTTCGACGACTTGCTGCGCGCGCTCCCGCTCATCCGCCAAGAGCTCCCCAACGCGCACTTGGTCTTCGCCGGCGAGCGCAACGTGGTCTACGACGACTTCTACAAGGTCTGCGAGCCACTGATCGAGGCGGAGAAGGAGCACATCACCTTCCTCGGCCTCATCCGCGACCGGCAGCAGATGGCGAACTTCTATGCGATGCTGGACCTCTTCGCCCTGCCGAGCCGCACTGAGATGATGGCGCTCACGCAGGTCGAGGCGATGCTCTGCGGCACGCCCGTGGTCGTCACCAACATCCCCGGGGCGCGCGTCGTGGTGCAGGAGACAGGCTTTGGACGCCTGGCCCCACCAAATGACCCGGACGGGCTCGCCCGGACGATCGTCGAGACGCTGCGCGACCGCGAGCGCTACCTCCCGACGCGCGACCGCATCCGCGGCATGTTCGATACCGAGCGCACGCTCAACACCTACGAGCGCCTGCTCGAGAGCTTGGTTCACAGCAAGACACAGGCAGGCCGGCGAGCCCACGTCGCCCGTCACCTGGCGCGCAGCGCGTGGAGCACGATCGGGACTGCAGCGCCGGCCACCAACACGCTTAGCACCAGGACGAACATTGCCGCACAGCAGCCCCCCGAAAGGAGTACGGCCCTGCACACGTCCACCCGCACCCCCGGCAGCCCGACAACTCCGCCGCCCACCAGCACCCTCTCCGCCGAGGACCGCGCCACGCTCGAGCGCCTGCTCCGCAACGAGGCCGACATGGCCTTCCGCCGCCGCGCGCTGACACTGCTGGACTACCTGGACCTGCGCGACGGCGACACGGTGCTTGACTGCGGCTGCGGCATGGGCGTCTACATGATGATGATGAACCGGCTGCGCAAGCTCAACCTCTTCGGGGTCGATGGCGACGTGCGGCGGCTGGAGTGGGCTGAGAGCGAGGGCGTGGACGCGCAGCTCTCAAGTGTGGACATCCACCACCTGCCGTTCGCCGATGGCACCTTCGACAAGATCCTGATGAGCGAGGTGCTGGAGCATCTGACCGACGACCGGCGGGCACTCAAGGAGGTGTTCCGCATCCTGAAGCCCGGGGGCACGCTCGCGCTCAGCGTGCCGCACGCCAATTACCCCTTCCTCTGGGACCCAATCAACAAGTCGCTGGAGGCGGCAGGTGTCGCGCCGATGCGCGGCAACGGCCCGGTGGCCGGGCTGTGGAGCAACCACTGGCGCCTCTACCGCCCCGAGGACCTGCACAGCGTGATCTCTGGGGCCGGCTTCGAGATCGAGGCGCTTGAGGAGCAGACGCACTACGCCTTCCCGTTCATCCACGCGATCGTCTACAGCATCGGCAAGCCGCTGATCGAGCACAACCTGCTGCCAAAGAAGCTGCGGAACTCGGCCGACCGCTTCCGCGGCGAGCAGAATAACGGCAGCTTGCTCAACCCGATCAACCTTGGCGTGCGGCTCTTCCGCATGGCGGACGCCCGCAACGATAGCCTCCAAGGCGACGAGAAGACGTTCGTGAATCTGGTGGTCAAGGCACGCAAGCCGCTCACGTAGACGGCCACAGACGAACTGAGGGCCCAGAGAGTTTCTATCTCCACTCTCTGGGCCCTCGGTGCGCTCTGTGACGAAAGACCCTACGGGCTCTGGCGCAGGTCGCCGCGAATCTCGCGCGCGCTACGGATATACCAGTCGCCAATGGTGCGGAAGCGGCTCTCGCGGCCGTAGAGCAGCGGCGGGGCCACAGGGCCGGTCGCCGCATCGATGCTCTCACCGTCGAACGGCAGGCCGCGCAGCTCTTCGTCCGTGGCATAAACAAACGTGGGCTGAAACAGGGTAATGCTCGGCGCCAGCTCCACCCAGCGCGTCTGGAATGCGGCGTACGCCGCGGCGCGCTCGACGATGTCGGAGTCCTGGCGGGCGACAACGAGCAGCTCGTCGATTTGCTCGTCGGTCAGGCCGGCGTAGTTCAGGCCACTCTCCGCCTGGGAGGAGTGCCACAGCTCGAGCACGTCCGGGTCCGGGCCGAGGCGCTGCCAGCCGTGGAGCGCAAGCTCGAAGTCGTGCGCGGCCAGCCGCTCCTGGAGCGCCGCGCTCTCGAGCTGCTGGACCTCGACGCGCACCCCGATCCCTGCCCACTGCCGGGCGATCTCCTGAGCGGCCACCACGCGCTCGGGCTGGCCATCGGTGACGAGGCGCAGCGCCAGAGGCGAACCCTCACGTAGGCGCACGCCATCCGCGCCGCGCTCCCAGCCGAGCGAGTCGAGCACATCGTTCGCCTGCGTGGAGTCCGCGGGGTACCACTGCACGTCAGGCGACGCCGCCCACCAGCCGGGGAGGATCGGCGTGTCGAGCCGCATCACCTGCCCCCCCAGCGCCTCGCCAATCAGCGTGTCCTTGTCCAGCCCGAGCGCCAGCGCGCGACGCAGCCCGACGTCGGCGAGCGCCCCCTGGCGCAGGTTGAACGTCAGCACGGTGTAGCCGTCGAGCGGGATGGTGTGGCGGGTGGTGCCACGCGGGGGGTTGTACTGCGCCAGGTCGCCGCCGCCGGTGAAGCCGAAGCCGTCGATCTCGCCGCGGGTGATCGCCGCGAGCGCCACCTGCTCGTTCGGGAAGAAGCGCAGCTCGAGGTTGTCGATGAACGGGCGGCCGCCGAAGTAGCCGGGGTTGGCGGCGAGAGTCGCGCGCTCGGCGTTCAAGCTCACGAGACGGTACGGCCCGGTGCCCACGGGGCTCTGACTGAATGCTACGCTACCCCACTGTTCGGGGGGGACATCTCGCAGCAGGTGGGCCGGCAGAATCGGGAAGGTCGCGTAGCGCAGGAAAGGGGCGAAGGGTGCCTCGAGGCGACAGCGGATACTGCGGTCCCCGGCCCGGTCCACCACCACGGTGCGCCAAAAAGTGCCGACGCTCTGGTCCCCGCCGAACACCGGACCCTGGACTGTGCGCAGCGTGAACAGCACGTCGTCCACGCTGAGTGGGGTGCCGTCGTGCCAGGTCACATCGGGCCGCAGGGTGAAGGTGTAGACGAGGCCCTGCTCATCGACCTCCCAGAGCTGCGCAAGGGCCGGCTCGGGCAAGCCATCCGCACCGATGCGCATGAGCCCATCGAACACGAGCGCCTGGATATCGGCTGCCGCCGGGTCGGTAGCCGGACTCGAGATCAGCGGGTTGAGCTGCTGGGGGATATCGGCAAGGCCCTCGACGTAGACGCCACCGCTAAGCGGGCGCGCCACAGAGGCCGCGGTGATGGCGAGGTAGCTCATCAGCCCAAGGACGACCAGCGAGCTGACCGCGGCGATCAGGATCTGCCAGCGGATGCGACGGGCCATCGGGCTAGATCAGACCGGGGAGGATCGCGGCGGGGGCCGCGGTTCCGAAGATCGGCAGGCTGGCGATCAGTGACAGCACCAGAAACACGATCCCTAGGACAATCGTGGCCTGGAACACGGTCTTCTCGATGCCGCGCTTGGTACGGTACATCGAGCTACTCTCGCGCGACTGGAGACCGGCGGTGCGTCCCTGGAGAACCACAAGGAAAGTGAGCGTGATACTGATGATGATGAGTGCAATATAGAGTGCGATCTCCAATGTCATCCCCCGTTTGAAATCTACACGTTTTGTCTCGCTGATGCCAAAGCCCGAAACATTATAGCATCCCGGCGGGGCAACTGCAAACTCCCTCTTGCGTTGGTGTTAACACTATGCTATGATTTTGTTATCTCCTTCTCCTCTCTTCTCTGTTCGGGGGGTTCGGCTGGTGCCGGGCCCCCTGAGCGCTTTCGCCACGGGAGCTCATGCTACGGCCGCATGCGGTAGATCGTGACATCCCCCTGCTGGAACACAACCTCACCGATCTGTGCGAGCTTCTCCAGCCCCTCGGGCGGGTAGGTGCCGCGCTCGGCCCCACCGACGTAGATCAAGTCCACGCCGTACTTCTGGAGCAGCTGCTGCGCAAGGCTCACGTCGGCAGTGCTGTAGATTGTCGCGACGTCGGCGGCGCGGGGCTCGATCTGCTCGTACACGGCGGGCTGGCCACCGCGCCACTGTTTCTGGTGCCCCTCCCAACCCATCACGGCCGCCAGGCCCGTGGCCGAGGAGACCCCGCCGAAGCCGAGCGAGCCTACGTCATACGCGGGGCCCACCGCCTCGAGGAGCACGTCGTCGCCGCGGGCATTGGCGCGCAGCCACGCGATCGAGGCCGCACCGTCGGGCGTTCGCTCACGCGGGGTCACGCCCGCCAGCCCCACCTGCTGCCCCTCGGCGAAGGCCTGCCCGGCAGTATGCCACGGGTAGACAAGAGCACCGGCGAGGAGGGCGACGAAGAGACCGAGGACCAAAGACGAAAGGGCGAACCGCCCCACCCGCCTGCCCGCCTCCGACCCTCGGTCACTGGTCCTCCGCCCGGCCACAAGGAACCATACCGCGTAGGCGGCGAGCACACCCCAGATCAGCCAGACCTGGTAGTAGAACTTGAAGATCGTGTTGAAGCGCGACTCGAACGTGTCGCGGATGTAGACTAGCTCCGTGCCGAAGCAGACCGCGCAGCCGAGGGCGAAGGCCCCGAGGGTGAACGCGGCGGCAGGCTCCTCCGCGCGCACGAACGCCAGCCGCGCTGCGCCCAGCCCGAGCGGCAGCAGCGCGAAGAGCGGGAAGCCGATCGCCACTCCCAGCGCGAGCGCCAGGAGCGTGGCCCACGGCCACCACCTCAGCAGCGAGCCCTCGTCTGCCGCCCAAGCGCGCCGCCCCTGGAGCAGCACGTGAGCCACGAGCGGCACGAGGAACAGCCCGAAGATGATCAGGAACTGGTGAAGCTCGGTGCGGCCCCACGTCACGAAGCCGATCGTGCGGGTGATCCCGCCGAGCAGCGGGATGTCGACCAGCGGCTCCTTGCCGCCCACCAGCGACCTAAACGTCAGGTGGAACGGCAGGAACAGCGCAAAGGCCGCCAGCAGCACGATGCCCGCCTGTCGGGCGAAGGCGAGCACCACGTGCTGAGCACTGAGTGCTGAGTGCTTGAGCTGTGAGTCGTGAGTCGTGAGCGCCAGAGCGACATCGCCGTGCAGCATCTCCTCGGCGCCCTGCCGCGCCTCCGTGTCCTGCGTCTTCGGACCTTGGTCCCTGGTCCCCGGCCGGTGGTTCTCAGCCCTCGGTCTTTCGCCCACAGCCACACGATCCCGGGCAAATCGCACAGCCAGCGCACCGAGGAACAGCAGCACGTAGGTCGGCAGGTCCCAGCTGTTGATCACGTACAGGCTGCCGAGGACGATGCCGACAAGGACCAGCTCGAGCCAGCCCTCGCGCCTGCGCCCGAAGGCCGGCAGCGCGGGGCGGGCGATCGTGTGGAGCGCCAGCGCCATGGCGAGCAGGCCAAACGGCAGCGCCATGACGTGCGGGTGCATGTCGCCCAGCCAGAACGAAAAGAACGGGAACTCGGTGATGACGTAGCGGCGAACTGTAGTGCAAGCGCCTGTGGACTGGTCGCACTCCCAGTAGGTGTCCCATACGCTACGGGAGGGCCACCACCAGTTGAACTCGCCGGTGGCATCGCGCCCCTCCAGGCTATCGATGACGCCAATCTCCACCGCCTCAGTGGGATTCGGGACGCTGATCTGCGAGACACCGCCGATGGCCTGTACCACAGCGGATACAACTTGGCGGCCATCCAGTGCCACCACCCGATAATCGCCCACCAAGAGCTGGAGCGCACCCCCCTGGTTGCCAGCGAACAGCACCAGCACCACGGCCAGGAGCATGGCGGGCCAGCGAGAGAACGCCGAGCGCCGAGTGCCGAGCGCAAACGCCTTCTCATCTGCAGCCTGTTGACCCCTCAGCCCTTTCCCTTCAGGCCTCGTGAGGCCGACGAGGTTGTACACCAGGCCCGAGGCCCCAAGCGCAGCCAGCGCGAAGACCAGCGCGAGCGAGAGGTTGTAGGCCACGGCAGGGCTGAGGCCAGACAGCATCGTGGCGCAGGCCATGAGCAGGTAGCCGAAGTAGTAGTAGTTGATGCTGTAGCCGGCCATCCACGGGTCGTGCGGCGGGAAGCGCTCGCTCTGGCGGATGGCGTTGAACAGAGCGTAGTCCATCGGCCGCTCGGTGCCCCACGGGTTCGGCCCGACGAAGCCGAGGTCGTGGCTGCGGAGCAGCGCCAGGAAGAGCAGCGCCAGTGCGAAGAGGGCCTCGTACCCCAGGAGCATGCGCCAGCTCGACCGCAGCCAGGCGAAGGAGGCGCTGGGCGCGAGGCGCATGTCGAGCGGGGCGGCGCGGAACCCGAGGCGCTGCTCACCGACGGAGCCACGGCGCGGGATCAGCAGGCCGGCGAGCGCCACGGCGACGAGGCAGACGACGATCAGCGGCGCGCCGAACGGGGCCAGGCCGAGCATTGCGACAAGCCAGGCCAGGTAGCCCGTCAGCAGCAGCCCGAGCGACTTCGCGAAGGCGTAGCCGCGATCCGGCAGGGCGTGGAACAGCGCCCGGGCCAGCGGCAGCCCTGCCAGCCCAAAGAGCTGGGCGATCAACCAGTAGATGAGTACTTCCTGTGCCACAGCTCTCGCCTCCCGGCGGGGTATGGGTGTCGGTCAAACAACAGTGGTTGGCCGGCGCGGGGCACGGCCTGCTGACTACGAGACACGCGCCAGCCCTTCCTCAGCGTCCGGGCGGTAGGGTCCGCTGGGCGCGAGCTCGAGGTAGCGCCGGTAGTGCTCAGCGGCCTGCTCCCGGTCGCCGCGCTGCTCATAGAGCTGCCCGAGGCGGACGTAGGGCTCCGGCTCGTTCGCGTCGACCGTCAGCGCCTCCCGGAAGGCCTGCTCGGCGGCGTCAGTGCGCCCAGCACGCAGGAGGCCCATGCCGAGCTTGTTCCAGTTCCCCGGCGTGGGCGAGGCCTGCACCGCCGCGCGCAGCGCCGCCTCCGCCTCATCGTAGCGCTCGGCGTCCAGCAGCACGTCCGCCAGCATGTGGTGCAGGCCGACATCGTTCGGATTGGCGCGAGCGGCGATCCCCAGCACCGCGGCCGCCTCATCCATGCGCCCTTGCTGCCAGTAGAGCTGCCCCAGGGCGAAGGCCGGCCCGGCGGCCGCCGGGTTCTCGTTCACCTGGCGCTCGAGCTCCGCCAGGTCCGGCTGGGCTGCGCTCTCCTGGGGGGCCGGCACCTCGGGGACCACCGCCTCAGGGGCCGGCTCGGCGATCACGGGGTCGGGAAGCGGGCGCGGCACCACTGGCTCCGGCGGGTCGACGTCGGGCAGCTTCGGCAGGCCCCAGGTCTTCTCGCTCACCTGGTAGATCTGCGTCTGCTCGTTGCTGAAGACCAGCGTCAGGTACTCAGGGCGACGCTCGCTTGGGCGGGTCAGCACGTCCCACTTGCGCGCGCCGGCCTCGCCGTAGGCCAGCCGCTCGATCGGCCCGACCACCACGTAGCCGACGCGGTAGCGCGAGAGGAGCCGCAGCGCCTCCTCCTCATCCAGCGTGCGGTAGATGTGTCCCACGTCGCGGTCGCGCTGGGCCACGAGCTCGCCGTCGCGCTGCTCGCTCTCATGGAGCGGGCTGACAACCGTGGGGAAGCCGGTGTTGGCGGCCACGCGCGTGCCGTAGGCGCGGTAGAACTCCAGGCTGGACTGAAGCACCACCGGGGTGCCGCGCAGGTTATCCAGCAGCCAGCGGATCGCCTCGCCGTCGTGGCGCAGCTCGATCGGGGCCTGCGGCGCCTCGTCCGCGGGGGCCAGGTAGCTCGGCACCGGGAAGGTGCCCGTCTCGAGGAACGCCAGGCCATCCAGCGTGGGGCCAGGGTTCCGCTCGAAGCGCAGCGCGGCGCGGCTCGGGGTGCCGACCAGCGGGTAGACCAGCGACAGCGCCACGAGGACGGACAGCACGACGCCGTAGACGCCGCGCGCCGCCGCGCTGCTCCGCCCGATACCGCGCCACACCCCAGGGAGCGCCAGCGCGGCGGCGAGCGCCATCAGCACCCAGGCCTGGAGGCCAAACTTGAACACCGTGTTCATGCGGTACCAGTCGCCGCCCGCCAGGTGGTCGCGCACGTAAACCAGCTCGAATAGCAGCGACACGATCCACCCCACCACCGCAAGCCAGGTGGTGAACCATGCGCGCGGGCCGATGCGCCGCGAGAGCAGCACCCCCACGCCGACAGCCGTGAGCGCGGCGAGCCACAGGCGCAGGCCGAGCACCGACGCAAACAGATCGGGCAGCGGCTCGCCCTCCGGGCTGACGAGCACCCGGCGGGCCGTCTGCCCCACAGCGATCAGCGCGACAAGGATGGCCGCGGCGGTGAGCCCCGCGCGCAGCCCAGCTACCACCCCCGGCCCGCCCGGCACGCCGGCCACAAAGCCAACCGCCTGAGAATCGGGGGCCTCAGCGGCTCGCCCGCGCCGCTCGTGGGCGCGCAGCAGCCGCCACGCCGCGCCGAAGACCGCCGGTAACAGCACCACCAGAAACAGGCCGTACAGCAGCAGGTAGTCGCTCACGCTGGTCGCGCTCGTCACCATGCCGAGTCCGGTGACCGGGGCCTGGAAGCCCTGGAAGAACGGCAGGTACAGCAGCAGTGCCGCGCCACCCAGCGCCATGCCACTCAGCGCCGCGCCGACGATCGCGAACACTCTGTCCAGCGCAGACTCCGCCGGCGCGCGCCAGGCCCGCCCGAGCAGCGCGCCGCCTAGCAGCAACCCGTAGGTCGGGAAGTCCCAGGAGTTCGTGACCGCCAGCGCGCCGAGGGTGAGGGCGGCGAGAGACCACAGACCAAGCACTGAGGACCAACGACTATAGGAGGGGGCCATACGATCGTTGGCCATCGGTCCTTCACCCCTCGCTCGCGCTCCGCCCGCGAACAGCTCCCACACAATCGCCACCATCAGGATGGTGATCGGCAGCGCGATCATGTGCGGGTGGAGGTCGGCGAACAGGTACGAGAAGTAGGGGAACTCGTTGATGGTGTAGGGCACGACGCGGCTCGCGCCCATGAACCAGTCGCCGAGGCGCTCGCCGAAGCCGGGCAGCCCACCGCGCAGCGCCTCGAGGGCCGGGGCCAGGCCGCCGCGCCCAAGCCAGCTAGCGTCCACCACGCCGGCAAGGTTGCTCACCACGCCCACCAGCGCCGCACCGAGCAGCCCGAGCCGCCAGCCGCCCGCGCGAGCAACCAGCGCAAACGCGCCCGCCAGCAGCAGCGCGAAGAGCGTCGCGACGATCAGATTGAAGCCTACCGCCGGCTCGATCCCGGTGGCCTTGAGCGGCAGCGACACCAGAAAGAAACCGTAGTAATAGTAGTTGATCACCCCGTCGCTGTAGAACGGGTTGTACGGCGGCATCACCGGGGTGCGCAGCATGGCGTTGAGGAAGCCGAACTCAAAGGGCTTCTCACCGCCCCAGATCGGCTGCCACAGGTCCGGGTTGAGCGCCCGCACGCCCACCATGAACCCGAAGGCGCCGAGGAACAGCGCCTCGACCTGAAGGATCTGGCGACGGTGCGCCCGGAGGTGCGCACGCAGGGGGCCGAGCCCGCTGCGCCAGAGGAGCAGGCCGTTGAGCGCCACCACAAGCACCACGCCAGTCAGGAGGCCCCAGCGGTCGTACTGCCACAGCCGCGCGCTCACGGGCAGCCACACAGCGTAGCCGAGCAGCAGCATGCCGACCAGGCGGGACCAGGCCCAGCCGCCGTCGTTCCAGCCGGACGCGAGTCGTGAGTCGCGAGTCGTGAGCTGTGAGCTTATGCCGTCGAGGGGCGTACGCCCGAGCACGAGCGCGGCCAGCGGGAGGCCGAGCGCCGCCAGGCCGTACCAGGCCAGGAGCCACAGCACAACCGCCACCACCTGGTTGCGCGCCAGCGCGTTCCAGGCAACCTCATCCACCGGCGGCAGCGTGTCCACCGGAACGCTCAGCATCAAGTCCTTGCCGGTGTCCGCCGGCGGCCGCACCGCCACGGTCGTGTGGAGCGTGGCAGGGGGCGTGTCGGCAGGCGGGACCCGGTAGATGCGGGTCTCACCGGCCTCGTAGGCCACCTCTATCGCGCCACGCTGCGCCAGCTCGTCGAACTTCATCAGGCCCTGCGGGCTGTAGAGCGCGCGCTCGAGGTGGCCAACCACCACGTACTCGACGCCGTAGAGCCGCAGGTCCTTCAGCGCCGCGTCGGGGTCAGTGCCGTCGTAGAGCTGCCGCACCATCGCCTGACGACTCGCCACCACCGGGCCGGCATCGGCCACGCTGCGCTGCTGGATCATGTGCCAGGGCCAGCCAATCAGCGTGGGCAGGCCGGTGTACACCGAGAAGCGCCCAGCCCAGCGGTAGGCCTCGGCGTGCGCCTCGAGCACCACCGGCGTCCCCGCAACGTTCTGGCGCACCCAGGCGATCGCGTCGGCGTCCTGCTCTAGGGTGAAGGACTGGCCGTTCTCACCCCAGGAGGCCTTCTCCGAGCGCATGAACGCCTCGCCGTCCAGTGTCGGCCCGATCGAGGTGTCGAAGCGGTCGGCTAGGCGGGCGGGAGTTGCCGTGAGCGGGTAGGCCAGCGCCGCGCCTACAAGCAGGGTGGCGGCGGCGCGCCAGACCCAGGCCACAGCGAGGGACTGGCGGGTGGGCGAGAGGGGCCGCGGGCTGACGCTCAGCCCAGTGGCGCGCTTCCAGTAGGGGGCCTGCCGGCTGGCGCCCAGGCTCGTCCAGAGCCAGACGAGCGCCACGCCCGAGAGCACGGCAAACAGCAGCCAGCTCTGCATGCCGAACTTAAACACCGTGTTCATGCGGCCGATGTCGCCCTTGGCCGCTACGACCTCGGTAAGCAGGGTGATGCCGACAGCGCAGGTGGCCCACAGGGCTGCCAGCAGGGTGAGCGCACTCGTGACCGGGGCCCCAGCAGGCGTTGGGCGGTGCGCGGTGTGCGGCTCAGGCTCCTCGAGCGGCAGCGCGAGCTGCACCGGCCCCTCGTCGTTCACCGGCGTGAGTGGGCCGTGACGCTCGGGGTGCGGCGCAGGCCATATCCCGGCGCGCAGCGCAAGGCTTCCGGTGGCCACCACGCCGAGCGCCACGAGGAGTGCCTGGAGCGGCAACGCGTCCATCCCGCCGAGCGCGGCTCCTGCCGCAGCCAGGGCCAGGCCCATGGCGACGGCCAGCGCGGCCAGGCGCGCGATGCGGCCCAGGCGCACGTACAGCACGAGCCCCGCGCTGACCACCAGGAAGAGCCAGAGCCCGTTGATCTTCAGGAACTCGAGGGCAGGGGTGCGGGTGCCCTGCCACAGCTCGAAGCCGGCGTAGTCGGTGGCGAAGTGGCGGGTGAACGGCAGGAACAGCAGGACGCTCAGCCCCACCAGCAGCGCCGAGCTCACCACCCAGCGCACCAGCGCCGTCTGGGCGGCGAGGCCGCGCCGGTAGGTCTGCCAGGAGACCAGACCGAGCCCGAGCACCCCGAGGCCGAGGGCCGTCGGGTAGTCCCAGGTGTTCGTGGCACGCAGCGCGCCGGCCACGAGGGCCAGGAGGAACACCGACGACCACCGGCCGAAGGCCGAGGGCCAGGGATCACTGGCTTCTCGCCGCCGCCCGTCGTGGCGCCTCGCCCCCCGCACGATGGCGAGGATCAGCCCGAGCGCCGCGAGCGTCAGCGGCAGCGCGATCATGTGGGCGTGCAGGTCGCCGTAGAGGAAGGTGAAGAACGGGAACTCGTTGATCGAGCCGTCACCAAGCGCCATGCCCACGATGCGCGTGGCGTCCCAGAAGGCCCACTCGGCGCGGCCGCGACACTCGTTCTGCGCGGCGTAGCTCGCGGCGGCCTGACACTCGGCCGGGATGCCGGCGTCGGCAGTGTTGGCGCTGCCGGGCAGCAGCCAGACGGCATTCACCAGATTACCGGCCACCACGGCCAGCACGGCGGCCGCCACGCCCGCAGCGATAGCGAGCCGATCGCGGCGAAGCCAGCGGACCGAGGGGGAAGGAGCGGCGGCGATCCCGGCGTCAGATGCCGCCGAGAGCGCATCTCTGGTCTTTGGTGCTTCGTCGTTCGTCCGCATCCGCGGCGCCACCAGGTTATAGGCCACGCCCCAGGCCCCGAGCGCCGCGAGGGCGAAGATCGTCGGCACGGCGAGGTTGTAGGCCACACCGGGGGCGATCCCGGTCATATGCACCAGCGCGCCAACCAGCACGAAGCCGAAGTAGTAGTAGTTGATGTAGCCGCCGGCGAACCACGGGTCGTAGGGCGGGAAGGCCGGGCTCTTGAGCACCGCGTTGAGGAACGCCACGTCCATCGGCTTCTCGCCGCCGCGCGCCGGGTGCCACAGGTCCGGGTTGAGCGCGCGCAGCAGCACGAAGCCCAGGAACGCGGCCAGGAACAGGCCCTCGGCGGCCAGCAGCGCGTGGCGGCGGCGGCGCCAGAACGCCAGCAGCGCGTCGCGCCCCCTCCACCCCATCAGGCCGCCCGCCAGGATCAACAGCGCGGCGCAGAGCCAGACGCCCCCCGGGCCGAAGGCCACCAGCGGCGCACCGTCGTCGGCGCCGAGGCTGGCCAGAAGCCAGGCGAGGTACGCCACCAGCAGCAGCCCGAGGGTCTTCGAGAGTGCGAAGCCGCGGTCCGCCAGGCCCGGCAGCAGCCGGAACAGCAGCGCGAAGCAGGCCGCGCCCAGCAGCTCGAGCGCCAGCAGCCAGAAGAGCCAGGGCGCGAGCGACACCAGCCCGCCCCCGAACAGCGCGCTCCAGGTGCCCGCCTCCCGGTAGGACGGCCACTGCGCATCCGTCAGGCGCAGCGCCGTTGGCACCTTGCTGGCCGTGAGCGTCGGCAGCTTGTAGACCTCGCCCCAGGCGACGCCGCCGGCGATCAACTGCTCGGCGTTCTCACGGGTGTAGGCCGGGGTCTTCTTGAAGATCAGCACCCGCGGGTGGTCGTAGACGCTGAAGGCCTCTTCTGCGTAGAGCGGCGACGGCAGCCCGATGCCGAAGAGCCGCGGGTAAGAGTGGATATCGGCCGCGAGCTCGAAGCCCAGCTCACCGCTGAACAGGTGATGGTAGTAGCGCGTCAGCGCAGGATAACGCATCCGCAGCCGCGTGGCCGAGTCGTACACTCGGTTGCTGCTGAAGATCAGGTAGTCCGCCTGGTCAAGCTGGTCGAGCAGACCGGGCTGGAGCGTGCCATCCCCGCCCATCGAGCCGAAGTACTTGACCGGGTCGTCCTCCCAGTAGGGCGCGGTCTTGATACCGACGTACTGCGAGGGGTTCTGGCCATCGATCGCCAGCGGCAGGGGGTCGTCCCACTCCTCGAAAGTGATCGCCGAGCCGGGCGGGATGTTCTCGTAGATCCAGCGCGAGGCCTGGATGCGCGAGTGCGGCTCGGTGTAGATGCGGGTGAAGGCGTAGCCCCAGAGCACCGTACTCAGGACGACGACACCGAGCGGGATCCATCGCGCGGCCGCCGACCAGCTACCACCGCCCCCCTGGGGTGATAATGCGGGTCGTCGGTCGTCGGTTGCCGGTCGCTGCTGCCACCCGCGCGTGAGCAGCCACGCGGCAAACAGCGCCAGCAGCCCGTAGAGCAGCGCGTAGTAGCGCATCGTCATGACGAACTGCCCGCCCTGCCAGGCGAAGTAGAACGCCACCCAGACCCAGGGGAGGAGGTGGGCCAGCTCGCGCCGCCGCACCAGCCGCCAGCCGGCGGCGGCCCAGCCCGCCCACGCGGCCAGGCCGAGCGGCAGGCCCATGCCCCAGACCACCATGTTCTGCCATGAGAAGAGGTACGGCGTGCGCCCCGCCCACTGCTGGCTCGGCGGGAAGTCCACCTCGCCGCTCACCATGCCGCCGACCTCCTCGATATTCTTGAGGAAGCGCGGCTCGGGGCGGATGTCGAAGAACGACGTGCCGACGAACGCGTCCGGCTGCAGCACGCGGAAGGTGAGCAGCGTCAGCGCCCCCGAGAGAGCCAGGAGGGCGAGCAGGCTAACAACCGACGCGGGCGAAGGACCAACACCGGCCCTGCCGCTATCCTTGGTCTTTACGGTCCTTGTTCCGTAGCTGCCCCACAGCCGCACGGCCACCGCCAGCACAGCCAGCAGGCCGAGGGTCGCCATCGTCACGCGGCAGGCCATGGCGGCGCCGATGCTGAGACCGAGCGCCGCGAAGGTGCCCGCGCCGCCGCCCTGCATGGCCCGCACAGACCAGTAGACCGAGAGCAGCACAAAGAAGCCGGTGGCCGCGTCCACCGTGAAGAAGTGCGCCAGCTGGATCGGCAGCGCGGCGCAGGCGTACAGCGCCGCCGCCACGAGGCCAGCGCGCTCGCCGTACAGCCGGCGGCCGATCAGGAAGACCAGCACCACGCTCCCAAGGTCGAACAGCGTCGAAAGCGCCCGGCCGGTGTTGCGCACGTCCTCCGCCGACACGTCGCGCTCGTCCGCCGGCTGCGTCTGCTGCAGCTCCTCGGCCACCAGCCGCGTGAGGGTGGTGGGCAGCGTGCCGTAGACGAAGAAGCGCGACCAGTTGTAGTTGCGCGGGTTGAGCGTGTTGCAGCCGCTCTCTGCGGTGGGCTCCTGCCGGTCCGGCGACTCGGCGGGGTTACTCGCCGCCGGCATATTCCCGTCCACGAAGCAATCGCTCCGCAGGTAGTCGCCGAAGCTCTCCGGCGTCTGCATGTTGTAGACGGTGAAGATCAGGAAGCGCTCGTCCGGGTGGAGGTACGAGGTGCCGTCCCAGCTCGTGAGGCCGAGCGTGCGGAAGGAGCCGCCGACCAGGAGCACGACTGCCAGGAGCGCCCAGACGCGCCAGGGGGCCGGGCGGCGAGGTGCGGGCGATGCTTCGAGTGCCGAATTGCTGCTCATCAACGTGTGCGCCGGTCCTGTGCTTATGTGGCTCCGGTGGGGTGCGGGGCAGCCGGCCCCATCCTCATTATATGGACGATTTCGGGTCACGTCCAATACAATGGGCTGCGAACCGTGTTCGGAATCACGCACGGGCCTGCGCTGCTTGCCCGGCCGCGCGGCGACATGCTACAATAGGCGCGATCGTATGTAGCGGCAGTGTAAAGTGATTATGGCCTTCCCAGAAGTCATCACGATAGACGGGCCCGCAGGCGCGGGCAAGAGCACGCTCGGCGAGCACCTCGCCCGCGAGCTCGGCTACCTCTACCTTGACACCGGCATTATGTACCGTGCCCAGGCGCTCGCCGCCCTCAGACGCGGCGTCGACCTCCACGATGTAGACGCCGCCATACGGCTGGCTGAGTCGCTCGACCTGCGGGTCGTCCCGCCGACCGTGAGCGACGGCCGGCAGTACACCGTGCTCCTCGGCGGCGAGGATGTGACGTGGGACCTGCGCCGCCCCGAGGTGGAGCGGATCGTGTCGCTCGCGGCCCGGCCGACCCCGGTGCGCGAGATCATGCGGGCGCGCCAGCGCGCGATCGGCGACCAGGGCCGCGTCGTGATGGTCGGGCGCGACATCGGCAGCATCGTGATGCCGCAGGCGCCGGTCAAGATCTTCCTCGACGCCTCGGTGGACGAGCGCGCCCGCCGCCGCGTGGCCGAGCTGCGCGCCCGCGGCGCAGCGATTGAGGACGGCCAGATCCGCGAGGAGATCGCCCGGCGCGACGGGCTGGACCGGCACGTGATGGAGCCGGCGCCAGACGCGATCGTGATCGTGAGCGACGGTCTCTCGCCGGACGAAGTCGTGAGCATAGTGATGGCGCAGATCCAGGAGCGGGCGACGTAGCCGGCGCCGCTCGCACCAGGGCGCACGCACCACGTCGCAGCGTTGTACCACAGCAGAGGGAGCGCTCATGTCCCTGCTTGAGCCACAGCCGCAGGTCGACTTGGAGCTCGACGAGGGCGAGGAGATCCGCTTCGTCGGCCGGCGCCACTGGATCGAGCTGGTGCAGACCGGCTCGATCTTCCTGCTCCTCACGGCCGTGCTCAGCGGCCTGGCGCTCTACCGCGCGATCGGCGGCACCTTCTTCATCGTCCGCACCGGCGATCGCATCCCGCTGACCGACCTCGTCAACCTGTTCCTCATCGCGCTAGCCGTGCTCATGGCGTACCTGTGGGTGCGCGGCAGCAGCCAGCCGAAGTCCGCGAAGTCGCCGGCGATCGAGCCGCGCACCCTCAGCACCCTCTACCTGATCGCCGCCATCGTGCTGCTGGTAGGGGTCTGGTTCCGCATGCAGGGCGGCCAGATCATCGACATCGACCCGCTCAACGCGCGCCCGGCCGACCCCTGGAACCTCGCGCTGATCGTCGGCGCGCTGGCGGCCTTCGGGCTGTTCGCCTACCTGTACGTCGACTGGGTGGACGACTTCTTCGTGGTGACGAACCAGCGCGTCGTGTACGACGACGAGCAGCTGTTCGTGCGCCACATCCAGCAGCAGGTGCTGATCGAGGACATCCAGCAGGTCAACACGGTGATCGACAGCTACCCTGCGGTGTGGTTCGGCTTCGGGCGGCTGGTGATCCGCTCCTTCAGCACGCGCACGCTGTCGTTCGAGTTCGCCAACCGGCCGAAGGAGATCGAGGCCGCGATCATGGCCGAGGTGGGCAAGCGGCGCAAGCAGCGCGAGCCCGACCTGCTGCGCGGCATGATCGAGGACCAGGTGTACGGCAACAAGCCCCCGCCCGCGCCCGGCCCCGCGATCCGCGTCACGGTGGAGGAGGGGCCCTTCGCCTGGCTGTTCCCGCCCAACCCGCAGATCAGCGGCGAAACCATCACATGGCGCCCGTCGTGGGTCTTCATGGCGCTGGCGCTGGCGCGGCCCGTCCTGAGCTTCGTGCTGGTGCTGGCCGCCGCCCTCATGCTCGGCACGACGGGCGTGATCGGGCCGCTGGCGGTGCTGGTGTTGGTGGGCGTGGCGCTGCTGGTGTTCGGCGGCTGGGCCTACTGGATCCGCGAGGAGCTGATCAACGACGTCTACATCCTCAACCGGCAGACGATCATCGACGTGGACCGCAAGCCGTTCGGGCCCGAGAGCACCCGGCGCGCGCAGCTCGGCGCCATCCAGGATATCTCGTTCGACATCAGCTTCATCGAGTCGCTGCTGGGCTTCGGTACGGTGGTGGTGACCACCGGCGGTGCGGGCGGCGGCAAGTTCACCTTCAACCACGTGCCGAACCCGCGCGGCGTCCAGGCCACGATCAACGACTACCTGACCGACTTCCGCAAGCACGAGCGCGAGCGCCAGCTGCAGGACTCGCTCCAGCTCATCCGCCAGTACGACGCCGTCCAGCGCAACCACGGCGAGAAGATCACTCGCGACGAGCTCGACCGGCTGATCGAGCGGCGCGCCGAGGAGCTGATCGCCGCCCGAGTGCCGCCCATGGTGGCGCGCGAGGTCCAAAGCGCCCAGCAGCCCCGTGCCGGCCGCGGCCTGCTGCCACGGTTCCGCCGCCGCAAGCCGCCAGGGAGCGCCTGATGAGCCGACGAACGCTTCGCGACTACGGACGAATGGCTACGGACCACCGACCGCCGACTGCCGGCTACCAACGACGGCTTAGTGCTACAACGAGGTATGGCATGCTGAGCGAAGCGAAGCATCTCTCACGGCGGCGCTGCGAGACCCTTCGCTTCGCTCAGGGCGACGGTGCGGCGTTGCCGTGCCACTTCGCTTTCTCGCCGAGATCTCGTTGTCGTCGTAGACGCCCCCGATCGTTCGCCGTTGGTCGCTGGCCGCTCATCTTCGGTCTTGCGGCGCTGGTCTTCGGCCTGTGGTTCGCGGCCCCTGCGCCCGCCCGCGCCCAGGAGAACGCGCCCACGCTGCGGGTGGAGGTGGAGGCCGGCTTCGGCGGAGCGTACCACGCCGGCGAGTGGTTCCCGGTGATGGTGACGATCAGCAACGACGGGCCGGACCTGCGCGGCACGCTTGAGCTCTCGTTCCCCGGCCAGCGCAACGAGCAGACATTCCGCCGCGCGATCGACCTGCCGCGCGGCTCGAGCAAGCGCTTCACCCTGGAGGTGTTCTCGCGGCTCTTCGCCCGCAACGGCCTGGTGCGCGTGGTGGTGGAGCGCGAGGCGCTCTTCGAGCAGAGCGTCTCCCTCACCCCGATCGACCCGGACCGCCTGCTGCTCGGCGTGGTGAGCAGCGACCCGGCCCTGCTCAACAGCCTGGCGTCGCTCCAGCTCCCGGGCACGGCCGGCGCGGAGGTGCGGCACATCACCGCCGGGGCCATCCCCGAGCATGCGGCGACCCTGCGCGGCCTCAACGCCCTGTTTCTGCACGACACCGACACCGCGCAGCTCACCCCAACCCAGCGCGACGCGCTCGCGCTGTGGGTGAGCCTGGGGGGGCAGCTGGTGGTGAGCGGCGGCGTGGCCGGCGAGCAGACCGCCTCCGGCATCCCCGCGCTGCTGCCGGTGCGCCTGGCCGGGGGCGTAACGCAGGGGAGCCTCGCGCCGCTCGAGCAGCTCGCCGGCCAGCCGCTGAGCATCCCGCCCGAGGCGGCGCTCTCGAGCGTGCAGCCGCTGACCGGCTCCGAGCTCATCCCGCCCGGCGAGCCGCTGGCCTACCGCTGGCGCTACGGCGTGGGCAGCGTGACCTTCACCTCCTTCGACCTGGCCGCGCTGCGCGGGTGGCCGGGGGAGACGCCGCTGTGGGGCGCGGTGCTCGAGCCGCTAGCGGCCTTCGTGCCGGGGACGGCCGCGCGCGTCAACCAGACCAGCCTGCTCCAGAACGTGCTCCAGCTCCCGGCGCTCGGCCTGCCTTCGGCCGGCGTGCTGATGGCCTTCCTGCTCGGCTACATCCTGCTGATCGGCCCGCTCAACTATCTCCTGCTCCGCCGCCTCGGGCGGCTCGAGTGGGCCTGGCTCACCATCCCGCTCACCGTGCTGGTCTTCTCGGCCGGCCTGTATGCGGTGGGCTTCGGTGGGCGCGGGGGCTCCTCGCAGCTCAGCCAGGTGGCGGTGGTCCAGGGCGCCGAGGGCCAGCCGCGCGGCTTCGCCACCGCCTACGTCGGCCTCTTCTCGCCCCGCCGCGCCAGCTACACCATCGGCGTCCCCGGCGGCGCACTGGTGAGCGAGACGCGCGGCTTCGACGAGCTGCCCGGCCGCGACGCGGTGGTGCTGGCCGACGACGCAGGCGTGAGCGTGCCGGACGTGCTGGTAGACATCGGCTCGGTGCGGACGCTGGTGGCCGAGACCCCGGTGGACCTGCCGCTGGGCGTACAGAGCGCCCTGCGTGACGACGGCGGCGCGCTCAGCGGGGAGATCCGCTACGATGGGCCGGCAGCCCTCGAGGATGCGGTACTGGTGCGCGGCGTGGCGTTCCAGGAGCTCGGGACGCTCAGCCCCGGCGCGAGCCAGCAGATCAACCTGAGCACCGCGGCGCGCAGCTTTCCCTGGGGCGTGCGCCTGCCGGAGGCCGGGCTGTTCAACCGCAAGCAGTTGCTCAGCTCGCTCTTCAGCGGCGAGTCGGCGCGCCTCGCCGGGGCCGCCACGCCCAACGGCGCGATCGACGCCGACGGCGTCTACCTGCTCGGCTGGGCCACAACCCCGAGCGTGCCGGTGCAGGTGGACGGCCGCGAGCAGCAGCAGAGCGCGCTGACGCTGTACATCATCCGCCTGCGCGACGTGTGATGCCGCTTTCTTCCGCTTCGCGATCGGATGCCAGCAGCGGCCCCAGGGCGTTCCCGTCTCAGCCCCGCGCCCGTGGTGCCCGACGGCCGGCCGCCCCCTCTCCCCCGCCCTCTCTTCCTCCAGGGGAGAGGGGAGGCGCCGCGCTACCAAGGAAGGTGTAGCCCCGCGATGCCCGCCAAACCGCTCTCGGAGACGCTCACCACCGCCCTGCGCGCCTTCTTCCGCCAGCACCCCCCACCCCCCGACGCCGCGCTGGTGGTGGCTGTGTCCGGCGGGCCAGACTCGCTGGCCCTGCTGCACGCCCTCTGCGCCCTGCGCGGCGAGCTCGGGCTGCGCCTGCACGCCGCGCACCTGGACCACACCCTGCGTGGCGCAGAGGCGGCCGCGGAGGCGGCGTTCGTGGCTGAGACCGCGGCCGCCTGGGGCGTACCGGCCACTGTGGACGCCGCCGATGTGCGCGCACTGGCCCGCGAGCGCCGCGAGAACCTGCACGCCGCCGGGCGCCACGCGCGCTACGCTCTCCTGGCGCGCGCCGCACGGGAGGCCGGCGCCTACGCCGTGGCCACCGCCCACCACGCCGACGACCAGGCCGAGACCGTGCTGGCGAACCTGCTGCGCGGCGCAGGCCCGGCGGGGCTGAGCGGGATGCTGCCAGCGACGCAGTGGGACGGATGGGACTCAGGCCCCGGCGGTCAGCGCACAGGAGCCACTGGGTCCCCGGCAGAAAGCGCCGCTGCTACGCCCCTCCTCCTCCGCCCGCTCCTCGCCGTCAACCGCGCCGACATCGAGGCCTACTGCGCCGAGCAGGGTCTGGAGCCGCGCCGCGACCCCAGCAACGAGGACCGGCGCTACCGCCGCACCCGCATCCGCGCAGACCTGCTCCCGATCCTGATCGAGTATAATCCGCGAGTCGTCGAGGCGCTCGGCCGCACCGCCGCCGCCTGCGCCGACGAGCACGCTTTCCTCGAGGACGCCCTCGCCTCCGCCTGGCCGACTCTGGCACGCATTGTGCCGGGAGGTGTACTATTCGCGGGGGGCGCATGGCGCGCACTGCACCCGGCCCTCCAGCGCGCGGCCCTGCGTCGGGCGCACGGGCTGCTGGCCCCCGGCGAGACCCTCGGGCTCGACGACGCGGAGCGCGCCCTGGCCGCGCCCGGGGGCGGCGTGGGGGGCAGGGCCGAGCTTCCGGGAGGCGTCGTCGTGACCGCTGGCTACGGCGGGGAGCTGACGCTGAGCCTCGGGGAGCCGCCGGCGCCCGACGGGCCGCAGCTGATCGGGGACACCGAGGCGCTTGCTGTGCCGGGCGCTCTGGCGCTGGCGGCGGGATGGGAGCTGCGGGCCGAGCCACGCGTGGCACAGGAGCGCTCGGGTCTGTGGGAGGTCTACCTCGACGCGGGCGCAGTCGGGGGCAGGCTTGGGGTGCGGCGGCGGCGGCCGGGAGACCGGCTGCGGCCAGCAGGAGGACGCGGAAGCAGGCGGCTCCAGGACGCGCTGTTGGACGCCAAGATCCCGCGGGCGCTGCGCGAGCGCTGGCCGATCGTCACGATCGGCGCGGCGGTCGCCTGGGCCCCAGGGCTACGCCCCGCCGAGGGGTGCGCGGCGAACCCAGGGAGCGCGGCAGTGCGCGTCTGGGTAGAGCGCGCCGTGGTCCCGCCCGATGATACACGACCGTGAGACACAGCGGCTGGCAGGCGACAGGATTTCATTGCTTACACAACGAGGCGACAGATGCACAACGACATTGAGACCATTCTGATATCCAGCGACGACATCCAGGCCAAGGTGCGCGAGATGGGCGCGCTGCTGGCCTCGGAGTACGGGCCGAAGGGCGACCTGCTGCTGGTGGGTGTGCTGAAGGGCTGCATCATGTTCATGGTGGACCTGGCGCGGGCGATCGACATGCCGGTTGCGATCGACTTCATCGCCACCTCGAGCTATGGCCACAGCACCGAGTCCAGCGGCGTGGTGCGGGTGCTGAAGGACCTCGACACCGACATCGCCGGGCGACATGTGCTGATCGTCGAGGACATCATCGACAGCGGCCTGACGCTGGGCTACCTGCGCGAGCAGCTCCTGCGGCGCAACCCCGCCAGCCTGCGGATCTGCGCGCTGCTCAACAAGCCTGAGCGCCGCACCGCCGACGTGCCGGTGGACTACCTGGGGTTCGACATCCCCAACGAGTTCGTGGTGGGCTACGGGCTTGACTACAGCGAGCGCTACCGCAACCTGCCCTACATCGGCATCCTCAAGCAGCGCGTCTACCAGAGCGAGTAGGCCGCCGGCCCGAGGGATAGGGGGGCGGTGTAGATGAGAGAAGCGTAAGAAAAGGCGTGAGAGCGCCGCGATCTGTGATCTCGCTACATTGCCGCAGGGGGGGGCGTTTGGTATAATGTCCTTGCGATATCCGAAGGCCGGTACGAGCTTTCTTTCTGCCCCTTACCGACCCACCTTCTTCAAGGAGCAGCGCTCCTAGAACGAGAAGCAACCATGGGTGACAACCGCTGGCTCAAGAACAGTTTCGTCTATCTGATTATCCTTGTCGCGGCGCTCGCACTGTTCTTCAACTACTTCAACAACGCACAGGGACAGTCGAACGAACAGGGCATCTACCAGGTGCTCGACGACGCGAAGGCGGGCAAGATCGAAAGGATCGAGGCCCAGACCGGCAGCAGCGAGATCCGCGTCTACTACGCGGATAACAACAAGCAGCCGGTGCGCTCGCGCATCGAGACCAACGACAGCATCACCGACCTGCTCCTGCGGGCAGGGGTCCCGACCGGGACAGTGGACGTGACGGTGGGCGCGGCGCCGGCATGGGGCGGCCTGCTGAACATCTTCACCATCCTGCTGCCGGTGCTGCTGATGATCGGCTTCTTCATCTTCTTCATGCGTCAGGCGCAGGGCTCGAACAACCAGGCGCTGTCGTTCGGTAAGAGCCGGGCGCGCATGTTCAGCGGCGACAAGCCGACGGTCACGTTCGCGGACGTGGCTGGCCAGGAAGAGGCCAAGCAGGACCTCACCGAGGTGGTGGAGTTCCTCAAGTTCCCCGACAAGTTCGCGGCCCTCGGCGCGCGCATCCCGCGCGGCGTGCTGATGGTGGGCCCGCCCGGAACCGGCAAGACGCTGCTCTCGCGCGCGGTGGCGGGCGAGGCGGGCGTGCCGTTCTTCTCGATCTCCGGCTCTGAGTTCGTCGAGATGTTCGTCGGCGTCGGCGCCAGCCGCGTGCGTGACCTGTTCGACCAGGCCAAGCGCAACGCGCCCTGCATTGTCTTCATCGACGAGATCGACGCGGTGGGCCGCCAGCGCGGCGCCGGCCTCGGCGGCTCGCACGACGAGCGCGAGCAAACCCTCAACCAGATCCTGGTCGAGATGGACGGCTTCGACACCAACACCAACGTGATCGTCGTGGCAGCCACCAACCGGCCCGACGTGCTCGACCCGGCGCTGATCCGCCCCGGCCGCTTCGACCGGCAGGTGGTGCTCGACGCCCCGGACGTCAAGGGCCGCGTCGAGGTGCTCAAGGTCCACACCAAGGGCAAGCCGCTCTCCGACGACATCCAGTTCGAGGTGATCGCGCGGCAGACCCCGGGCTTCTCGGGCGCCGACCTGGCGAACGCCGTCAACGAGGCGGCTATCCTGGCCGCGCGCCGCTCGAAGAAGAAGATCGGCATGTCCGAGCTCCAGGACGCGATCGAGCGCGTGGCGATGGGCGGCCCCGAGCGCCGCAGCCGCATGATGACCGAGAAGGAGAAGCTGATCACGGCCTACCACGAGGCGGGCCACGCGATCGCCGGCGCGGGCATGCCGCGCTCCGACTCGGTGCAGAAGGTGACGATCATCCCGCGCGGGCGGGCCGGCGGCTACACGCTGTTCCTACCCGACGAGGACCGCAACTACATGAGCCGCCTCCAGTTCGAGGCCCAGCTCGTGGTGGCGCTCGGCGGCCGCATCGCCGAGATGCAAGTCTTCGGCTTGCAGGAGATCACCACCGGCGCCTCGGGCGACATCCAGCAGGTCACGCGCATCGCCCGCGCGATGGTCACGCGCTACGGCATGAGCGAGCGGCTCGGCCCGATCGCCTTCGGCGAGAAGGAGGAGTTGATCTTCCTCGGCCGCGAGATCAGCGAGCAGCGCAACTACAGCGATGAGGTCGCGCGCGGCATCGACCAGGAGGTCCATCGGATCGTCACCGAGGCGTACTCGCGCTGTGAGCACATCATCGAGACGAACCGCGATGTGCTCAACGACATGGCGAGCGCCCTGATCGAGTACGAGAGCCTGGACGGCGATCGCCTGCGCGCCCTGTTGAGCCGCGTGCAGCCGCTCGAGATCGAGGGTGTCGTGGCAAAGGGCAAGGGCAACGGCGCCGCCGCCACACTCCCGCCGCTGGACCTGCCGCGGCACGTCGACCCGGGCATCGCGTAGACACACAACACACTTCTTCCAGAGAGGCCCGGGGCATCGCCCCCGGGCCTCTCTGCGTGCCAAGGGTGGGCCGCGGGGGCTCTATGCTATAATGCAGCACGCTTGTAGCTTTTCCACCGGAGGTTTTCTTATGTCCGGCCACTCAAAATGGCACTCGATCCGCCGCTCCAAAGGCCTCATCGACCAGAAGCGCGGCCAGCTCTTCACCAAACTCGCGCGCGACATCACCATCGCAACGCGGGAGGGCGGCAATGGCGACCCGGACGCAAACTTCCGCCTGCGCATCGCCGTCGATAAGGCCCGCGCGAGCAACATGCCGATGGACAACATCCAGCGCGCGATCGACCGCGGCCTCGGCAAGGGCGGCGACGGCGCGGCAATCGAGGAGATCTACTACGAGGGATACGCTCCCGGCGGCGTCGCGCTGATGATCGAGGCCGCCACCGATAACCGCAACCGCACGAACTCCGAGGTCCGCGCCACAATCACCAAGGCCGGCGGCACCCCCGGTGAGCCGGGCTCGGTGGGCTGGATGTTCGATACCAAGGGCCTGATCACGATCGACCTGACGCAGAAGAAGCTCGACGTGGACGAGGTGCAGCTCACCGCCATCGACGCCGGCGCCGACGACGTCGAGGTCGGCGAGGACGCGATCGAGGTGTACACCGACTTCAAGCAGCTCGCCGCCGTGCGCCAGGCGCTGCTGGCCGCTGGCCTGCCGCTCACCGGCGCTGAGAAGACCATGCTGGCGAAGACCGAGGTGGACGCCGACGCCGACACGGCCATGAAAGTCCTGCGCCTGATCGAGAAGCTCGAGGACCTCGACGACGTCCAGAAGGTGTACAGCAACCTGCACGTGACCGACGAACTCGCGGCGCTGCTCGAAGACGCATGAGAACGATTGGCATCGACCCGGGCACGGCGCGCATGGGCTGGGGCATCGTGGACGAGAGCGCCGGCACGCTCAGCCTGGTGGCCTGTGATGTGCTGACCACGCCGGCCGGCCAGCCACAGCCCGAGCGGCTGATGCGCCTGTACGATGAGCTGCGCCAGCTGGTGCGCGAGTACCAGCCCGACAGCGCGGCGATCGAGGAGCTGTTCTTCGGCAAGAACGTGAACACCGCGATCACCGTGGGCCAGGCGCGCGGCGTGGCCCTGCTGGCATTGGCCCAGGCCGGCCTCGAGGTGCACGAGTATAAGCCCACCCAGGTGAAGCAGGCCGTGGCCGGCTACGGCGGCGCGGACAAGAAGCAGATGCAGGAGATGGTGCGGCTGACACTCAACCTGAACAAGGTGCCCAAGCCGGACGACGCCGCCGACGCGGTGGCGATCGCGATCTGCCACTCCTACACGGCCCCGATGCTCAACCGCCTGCGGCAGGGATAAGTTCTGCTATAATGCGCTGCGTCGCACTCATTCCAAAGGAGCCCGCATGAAGCTGCTCGTGTTCGTGACCGAGGATAGCGTCGCCGATGCGACGGTCGACGCGCTGGTGGAGCAGGGCTTCCGCGTGACGCGGCTGGCGTCTACCGGCGGATTCCTGCGCAAGGGAAACACCACGCTGCTGGTGGGCGTCGAGGACGCGGCGGCGGACCGAGCGACCGAGATCGTGCGCCGCGCGGCCAAGGGCGCTCTGGCGATCACGCTGGACCTGGAGCGCTACGAGCGCGTGTGAGAGTCCTGTACGTCGCCAGCGGCATCCCAGTGCCCGGCACGCTCGGCGGCTCCACCCACACCCTCGAGGTCGCGCGTGGGCTCGCGCGCCGCGGGCACACCGTCCACGTGGTGGCGTGCTTGCGCGAGGACTGGGGTGGTATCCGGGCGCTCGCCCGCCCCGCCTCCACCACCCTGGACGGTTTCCACCTCCACCACCTGGATATCCCCAAGGCCGCCTCGCTGCTCGGCACGCCCATCATCCACCGCCTGGCGCGCGCCGTGCGCCCCGATGTGGTCATGGAGCGCTACTACAACTTCGCCGGCGCGGGGCTCCTGGCCGCCCGCACCCTCGGACTGCCCAGCATCCTCGAGGTTAACGCCCTGATCGTGGACCCGCCCGAGATCCGTAAGCGCCGCCTGGACGACGCCCTCGGCTCCCCGATGCGGCGCTGGGCTGCCACGCAGTGTCGCTGGGCCACCCGCATCGTCACGCCGCTCCACACCACCGTGCCGCCCGAGATCCCGCGCGATACGATCGTCGAGCTGCCCTGGGGCGCCAATGTCGACCGCTTCCTGCCCGATGCGCCGGTAGAAGCCGCGGGGCAGGCGCACGGACTCTCTGCCCCAACGGTCGTGTTCCTCGGCTCGTTCCGCGCCTGGCACGGCGTGCTTGACTTCGTGCGAGGCGCGGGGGAGCTGCTGGCCCAGGGGCGCGACGCCCGGTTCCTGCTGGTGGGCGACGGCCCCGAGCGCACCGCCGCCGAGCAGATGGCCTCGCGCTGGCCCGGGCGCTTCACCTTCACCGGCGCGGTCCCCTACGACCAGGTGCCGGCGCTGCTGGCGCGGTCGTCAGTGGGCGTGGCGCCCTTCAATACAGCGCCGCACCCCGCACTGCGCGCCGCCGGCTTCTTCTGGTCCCCGCTCAAGGTCTACGAGTACATGGCCGCCGGGCTCCCGGTGGTCACCGCCGACATCCACCCGCTAAACGAGGTGGTGCGCGACGGGCAGGAGGGCCTGCTGTTCCGCGAGGGGGACACGGCGGGCCTCGCGGCGGCGATCGGGCGGCTGCTGGACTGCCCCGACGAGGCGCGGGCCATGGGCGCGCGGGCGCGGGCGCGGGTCGTGGCGCGCTACTCGTGGGCGCGGCACTGCGAGGAGCTTGAGCGCATCATGGACGAGTGCGTTGAACATTCTCTTCCCAACTGATGTCTTCCCGCCGCGCTGCGGCGGCGCCGGCTGGAGCACACACGCGCTGGCGCTGGCGCTGATCGAGCGCGGACACGCCGTGACGGCCGTGGTGCCGCGGCAGGGCTCGCCCGGCACGACGCGCGAGGAAGTGCTGGGCGTCCCCGCGGTGCGCCTCGGCTACCGCGCGCCGGGCATCCCCTTCGTGAAGAACTACTTCCGCCACGAGCGGCTCTGGCCCTCCCTCGCCGCGGCCGTGGTCGATGCCGCCCAGTCCAACATCCACAATTCCGAGCCCAGCACGGTCGTTCACGCGCAACACGTCCAGGCCGCGCCGGCCGCGGTGCTGGCGGGACAGCAGCTCGGCGCACCGGTGGTGGTAACAGTGCGCGACCACTGGCCGTGGGACTACTTCGCCACCGGGCTGCACGGCGATCGAGTGCCGCACCCGCGCCAGTCGTGGGCCTCGCTCGCCACCGACCTGCCGGCCCGACTCGGGCCGCTTCGGGGCGCAGCGGCGCTGGCGGCCATCCCCTACGCGCTGGCGCACATGCGGCGCCGCCAGGCCTTCCTCCGGCGCGCAGACGCGGTGATCGCGTGCAGCGGCTACATCGCGGAGCGGCTAGAGGGGATCGCGCGGCCGGAGCGCATCCACGTCATCCCGCACCTGGTGGACCTGGCTGCTATCGACAGGACTGTGACGACGCCGCCGCAGAGCGTGGCGCCGGGCGAGCGCTTCCTGCTGTTCGTGGGCAAGCTGGAGCGTAACAAGGGCGCACACCTGCTGCTGGAGATCTTTCGCGCAGCCCAAGACCAGATGAGCGGCGAAGATGAGCCAGTGGTCGGTGGCCGGTGGTCGGTGGTCGTCTGCGGCAGCGGCCCGCTGCGGGGCGAGCTGGAGCGCGGGCTGGCGGCGCTCGGGGTGCGGGCGCGCTTCCTGGACTGGGCCGACCACGACGAGACGCTGCGGCTGATGGCGCGCTGCGAGCTGCTGCTGTTCCCCTCGGCCTGGGGCGAGCCGCTGAGCCGCGTGCTGCTGGAGGCCAGCGCGTGCGGCGCACCGATCCTGGCGATGCCCACCGGCGGCACGCGCGACGTGGTGGTGGACGGGGTGAGCGGCGCGCTGGCGCCTACAGTGGCAGGGTTCGCGCGGCGGATGGACGCGCTGCTGGCCTGCACCGAGGAGCGCCGGGCCCTCGGCGAGGGGGCGCGACGCCAGGCGGCCGTGCGCTTCGCGAAGGAGCGGGTGGTGGGACGGGTGGAGGAGCTCTACCGCTCGCTGCGGTAGCGCCCCTCCACGGGAAAGAGGCCGCTACACGCGGCGCGAGCGCAGCGCGAGGCCCGCGAGCAGGGCCAGGAGCGACGCGAACAGCACCACCGCGATCGGCAGCTCCTCACCGGCCGTGCGCGGCAGGGCCGCCGGAGCCCCGGCCTGCGTGCCGGCCTGGGACTGCGCTGGCTGGGCTGCCGCCGCCTCGGTGACCATGATCTTCTTCATCACCGGGGCGCCGCCCGCCGTCACCGGAACGTCAGCGCCGGGGAACTCGTAGGTGCCCATCGTGCCGGCATCGATGTGCAGCATCGGCCAGAGCGCGCCGCCCGCCGGGACCTCCTCGCTCAGCTGGACCTTGACATTGGCGCTCTCGCCCGCCTTGACGGCCGTCTGGCCGAGCACCTTGCCCGGGCGCCCGCCCTCGTCCAGGTGCACCACGACCCAGCCGTCCTGGCCGGCCGTGACGCTCGCCACCGTGACCATTCCGCCCGCGATCGCCTGATCTGTCGCCTCCAGCGTACCTGTGGGCGCCTGCTGTGCGGGGGCGGCTGCGGGCGCTGCGGCTGCGGCCGCCTCACGCACCTCGACCTTGCCCATCATCGTGTCGTGGAACGCGCAGACATAGTCGAACGTGCCGGCCTTGTCGAATGTGAAGGAGAAGGACTGGCCGTTGTTCAGTCGGCCCGAGTCGAACGATGTGTCGGTGGCGGTAGCGGTGTGGGGTACGGTGTCGCCGTTCGTCCAGGTGACCGTGTCGCCGACATTGACAGTGATCGTCGCCGGGTCGAACCTGAAGTCCTTGATGCTGACGGTCTTGGTCTCCTGGGCGCGCGGCGCCGCGCCGACGACCGGCAGCAGCGCGAAGACCGCGATGAGCGCCGCCACCGCCACACCAGCAGAGCGAGTCAGTCGTGCCATGTCCCAAGCCTCCTTGTGTATCTCCATTGACACCTTGCGGCCCGCGCACGCGTCGCGCGCCGTCACAGGAGTATTCGAAGGGGGCGGGCGAATCGAATCTATCCCGGGGCTGACTCCGGAGCGACAGCCCTGCGTGGCTTGTCCGTGCGCACCAGCGCGAGGTGGGGATACGGCTCTCAAGAAAGAAGCCGCCCTCATCCGGTAGCGTTACGAGAGGTGGCGTAGGCCGCAGAGCACAAGCCGATTTGGTATAATGTCAATATCATGAAACAAGATACTATTGTTAATCTGTATAATCTGACATCCGCCGAGCTCGAGGGGCTGCTGAAGGGCTGGGGCCAGCCGACCTTCCGCGCGCGCCAGATCGAGCGCCAGCTCTACGTCAACTACGCCGACACCCCGGCAGCGATGACCGACCTGCCCGTAGCGCTCCGCGAGCGGCTGGCGGCCGAGACGCGGCTCGAGCCAGTCACGCCCGTGCGCGAGCAGCAGGCCGATGGCGGGATGACGCGCAAAGCGCTGTTCCGCCTCGACGGCGGCGTGGTGGTCGAGAGCGTGCTCATGGTCTACCCCGACCGCGCGACAGTGTGTGTCTCGACGCAGGCCGGCTGCGCGATGGACTGCTCGTTCTGCGCCACGGGACGGCTGGGGCTGCTGCGGAACCTCCAGCCGGGCGAGATCATCGGGCAGGTCCTGTGGGCGGCGCGCACGCTCCGGGCGATGGCAGAGGACCGGGGGCCAGGGGCCAACGACCAGCGGCCCCAGCGAGCGGCGGCGGAGGACACCTGGTGGGCGCCGGACAGCATCGAGGAGCAGCAGGAGCAGCAGCAGGGGGACTTCGCGCCGCCGCGCCGCCTGACCAACGTCGTCTTCATGGGGATGGGCGAGCCGTTCGCCAACTACGACCGCTGGTGGCGGGCGGTGGAGCGGCTGCATGACCCGAAGGGGTTCAACCTGGGCGCGCGCGGCCTGACAGTGTCCACGGTGGGGCTGGTGCCGGGCATCCGGCGGCTGGCCGACGCGCCGCTGCCGATCAACCTGGCGATCTCGCTGCACGCCCCGAACGACGCCCTGCGCGGCCAGATGATGCCGGTGAACCGGCGCTACCCGATCGCCGAGCTCATGGCGGCAACGCGCGAGTACCTGGACAAGACCAACCGGCGGGTGTCGTTCGAGTACGTGCTGCTCCAGGGCCAGAACGACGAGCCGGCGCACGCGGCCGAGCTCGCCGACCTGCTGCGCGGGGTGCACCCGGACAGCAAGGCTGGCCTGCCTCCGGGCAGTCACACAGGGCTGCCTCTACGGCTGGTGCACGTCAACCTGATCCCGTGGAACCCGGTGCCCGGGATGCCACTGGGGCGCTCGGAGCGGCGGCGGGTGCTGGAGTTCCAGCGGGTGCTGCAGGAGCGCGGCGTGGCGTGCACCGTGCGCGTCGAGCGCGGCATGGCGATCGCAGCGGCCTGCGGCCAGCTGGCGGGCGTGCCTCAGATCGAGGACGCCTCCCAGCCGATCACGGTTATGGCGTAGCGGCGAAACATTCTGACCCCTTGCAGCGTTAGACTCTGTATAGGCGCGTGCGGCGGCGGGGAGTTCTCCCCTTCCGCATCGGCGAACTTCCTGCTACAATCATCTGACGGGATGGGGTATTCGACACGGGACGATAGGGGATGAGAGAGAAGAAGCCATGAAGAACGCTCTGACCATCGCACTCGCCATTCTGCGGAGGGTCGTCGGGGTGACCCTCTTTATCATCGGCGTGCTTGGGCTGCTGCTCCCCATCCTGCCTGGCTGGCCGCTGATCATCCCGGCGGTAGTGCTGCTGGGCCGCCGCGATAAGATCATCCGCCACACGCACCTGATCGTCCGGCACGCGCTGCGCTTCATGCGGCGCTCGGAGCAGACGTGGCTGCGCCGGATCGGCATGCGCCTCTCGCTCGAGTACGTCAGGACGCGGCGCGTCGTGGTGCCGGCGATCGACGCGACCGAGCGGGCTTTCGCGCGCGCCTGGTTCGCCTCGTAAAAAGACGCGGGAGGGCTTTGCCCTCCCACACCCTCCTACTCCCCACCGGCTTCCTCTAACGTATCTCGAAGGGTATCACCACCTGCACGCCGCTCGTGCGGCCGACGATCACCAGCTCCCAGCGCCCCGCCTGAGCGTCGGTCGGCGCAGACCAGGCCATGTCCAGCCGGGCCTCGGCGACCTCGATCCGCTCGGCCTCCACCGCCTGCGCCGTCCCATCCGGCCGGTTGACCCACAGCGCCACCGACTCCCCCTTCAGGTAGCCGCGCGCGTAGAAGCGGAACAGCGTACCAGGGCGCCCCTGGCCCGGGAAAACGTTGGCGCGCTCGTCAGGAGCGGCGGGCGCAGGCTGCGCGGGCTCCTGCCCGACCTGGATCGTGATGACGCGCTCGACGCCGCTGGTGACGCCGTGGGCGACCATCTGGTATGTGCCTGCCGCCGTGCCCTCGGGCACCGTCCAGAACCAGTTGACGCGCCCATAGCGCGTGGCGCGGCGAAGCTGGTCGGCCTCCACCGTAAGCACGCGGCCGTCGGGGGCGTTGAGCCAGACTGCCACGCGCTCGCGCGAGCGGAAGCCGGACGCGATGAAGCTGAAGCGCGTGCCCGCAGGGCCGGCGCTCGGGAAGACGGACGCGTCGCCGGGGGCAGTCTGCGCTGCGGCCGGGCCGACGACGAGCAGCGCGGCGAGGATCGCCAGGATCAGGTATCTCATTTGCTTGTTCCGTAGGGGTACCACCAGGACTTGCGCTCCATGGCGAAGTCCCAGTGGACGTGCTTCGTCTCCAGAAAGGCCTCGAGGCCCTCCTCGCCGAGCTCGCGGGCGCCACCGGAGAACTTCATGCCGCCGAACGGCCCCGCGTCGTTATCTGTGAGGGGGTCATTGACCCAGCATGTGCCGGCCTTGACCTCCTCGTAGTACTGCTTGACCTTACGCGGATCGCGGGTGTAGAGGTTGGCGCCAAGGCCGTAGTCGCTGTCGTTGGCCAGGTCGATCGCCTCGTCGAAGCTGCGGAAGGCCATGATCGGGATGGTGGGGCCGAAGGTCTCCTCGCGCATGATGCGGTGCGAGTGGTCCACGCCGGTGAGCACGGTGGGCTCGTAGAAGAAGCCGCGCTCGAGGTGGGCGGGGCGGCGGCCGCCGGTGAGGATCGCGGCGCCCCTGGCGCGGGACTCCTCGACGTGCGCCTCGACCTTGGCGCGGTAGCGGTCCCCGATCAGCGGGCCGATGTCGGTAGTGGGCTCCACCCCCGGCCCAAGGCGCAGCGAGCGCACGAAGTCCACCAGGTGGTCGGTGAAGGGGCGCAGGATACTCTCGTGGACGTAGACGCGCTCGGTGGAGGTGCAGACCTGGCCGGCGTTGAGCAGGGCGGCCCAGGCCACCCCGGGCACGGCCACGTCCAGGTCGGCGTCCTCGGCCACGATGAAGGCGTCTTTGCCACCGAGCTCGAGGTGGGTCTTCTTCACCCGCTCGGCGGCAAGGCGGGCGATCTCGCGGCCGGTGGCGAACGAGCCGGTGAAGGCCACCAGGTGCGTGCCGGGGCTCACCACCAGCTCACGGCCGACAGTGGCGCCGTAGCCAGTGACGATGTTGACGACGCCGGGGGGAAGGTGGTCGAAGATCTCGGCGAACAGCAGCGTGGTGAGGGGCGTCATCTCGCTGGGCTTGAGCACCACCGTGTTGCCGGCGGCGAGCGCCGGAGCTACCTTCCAGGACATGAGCAGAATGGGATAGTTCCAGGGGACGATGGCCGCCACCACGCCGTAGGGCTCCTTGAGGACCATCGCGAGCTGGGAGGGCTCGACGGATGGGATGACGCGGCCGCGGCTGTTGCGCTGGAGCTCGGCGTAGTAGTCGAAGCAGGCGGCGGCCCAGCTCATCTCATCGCGGTTCTCGCCGAGCGGCTTGCCCCCCTCGCGGGTAAGGAGCGCGGCGAGCTCCTCGGTGCGCTCGCGGATCTTGTGGGCCACCTCGTGGAGCATGTGGGCACGGTCGTGGGCGGAGACGCGGCGCCAGTCGCGGAGCGCGTCGTTGGCAGCCCTGACGGCGCGGCGGGCGTCCTCCTCGTTGCCCATCGGGGCGTGTCCGATGATCTCCTCGGTGGCCGGGTCCTGGACTTCGAAGGTCTCTCCGGTGAGGCTAGGGACACGCTGGCCGCCAATCCACATGTGCTCCCGCATCATTCCCTCCTTCGAAAGCGCTGAGCCGTGAGTTTTGAGTCTTCTCAGCACGCAGCACACTCGGCTGCACCGAGAACGCCTTCGGCGCGCATCGCTCACCGCTCACGACTCAAGACACACGACTCAGCACTCGGCGCTCGGTTACACTTCGCCGTACTCCTCGAGCAGCTCGCGCCACTCGCCGGCGAGCTCATCGCGGCGGGCGGCGTAGTAAATGTGGTCGACGCCGTCCTCATCGCGGTAGACCAAGTCCACCTGGCTGCGCATGGGGCGGACGTAGCCGATGTTGCCCCACCAGCGCACCTTGTCGGTGTCCAGCGGCGTATCCTGGAGGGCCATGCGCGCGGCGTACTGGCGGACGGTGCCCTCCTCGATATCCTGCAGGCGCCAGGGTGCGCTGCTGACCTCGCCGGTGCGCAGGTTGCGGAAGACGAAGCGCTGCTCGCCGTTCTCGTCGGCGGCGACGCTGACTACCTCGATGCCGGTGCGGGGGCGCGGCACGCGGATGAGGTTGAGCCAGGCGTCGGTGAGCTTCTCCCGCGGGACAGCGCGGTACTCCTGGTACCCGGTGCCCTCCTTATCCTTCATGGCCAGGTCGAAGAGCGGCTGGCCATCCTCGGTGCGGGCGATGCACCAGAGGCCGCCGCGGCCGCGCCAGCGGAAGCGCCGCTCGGCCCAATTCGCGTTAGGCGGGGGCGGCTCCTCCTCGGAATGGTCGAGCGCCAGGAACGGTTCATCCTCGCGGAAGGCGCGCGGCTCGGTCTCTACCGGCTCGGCGGCGCGCTCGCCCAGGAGGCCCTGCCAGCTCTCGCCGAGGCCCCAGTCCGACACGCCGAAGAAGACGTGGTCGATCACGCCGTTGGCGTCGCGGTGGACGAGGTCGTACTTGGTGCGGTTGCCCTGGCGGTAGGCGCGCCAGAGGCCGAGGCGGCCGCGCCACTTCACCTGGCTCTGGACGTCGAGGCGGCCCTCGCGCAGGTCCTCATAGCGGCTGATGGCGTAGGCCCAGAGGCCCTGCGCGCGGTCGCGGGTGACGCCTGCCGTGGTGCGGAGGTCGCGCACCTCGTAGTACCACACGCCGCTGCGCTTCTGGGCGCCCACGATCTCCACGCCGCTGCGGGGCAGCTCGAGATCCTCGCCGTTGTCGAGCGGGGAGGAGGCCCCCTCGGCGAGGGCGCGGCGGCAGAGCTGGATAACCTCGCCGCGGTCAGCCGCGACCGTCTCGCCGTCGCGGCGGACATAGATCACACCGTCGGAGCCCATGAACGGCGGCGGCTCGTAGGCGCGCACCTCGACGCGCATCAGGTCGCGGCCCTCGTAGTTCATGAGCTCCAGCGTCAGGTAGGGCTGGGGGGCGATGTGCTCCTGAACCATGCGGCGGAGCATTTCGCTCACCTGGTCGGGGCGGGCCACGCCGGTGATCGCCGTGCCGTCGCGCTCGGAGCCGACGAAGAGCGTGCCGCCGCCGAGGTTGGCGAGCGCAGCCACGTCCTTCCAGAGCGTCTCGAGGGCAGCAGGCTCATCGGGGCGCATCACCTGGCGCTCGCCGGGAGGGCCGAAGCGCAGGGTGTCGACCTCCCACTGCTTCTGGTCGCGCTTGGGCACCCGCACGCGGTCGAAGTCGTGCGAGGTGAAGAGCGTCTTGAGGGCGGCGAAGGAGGGCTCGGAGAGCAGCAGCTCCACGTAGCGGTCGCCGATGCCGTGGCGGTGCCATGCGTCCCCCTCGCCGGCCGGGGTGCGGCGCAGGCGGTGCGCATCGGAGCCCTGGATGCAGAACATGCGCCGCTCGTAGTGCTCGGTGCGGCCGTTGTAGAATCCGGGCGAGGTGAACTTATCGTGGTCGGTGTAGAAGTTGATGAACTCGAGCGCGTGCAGCGCGGGGTGCTGGGTGGCGGCGATACGCGCCTGGCCGCTGGTACCCATGCGCAGCGTCTCGGTGATAATCCCGTTGGGGCCGTTGACGTGCGGCGCGATCACGATGCCGCCGGCGCGGGCGATGATCTCGTAGGCCTCGGTCACGTGGCGCGTATCGGCCACCGAGCAGACGCCCCCCTTGAGGCTATCCGGCGGGACGCCGAGCTGCAGCAGGGTAGCTTCGATCAGGCTGATGGGCCGGTCCGGCGCAAAGAGGGCCAGAATATGCGCGCCGTAGTGCGAGGTGAACTCGAAGCCGGGGAGGACGGTGATCTTTGCGAGCAGGCGGCGGAACTCCTGGAGTCGGGTCTGCTCCTCCTCGGTGAGGCGCTGGGCGCGCTCGAGGGTCTGGAGGAAGTCGATCTCCTGCCGCATGCGCTCGTAGCCGTGGACAGTATTGTGGTCAGTAAAGGCAATGAGCGAGAGCTCTCGGCGCTCGGCCTCTTGCAGAATCTCAAGGTAGGTAGCATTCGGCTCGGCATAGTCTTCTGAGGCGGGCGTGTGAATGTGTAAATCAGCTCGATACCATCGCATTCCATCACGTGAACCATTCCCGTTGGTGGCCATATTGCTTTGCTCCAAGTGAATCTCAATGACTAGAATCTCTTCGCCGCCCGTGCGCTAACGTTTACTCAATGATCACACGGGCAGCGGCACAACCGTATCTGACGCCGCTCTCTGGGCGGCAAAGGTGCTCCTTTCGCCTTGCAGTCCCGGTTCGCTGGGGGGCGGGGGACACGCGCTGCACGGCCAAGATTCGCTGTATCTAAAGGCGCGCGAGCCATAATAATGATACTGCAAACGGCGGGTTCTCGCAAAGCTCCGCCGGGCTGGAGGCGGGGTATAATGGGCCCACACGCCCCGCTGGGGCGGCGGGCGCCAGTCGCCCCGCGCAGCTGTTTCGCACCTCTTGCCGGAGCCCACACTCCGCCAAGCCGCCCGGAGATCTTCCCATGAGCACTGAGCCGGAGCAGATCGGCGACCTCACCTACGTGCCGAACGAGAACTACCCCTACCCGTTCGATGTCGAGCGCCCGCCGCACTTCTGGATGACCGAGCAGAGCGGCCGGCTCGAGGCCGCCGTGGACGCGTACTTCAACGGCGAGAAGCTGACGACGGTGCAGCTCGGGCTGATCAAGGCCTACCTGCGCCAGTACCTCGAGCGCGCCCTCCTGACGGGCGACGCGAACCGCGGCGCGCTACTGCGCGCGGTCGAGGCTCTCAAGAGCACGCGCGACATCGAGCGCTTCGCCGACGAGATCGCCGGGTACGGGGTAGAGCCGTTTTGAGTCGTGTTTCATGAGCCGTCAGGGCGGTTGACAGATTCGGGCTCCCGGGCTACAATACCAGTGCTTCGCGGGGCGTAGCGCAGACTGGTAGCGCACCTGAATGGGGTTCAGGAGGTCGCTGGTTCAAATCCAGTCGCCCCGACCAGAGGCACGGCAAGGCGGCACTCACACCGGGTGCCGCCTTCGCTTTTCCCCGGCACCCTCCCCGATCCCGCTTGCCGAACACGCGCCGCTATGATACCCTTGCTCACAGCACCAGACCTCAACACCTGATATACAGCTGGCGTCGCGTTTGCTCGATGCCCAGGGACTGTACATCTATGATGGCGCAATCCCATGACGCCCTGTTCCGAGCTATCTTCGACTCGACATTTCAGTTCATCGGGCTGCTGACACCGGAAGGGACCCTCCTCGAGGTAAACCAGACCGCGCTGTCATTCGGTGGCCTCGCACAGGCTGATGTGATCGGGCGCCCATTCTGGGAGTGCGCGTGGTGGACGAGCTCACCCGAGACGCAGGAGCAGCTGCGCCAGGCGGTGCGGCGGGCAGCGTGCGGCGATTTCGTGCGCTACGAGGTGGACGTGCTCGGGAGCAGCGGGCGCATGGTGACGATCGACTTCTCGCTGAAGCCGGTGCTCGACGGGCGCGGCCAAGTCATCAATCTGATCCCCGAGGGACGCGACATCAGCGACCGCAGGCGGGCCGACGCGCGCCTCCACGAGTCGCAGGCGCTCCTGTCCAGTGTGCTGGCGTCATCACTCGACGGGATCATGGCGTTCCGTGCGGTGCGCGACCTATCGGGACAGATCGTGGACTTCGAGTGGCTGCTGGCCAACCCGCGCGCCGAGGCGATCGTCGGCCGGCCCGCGGCGGAGCTCGTGGGACAGCGCCTGCTCGTCGAGATGCCGGGCAACCGCGAGGCCGGGCTGTTCGATATGTACGCCCGCGTGGTGGAGACGGGCAAGCACGCCGACCACTCCTTCTTCTACAACGCCGAGGGTATCCGGGCCTGGTTCCATATCACCGCCGTCAAGCTCGACGACGGGTTCGCGGTGACATTCCGCGACATCACGCGCGAGAAGGATGCCGAGGAGACGCGCACCGCGCTGGCGCAGGCGCAGATGGCAATCTTCGACGTGGATGTCGCGAGCGGGCTGATCAGCCGCTCGGAGAGCCTCGACCTGATCTTCGGCTTTGTACCCGATGGGACCCGGCGCACGCTCGACGACCTGTGGGCACGCATCCACCCCGACGACATCGCGCTGGTGCACCGCTTCCACACACACCTGGTCAACGGGCGGGGCGAGCAGTACATCGAGCACCGTATCATCCGGCCGGGCGGAAGCATCCGCTGGGTGGGCGTGCGGGGGCGGCTGACAGCGGACGAACATCGCCCCCCGCAGATCCACAGCCTGCTGTTCGACATCACCGAGCGCAAGCAGGCCGAGGAAGCGCTGCGCGAGTCCGAGGCGCGCTACCGGGTGCTGACGGAGGCCATGCCCCAGCACGTCTGGCGCACCGACGCCGAGGGCCGGGTGGTGTACGTCAACTCGCGCTGGCTGGACTACACCGGTCAGACCGCGGAGCAGGCCCACACGACAAGCTTCCAGGCGCTGCACCAGGACGACATCCCGGCAATGTGGTCGGTGTGGGAGAGCGCACTGGCCAACGGGCAGCCGTACGAGATCGAGTTTCGCCTGCGCCGGTACGACGGGGTGTACCGCTGGCACCTGAGCCGGGCCCTGCCGGTGCGCGACGACACCGGGGCGATCACGGGATGGATCGGCACAACGACCGACATCCACGGGCAGAAGCAGTCCGAGGAGCACGAGCGCGAGGCGCGTATCATAGCCGAGGGTGCGCTCATGCTGCGCGACCAGTTCCTGACCGTCGCCTCACACGAGCTCAAGACGCCGCTCACGGCGCTGCTGGGTCACACGCAGCTGATGCAGCGGCGCCTGGCGCGCGAGGAGAAGCTGAGCGAGCGCGACAGGCGCACGACGCAGCTGATCGTGGAGCAGGCCGACCGGCTCTCCCGGCTGATCACGACGATGCTGGACGTCTCGCGGCTCCAGTCGGGCGAGATGCAGGTGGAGGTCGGCCCCTGCGACCTGCGCGGGGTCGTGACGCAGGCGATCCGCGAGATCGTTCCGGCCCTCGGGCGGCACCCGATCGAGCTGCGGGAGGGGGACGCCCCGCTGCCGGTGGCCGGTGACCCGCTGCGCCTCGGGCAGGTGATCTACAGCCTGCTCGGGAACGCTGCGAAGTACAGCCCGGAGGGATCCCCGATCCGCGTCGAGCTCACGCGGGACGGGGACTCTGCCGTACTCGTGGTGGCAGACCAGGGGATCGGAATACCGGCGGAGGCAATGCCGCACATCTTCGGGCGCTTCTACCGTGCGGCGAACGCGGATGCGAACAAGGGGATCAGCGGTATGGGTGTGGGGCTGTACGTGGTGCGCGAGATCGTCATACGCCACGGCGGCTCCGTGGAGGTTGTGAGCGAAGAGGGCATCGGCAGCACGTTCACGGTGCGGCTGCCGCTTCTCGACGAAGACAAGGGCGCGCAGAGCGCGCAGATTGTGTGAGAGAGCGTATGCAAACCGTGCTTATCGTCGAGGACGATCCGGCGATCGCCGAGCTGGTGCAGGGCCTACTCGAGGACGAAGGGTACACGGTGCTGACCGCATCTGACGGCGTAGTCGCACTGGGTGTGCTGCGGGAGCAGCGCTGCAACCTGATCATCGCCGACCTGATGATGCCCAACCTGGACGGCCGCAGTCTGCGGGCGGCCGTGGCTGCGACGCCCTCCTTCCGCGGGATCCCGATCGTCCTGATGACCGCCGCGAGCCACGTGACCGAGGACGACCGCCGCCAGTTCGCGGCGGTGCTGCAGAAGCCGTTCCACCTCGATGAGTTGCTGGAGCTGACCGCCAGCCTCCTCTCCCCAAGCCCCTACCCCTCCTAATCCTCTCCTTTCAGCGAGCCCGCACCCCGCGCCCGCGGCCGGCATCTTGCTCTCACAGCAGGACCGGCCCGCGGGCTTTTCGCCCTGCGGCGCCACAGGCACAACCGGCATGGCGGACGTCTCCGCGCACGACCACCAACGCCCGCCTCAGCGACTACAGGGTGGGGTACCGTGGGTTTTTCGGCACTGTTTCCAGAGGGGCTCTGGCTCCTACTGCTCGTCCCGCTGCTGTGGCTCATGGCCCTACGGCTCCCGCGCAGGCTCGAGGGCTGGCGCCTGTGGGGGAGCCTGGGCCTGCGCTCGGCGCTGATCATCTGTCTGGTCATGGCAATCGCCGGCACGCAGCTGCGCCTGCCGACCGACATGGTGACGACGGTGTTCCTGATGGACACCTCGGACTCAGTGCGGCCGGAGCAGCGGCAGCGCGCCGAGCGCTTCATAGGGGACGCGATGGCGGTCATGCGCCCAGACGACCGCGCCGCGGTGGTGACCTTCGGGCAGGACGCGCTGATCTCGCGGACCATGGACGGCGGGCAGATGTCGTACGGCGGGCTGATCACGCCGGGCGGCCTGGCGACGAACATTCAGTCGGCGCTGCAGCTCGGCATGGCGCTGCTCCCGGCGGAGGGGCACCGGCGGCTGGTGCTGCTGTCCGATGGCGTCGAGACCGCGGGCAACGCAATGGAGATGGCGCGCCGGGTGGCGGCGCAGGGTATCCCAGTGGACGTGGTGCCACTCGGGGCGCCCGCCGAGGCGTTGGACGCGCAGGTGAGCGCTGTGGAGCTGCCGGAGGTGGCGCGCGCGGGGCAGCGCCTGCGCATGCGCGCCCTGCTGGAGAGCACGCAGGCGGCGCCGGCCGTGCTGGTGGTGCGGGACGGCGACGACGAGGTGCTGGTGCGCCAGATGGTGGCGCTGCGCGAGGGGTCGCAGGCGGTCGAGATCGACCTGCCCGAGGCCGGGCCGGCCTTCAACCGCTACAGCGTGGAGCTGGAGCTGCTGGGCGACACGCGGCTGGAGAACAACGCCGCCGAGGCCTTCACGGTGGTGGACGAGCGGCCGCGCGTGCTGCTGGTGGCCGAGGCCCCGGCGGAGGCGCAGCACCTGGAGAGGGCGCTGGCGGCGGCGAAGGTCGGCGCCGAGACCGTGACGCCCGCGGACATGCCGCGGCAGCTCGACGGGCTGGCGATATACGACGCAGTGGTGCTGGTGAACGTGCCGCGCTACGCCGTGCCCGAGGAGTCGGTGGAGGCGCTGACGCGCTTCGTGCGCGACCTGGGCCACGGGCTGATGATGGTGGGCGGGCCGTCGTCGTTCGGGGCAGGCGGCTGGCGCAACTCGCCGCTCGAGGACGTGCTGCCAGTGACGATGGACGTGCGGACGCAGGTCGAGCAGCCGCCCGCGAGCGTGGTGGTGCTGGTAGACATCTCGGGGAGCATGAGCGAGGTGGAGAACGGCCGCACCAAGCTCTCGCTGGCGGTGGAGGGCGCACAGCGGATCGCCGAGCTGCTGCGGGACGAGGACGAGCTCGTCGTGATCCCCTTCGACCACGAGCCGGTGAACGTGGTGGGGCCGATCGCCGGGCGCGACCGAGCGCAGGCGGTAGAGGCGCTCAAGCGGGTGACGCTCGGCGGCGGCGGCATCAATATCCGCGACGGGCTGCACGAGGCGGCCCGCTACATGCGCGCGAGCGACCGGCCGGTGCGGCACATCATCACCTTGACCGACGGCGACGACACAGCCCAGCAGGAGGGCGCACTCCAGGTGGTGGCCAGGCTGCGCGAGGAGGGCGTGACCCTCAGCTCGATCGCGATCGGCGACGGCGACCACATCGAGTTCATCCAGAGCATGCCCGAGACCGGCGACGGACGCTACTTCTTCACCGACGAGGCTGCGAACCTGCCGACGATCCTGGTGAACGAGGCGCAGGAGGTGATGCAGCCCTACATGGTGGAGGCTCCGTTCACGCCGGAGCTGGCCGCGCCGAGCCCGATCGTGCGGGGCCTCGACGCTGCGCCCGAGCTGCGCGGCTTCGTGCAGACCACCGCCCGCCAGACGGCCCAGGTGATCCTGGCGACCCCCGACGGCCAGCCGCTGCTGGCAGGGTGGCAGCATGGCCTCGGCCACACCCTGGCCTGGACGAGCGACCTGACAGAACGCTGGGCGGCCGACTGGGTGCGTGCGGGGTTCTTCCCGGAGCTGGCAGGCCAGATGGTGAGCTCGCTGCTGCCGCCGCCCGGCTCACGCCAGCTCGGGGTACGCGCCGAGACGCGCGGGTCCGACCTGGTGCTGCGCGCCGAGGCACACGACGCGCTTGGGGCGACGAAGTCCGGCATGCGGGTGGCGGCGCAGCTGGTGAGCGCCTCGGGCATCACGCGCACTGTGATGCTGAACGAGGTGGGCGCCGGGGTCTACGAGGCGGTCGACCAGCCGCCGGCCGGCACCTACGAGGTACGACTCGTGGCCACCGACGCCGGCGGCACACCCGTGGACGCCCTCACGACCGGCGCGGTGGTGTCGCGCGGCGACGAGTACCGCCGCAGCAGTGACGGCGGCCTGCTGCGCTCGCTGGCGGCGGTGACGGGCGGCGCGGTGGACCCGACGCCGGACACGAGCTTCGTGCCCGTCGGGGGCCGGGGCGGTGCGCCGCGCGACCTGGGGCTGGCGCTGCTGTGGGCGGCGCTGGCGCTGCTTCCGCTGGATGTGGCGCTGCGCCGCCAGGTGCTGGAGCGCGAGTCGATGGCGGCGCTGGCGCGCAAGCTGGGGTGGGAGCGGCTCGCGCAGCGGATCGAGGAGATGCCGAAGGTCCCCGCCGCGGCCGTACCGCAGGGCGACCCGACGACGACGCCGCACCTGGTGCCCGTGCCGGTGGAGCTGGAGGAGCGCCGGCGCAGGTACGACGAGGCGGCCTAGAGGTAGAGGGGAACAACGCACAGCGAAGCGGCGGCCAGTGGCCGCCGCTTCGCCTTTGGCGGCCAGGGAGAGATACGCTCCCCGACCTCCGTTTGCATTCTTACCGGCCGCGCTCCTGCTGCCTCATCGCCTTCTGGAGGAGCTGCGGGGCCGACTGCTCCAGCATCTGGGCCGTCTTCTCCTCCTGCTGGAGGATCTGGCGCAGCATGCGGAGCGCCTCCTGGTTGCCCATCATCTCGGCGCCCATCACGAGGCCGCGGTAGCTCGCCATCTCGTAGTGCTCGCCCTTGGCAAGTGCGCCGGCGATCACGCAGTCCTTCAGCTCCGGGGTCTGCGCCTCCTGCACAGTCTTCTGGCCCTCTTTCACCAGGCCCATCGCCGCGTCACACGGCACGCGCTTGGGCTGCTGGCCCATCGCCTGGTAGACCTGCTCCAGCATCTGGATCTGGCGCTGGGTCTCGGTGATGTGCTCCTGGATCATGCCCTTCAGCTTGGTGTCGCTCGCCATCTGCGACATCTGCTGCATGGCCTCCATCAAGCGGTGCTCGGCGTCGTAGGCGTCCCCAAGCTCGTGCTGAAACTTCTCGTTGAGGTTGGTGATCGACATTCCTCACTCACCTCTCTAGGTTGGCCGTCTCCGGCCACTAGGTGGGCGGCGCGCACGCTGCGCGCCGCGTCACTTCACTCACTGCACGTTACGTACCGCGGGGAGGGGCGGACTAGGCGATACTTGGCCAGGCCGCCGTAGTTCCACCCCTGGAACAGGTACCGAGATCTCGCACCACTGCCCGCCCAGCGCCTCATGCAGCTTGCGCGCGAACAGGGGGTCCGGGCGCTCCAGCCGCGCGTTGTACTGCAGGTGCTTGTCGTGAAAGAACGTGTGCTCTCCTCTGGTTATGAGAACCCCAGGCAGCTACCGCCCGCCGGTCCCGGTCATCCCGCCGATCTGCTGGTCCAGCGCGTCGATCTGCTTCGCCATCGAGGGGAACGACTGGCGCAGGGTGTCGCGCAGCCAGTGGCGGGTCGCCACGATCGCCGCCCCTTTCAGGGCCTCGATCTCGCCGCGCACCGGCGCGAGCATGTCGGCCGCGCTCGGCACCTGGCGCGGGGGTTGGCCGTAGCCGCCGGACGAGAAGCCCATCTGGCCCGAGCCCATGCCGTACTGGCCCGAGCCCATGCCGCCGTAGCCAGGGGCGCCCATCGCGCCGTGGGTGAAGTCGCTCAACCCCGGCGCAAAGCCCATTCCGTAGTGCGACGAGCCCATGCCGGTGTCCGCGCGGCTGCCGCCGTGCCGGTTGGCGAAGTCCGAAGTCGACATACGTCGCGGCTGCCGGCCCATACGCTCGGCCATCTGGCCAATCGGGCCTGGCCCGCTGAACCCCGATTCGCCGTCACCGCCCATCATGCTGCCGAGCACATAGCCGGCTGCCGCCGCCGTGGCCATCATCAGCCACGGGCTCTGCTCTACCTGGCGCGTCAGCCCGACACTCTCGGCCCATGTGCGTGCCTGGGCGAGCAGATCATCGAGCGCGGCCTGCGGCGCCGCGCCCTCCGGCCCGCTGTTCTCCTGCATCCTGTCCTCCTCATTGGCATGCGGACGATAGTCCTACCCGACCTGCGCGCAAGATTCGCGCCAGCCACCACGCGGATTCGGCGGGGAGCTACGGCACGGTTCTTGCACCGCCGAGCGTGTATCCGCGAACCCGACGATGGGTCTCTCATCGAGGTCATACCTATGTCAGCCCAGGACACCCAGGCTGTGGTGCCGTCCGAGGGGCGCCCCGCCGTGCGCCGGAGCGTCCCGCGCGCCACCTACCGCATCCAGTTCAACCCGAGCTTCACCTTCACCGACGCCCGCGGCATCGTGGACTACCTCCACAGCCTGGGCGTGAGCGACCTCTACGCCTCGCCGCTGTTCACGGCCCGCGCGGGCAGCAGCCACGGCTACGACGTGACCGACTACGGCGCCATCAGCGCGGCCCTCGGCGGCGAGGAGGGCTTCCTGGAGCTCTCGCGCGAGCTGCGGGAGCGCGGGATGAGCGTGCTGCTCGACATCGTGCCCAACCACATGGGCATCGGCGACGGCAACCCGTGGTGGGTGGACGTGCTGGAGAACGGCCAGAGCTCACCCTACGCGGCGTTCTTCGACATCGACTGGCAGCCGGTCAAGCCGGAGCTGGCGGGCAAGGTGCTGCTGCCGATCCTGGGCGACCAGTACGGCGTGGTGCTGGAGAAAGGCGAGCTCCAGCTCAGCTACGAGGGCGGCTCCTTCTGCCTGAACTACTACGAGACCTGCCTGCCGCTCGCGCCGCGCACCACCGCGCAGGTGCTGACGCTGGCGGAGGACAACCTGACCGAGCGGCTAGGCAAGGAGCACCGCGATCTGCAGGAGTACCTGAGCATCCTCACCGCGCTGCGCAACCTGCCCTCGCGCGATGAGCAGGACCCCGAGCTCCTGGCCGAGCGCCGGCGCGAGAAGGAGGTTATCCGGCGGCGCATCGCCGACCTGTACACGGCGAGCGAGGAGGCGCGCGCGGCGCTGGACGCCGCTATCCGCACGCTCAACGGCACGCCCGGCAAGCCCCGCAGCTTCGACCGGCTGCACGACCTGATCGACTCGCAGCCCTACCGGCTGGCGTTCTGGCGCGTGGCCGCCGAGGAGATCAACTACCGGCGCTTCTTCGACATCAACGACCTGGCCGCCGTGCGCGTCGAGCAGCCCGAGGTCTTCGAGCGCATGCACGAGCTGGTGATGCGCCTGGCCGCCGACGGCCACCTTATCGGGCTGCGCATCGACCACCCGGACGGCCTGTGGGACCCGCCGGCCTACTTCAGCCAGCTCCAGCAGGCGTACCGGGACGCGCTGCGGGCGGACCAAGCGCCGACGACCGACGGTCGACGACCACAGACCACGGGCAACGGACCACGGACAACGGGCCAAGCGCCGACGACCGACGGCCAATGGCCGACCGATGACACAGCCCCGGATAGCACGGTCACCGACGGCGCGGGCGAAGACGCTACGGCGGACCGTGGTCTGTCGCCTGTGGTCGATGGCCGCCCCCTCTACGTCGTCGCCGAGAAGATCCTCTCCGAGCGCGAGCCGCTGCCGTTCGACTGGGCGGTGGCCGGCACCACCGGCTACGACTTCCTGAACAGCGTGAGCGGCCTGTTCGTAGACCGGCGCGCCGAGCGTGAGCTCGACGGCACCTACCGGCGCTTCATCGCCCCCAAGGACCCGGCCGGCGTGCCGAGCTTCGAGGATCTGGTGCACGACAGCAAGCAGCTGATCATCGAGAGCTCGCTGGCGAGCGAGATCCGCTCGCTGGTGCACCGCCTGGAGCGCGTGAACGAGAAGAACCGCCGCTACCGCGATTTCACCCTCGGCGGCCTGACGCGGGCGCTCACCGACGTGATCTCGGCCATGTCGATCTACCGCACCTACATCACCGACCCAGACAACGTCTCCGAGCGCGACCGGCGCTACATCACCGCCGCCGTGCGCGAGGCCCGCCGACGCCACCCGCGCACCTCGCGCACGCTGTTCAGCTTCCTCGAGGACACGCTGCTGCTGCGCAACCTGCGCGAGTTCCGCGAGGAGGACCACGGCGCGGTGCTGGACCTGGTGATGCGCTTCCAGCAGATCACCGGCCCGATCATGGCCAAGAGTGTCGAGGACACCACCTTCTATATCTTCAACCGGCTGGTCTCGCTGAACGAGGTGGGCGGCGCCCCCGAGCAGTTCGGCGTCAGCCCGCAGGCCTTCCACCGCGACAACGCCGAGCGGGCGCGGCACTGGCCGCACGCCATGCTGACCGGCTCGACCCACGACACCAAGCGCAGCGAGGACGTGCGTGCGCGGATCCACGTGCTCTCGGAGATCCCGGCGGAGTGGGAGGCGGCCGTGGGGCGCTGGGCCGAGCTGAGCGCGCGCCACAAGAGCGAGGCGGACGACGCGCAGGCCCCCGACCGCAACGACGAGTACCTGCTCTACCAGACGCTGATAGGGGCATGGCCCATCCCCGAGCTCCAGGTGGAGGCCCACAAGCCCGCCGAGAGCGAGACACTGGCCGGCTTCCGCGAGCGCGTGGTGGCCTACATGCAGAAGGCTACCAAGGAGGCGAAGGTCCACACCAGCTGGATCAACCCCAACGAGGCCTACGACGCCGCGCTGCGGGCCTTCGTCGAGGCGCTGCTCGACGACGCGCCGGACAACCCCTTCGTGCGGGACGCGCTGGCGCTGGCGCGGCGGGCCGCGTTCTTCGGGCGGTTCAACAGCCTGGCGCAGACGCTCCTGCGGCTCACCAGCCCCGGCGTGCCGGACGTCTACCAGGGGACTGAGCTATGGGACCTGAGCCTGGTGGACCCGGACAACCGCCGGCCGGTAGACTTCGGGTGCGTGGCGCGGCTGCTGGCCGAGATCCACCAGCGCGTGGGGCGCGGCGAGGCGCGCGCGACGATCGCGTCCGACCTGATGGAGCACAGCGCGGACGGCTGCATCAAGCTCTACCTTGTGACCGAGGCGCTCGATCTGCGGCGGCGGCGCGAGCGGCTGTTCGCCGAGGGGGACTACCGGCCGCTCGAGGCGCGCGGGGGCAAGCAGGAGCACGCGGTGGCCTTCGCGCGCGCCCTGGGCGAGGAGGAGATCGTGGCGGTGGCGCCGCGCCTCGTGGTGGGGCTGACGGACGGCGAGGAGCGCCTGCCGGTGGGCGAGGTCTGGGGCGACACGCGCCTGACGCTGACGCACGCTGAGCTGGGCCGGCGCTACCGCGACGTCCTCACTGGCGCCGAGCACATCGTCACCCCCGAGGGCGACCTGGCGCTGGCCGATGTGCTCGCAACGCTGCCGGTGGCGCTGCTGGAGCACGCGTAAGGGCGCAGCAGCCCACGGGTATCCGCCCGACGCTACGATCCCGGTTGCTGCTGCGCCCTACACCACCATCACCCTCACCGGCGTCCCCACCGGCGCCATCCCCTCGTCACCCGCGCTGCCGCGATGCCACGCCGCGCCACATCGCCCACCCCCAGCGCCGCACCAATGTTCCGCAGCGTGCGCGCCTGATCCATCGTGGCGATGCCCGCCGACGGCGGAGTTTCCTCGACCCACTCCCGCTGAAATGCGCTCATCGAGGTGCTCCGATAAGCAGCAGCGCCGCCGGTCCGGCGAGCACCGCGCGCCCCCCCTCCAGGCGCGCCCTGCCCGCGCCCCCGTAGCGCACGTCCTCGCTGCTCAGCGCCACCACCCATATCTCCCCCGGCGCCCGCGTCTCAGGCCGCGCCGCGAGGTCTACCTCCAGCGGCCCGCCCAGGTTCACCAGCGCCAGCGCCACCTCGCCCCCCGGCCCGGTCCGTCGCAGCGCCACGCCCTTCTCGCCCAGCGGGGCCACAGCGAATGACTCGCGGCCCCGCCGGCGCAGCGCCGGCAGCTCCCGCCGCAGCGCCAGCAGGTCGCGGTACAGCCGCAGCACCGCCGCGTGCTCCCCAGTCTCGCGCTCGGCCCAGCGCAGCTTCGAGCGCGAGAAGGTTGCCTCGGCCTGCGGGTCGGGCACCTCCGCGTGGGCGAAGGCGGCGAACCCCTCAAACTCCTTGCGCCGCCCCTCCGTCACCAGCCGCCCCAGCTCGGGGTTGTGGTCGGTGAAGTACAGGAACGGCGTGCTCGCGGCCCACTCCTGACCCATCCAGAGCAGCGGCGTGTAGGGGCTGAGCAGCAGCAGCGCCGAGGCCGCCCGGTACGCGTCGAGCCCTACTGCGTCGCTCAGGCGGTCGCCCAGCGCCCGGTTGCCTACCTGATCGTGATTCTGGATGCAGTGCACGAACGCCGGCGGCCACACGTCCACGTCGGGCGGGCCGTGCTCCTTACCAACGTCGGACCACCCCTGGCGCAGCGTGGCCGCCAGCTCCTCGGCACCGCCGCGGTAGAGCGCGTAGTACCCCTCGCGCTCGCCGGTCAGCGTCACGCGCACCTGATGGTGGAGGTCGTCGGCCCACACGCCGTCCAGGCCCCAGCCGGCCGAGTCACGAGCCGCGAGTCGTGAGCCGTGAGCCGGGGCGGGCCAGAAGATCGCCGGGTCGTTGTGCTCGTTCTCGGCGATGAAGACGAAGCGCCGGCCCTCGGGCAGCGACGCGCGCACACGCGCCGACAGCTCGCCCAGCAGGTGCACCGGGCTGTCGTCCAGGATGGCGTGCGTCGCGTCCAGGCGCAGCCCGTCCAGGTGGTACTCGTGCGCCCAGTGCAGCGCGTTGGCGATGAAGAACTCGCGCACCGGCCCGCTGCCCGGCCCGTCCACATTAATCGCGTCCCCCCAGGGCGTCTTGTGACGGCCGGTGAAGTACTCACGGCTGAACTCGCGCAGGTAGTTGCCGTCCGGCCCGAGGTGGTTATAGACCACGTCCAGGAGCACCGCCAGCCCGCGGGCGTGCGCCGCGTCCACCAGCCGCCTGAGCCCCTCAGGCCCGCCGTAGGCCCGCGCCGGGGCGAACAGGCACACGCCGTCGTACCCCCAGCCGCGGTCGCCCGGGAAGTCGGCCACCGGCATCAGCTCCACCGCCGTGGCGCCCAGCTCGCGGATGTGGTCCAGCCGCTCGATCAGCGCCTCGAACGTGCCCGCCTCTGTGGCGGTGCCGACGTGCAGCTCGTAGATCACCATGTCCTCGATCGGTACGCCACGCCAGCCGCCGTCTGTCCACGCGAACGACGGGTCCACCACCTGCGACGGGCCGTGGACCCCGTCGGGCTGGAAGCGTGAGGCGGGGTCCGGCCGCGGGTCGCCGCCGTCGACGCGGTACATGTAGCGCGCGCCAGGGCCGACGCCCGGCACGTGCGCCTCGTGGTAGCCGTCCGTCGCCAGCGCCAGCGCGTGCGCCGCACCACCGTCGACCACCACCTCGACGCACCGCGCCGCGGGCGCCCAGACTCGAAACCGCGTGCCCGCCGCGTCCGGCTCTGCCCCGATCGGCATCTTCCAGGTCATCAGATCCACCCCCTGCGTCGAAACCACATCAGCGCCGCGCCGAACGTCAGCAGGATCACGACGATCATCGCCCAGAAATCGTCCGGCTGGTACAGCGGCAGCCCCTCGAAGCTCGTGCCGAAGAACGCGACGATCAGGCTGGCGGGCAGCAAGACCGTCGAGACCATCCTGAGGGTCTTCATCACATTGTTCGTGCGGTGCGACACCTGCGACACGTAGATGCGGAGCGTCCTCGTCTCGCCCGCCGGCAAGCTCCGCGCCACTCGTCGGGCACGCGCTCCGGGCCGCGTGAGTCATACGTTCCTCATCGCTATCACAGCGATAGGGCCACACTGATGCCTGAGGCAGTCCCTCGCGAGCGATACGAGCGCAAGATGCGTACCAGCCCGGCCGGTGGGCACGCGCCTTGCAATGAGAGGGCGGGGCACTCCCGACACAGGGAGCGTATACACAACCCCGCTCCCGTTGTATGATACCCACAGTACTCCTCTGCTTGCGTCGCCAGGAAGCGGCGCGCCAACCAGAGACAGAACAAAACTATGAGCAGCATCTGGACCGGCAAGCCCTACCCGCTCGGCGCCACCTGGGACGGCGAGGGCGTGAACTTCGCGATCTACAGCGAGCACGCCGCCGGCGTCGACCTCTGCCTGTTCGAGCGGCCCGACGACCCGCGCGAGGCCGCCCGTATCCCGCTGAACAACCGCACCGATCAGGTCTGGCACGCCTACCTGCCCGGCGTGCGCCCCGGCCAGCTCTACGGCTACCGGATCCACGGGCAGTACCAGCCGCACCACGGCCTGCGCCACAACGCCAACAAGCTGCTGGTGGACCCCTACGCCAAGTCGCTCGTGGGTGACATCCGCTGGCATGACGCGTGCTTCGGCTACCGCATCGGCGCGTCGCGTGACCAGGTGGCGGACCCGCGCGACAGTGGGCCCTACATGCCCCGCTGCGTCGTGGTGGACCCCTCGTTCGACTGGGGCGCTGACGCGCTGCCGCGCACCCCGCTGCACGACTCGATCATCTACGAGCTGCACGTCAAGGGCTTCACCCAGCGCCACCCCGAGGTCCCCGAGCAGCTGCGCGGCACCTACGCCGGCCTGGCCTACCCGCCCGTCATCGAGTACCTGAAAGAGCTCGGCATCACCGCCGTCGAGCTGCTGCCCATCCACGCCTTTGCCCACGACCGGCACCTGGTGGAGCGCGGGCTGAAGAACTACTGGGGCTATAACACCCTGGCCTACTTCGCCCCGCACGCCGCCTACAGCAGCGTCCAGTACGACGGCCTCCAGGTGCGCGAGTTCAAGAGCATGGTCAAGTCCATGCACGCCGCCGGGATCGAGGTCATCCTCGACGTGGTCTACAACCACACCGCCGAGGGCAATCACCTCGGCCCAATGCTCTCCATGAAGGGCATCGAGAACCGCGCCTACTACCGCCTGGTCCACAACCAGCCGCGCTACTACATGGACTACACCGGCACCGGCAACTCGCTCAACCTGCTCCACCCGCGCACCCTCCAGCTTGTGATGGACAGCCTGCGCTACTGGGTCAGCGAGATGCACGTGGACGGCTTCCGCTTCGACCTGGCGGCCACCCTCGCCCGCGGCCTCTACGAGGGCGACCGGCTCTCGTCCTTCCTCGACGTCATCCACCAGGACCCGGTGCTCTCGCAGGTCAAGCTGATCGCCGAGCCCTGGGACGTGGGGCCCGGCGGCTACCAGGTGGGGAGTTTCCCGGTGCTGTGGGCCGAGTGGAATGGCAAGTACCGCGACACCGTGCGCCGCTTCTGGAAGGGGGACGATGCCCAGGTGGCCGAGCTGGCCTACCGCCTCACTGGCTCCAGCGACCTCTACCAGCACAACGGCCGCACCCCCGCCGCCAGCATCAACTTCATCACCGCCCACGACGGCTTCACCCTGCGCGACCTGGTGAGCTACAACCAGAAGCACAACGAGGCCAACGGCGAGGGCAACAACGACGGCGAGAGCCACAACAACTCCTGGAACCACGGCGCCGAGGGCGAGACTGATGACCCGGAGGTCAACGCCCTGCGCGCCCGCCAGCAGCGCAATCTCCTCGCCACCCTGCTGCTCTCCCAGGGCGCTCCAATGCTCCTGGCCGGCGACGAGCGCGGCCGCACCCAGGGCGGCAACAACAACGCCTACTGCCAGGACAACGAGGTCAGCTGGGTCGACTGGGAGCTGGACGAGCGCGGCCGTGAGCTGCTGGCCTTCACACGCCGCCTTATCGGCTTCCGCAAGGCCCACCCGGTGCTTCACCGCCCCACCTTCTTCCAGGGACGCCCCATCCACGGGCAGGCGGTGCGTGATGTAGAGTGGTACCGCCCCGACGGCCGCGAGATGAGCGACGCCGAGTGGAACAACGGCTTCGTGCGCTGCCTCGGCATGCTGCTCAACGGCCAGGTGATGAACGAGTGGGATGCGCGCGGCCGCCAGGTGCGCGACGATATCCTGCTGCTGCTGGTCAACGCCCACCACGAGCCGCTCCCGTTCACCCTCCCCGGCGACCCCGCCGGCCCGCAGTGGCGGGCGATCGTGGACACGGCCTCGGCCGACGGGGCGGGGCGCACGCTCGCGGCCGGGCAGCCCTACGAGCTCGGCGGCCGGGCCCTCGCGCTGCTCTGCCAGGACGGCGAGCTCTGGGCCACGCACCACCGCGTCGCGCCGGTCTCTACCCAGCAGTCACAGCGCCGCCTCCCCGGCACCGCCCCGGCGCACAACACCGTCACCGGCACGCTCGTGACGCTGGCCGGCTTCTGGAGCCCGCAGCTCGGCAACAGCCGCGACATCCTGGTGTACCTGCCGCCGGACTACGACGAGACCGACGCGCGCTACCCGGTGGTCTACATGCACGATGGGCAGAACCTGTTCGACGAGACCACCAGCTTCGCCGGCGAGTGGCGCGCCGATGAGGCCCTCGACGCTCTGACACGCAAGGGCCGCCCGGCGATCGCCGTCGGCATCCCCAACATGGGCGAGCGCCGCATCGATGAGTACAGCCCCTTCGTGGCCCAGGACGGCCGCGGCGGCAGCGGCAACGCCTACGTGAGCTTCATCGTGGACACGCTCAAGCCGTACATCGACCGCTCTTTCCGCACCCGCAGCGACCGCGAGCACACCGGCGTGCTCGGCTCCTCGATGGGCGGGCTGATCAGCCTGTACGCGATGTACCGCCGCCCGGACGTCTTCGGCTTCGCGGGCGTGCTGAGCCCGGCCTTCTGGTTCGCGGAGGACGCGATCTTCCCGTTCGTGGATGGCCTGGGGCAGCTGCGCGGCCGCGTCTACCTGGATACGGGCCTCGCGGAGGACGACGACACGGTCGAGCGGGCACGGCGCATGCGTCAGCTGCTGCTGCGGAAGGGGTACCGGCCGGGACGCCGCTTCCGCTACCTCGAGGTCGCCGGTGCCGGCCACAACGAGGCGGCCTGGGCCGCGCGCCTGCCCGATATCCTGACCTTCCTACTGCCGGGGCGAGACGCGCCCGCGGCGCCGGCCGCGGCGGAGTAGGCGCGGCGCAACCGGACGTGAAGCAGCCGCCACTTTCGCAGCGCTGTGAGAAAAGTCACTCGACGGAGGAGCAGAGACGGCGTATCGTACCCTGGACGGGCGCCGAGAGCACCTTCGCACGCACCTACCCCGCAACCGGCGCACGAGAGGAGTACATCGTGGTCAACAACACCTGGCCCCTGCCGATCATCGACCTGGCGTACTGCACCGGCTGCGGTCGCTGCGCCCAGCTCTGCCCCACGCGGGCCGTCGAGGTCCGTGGCAATAAGGCTGTCATAGCCCGGCCAGCCGACTGCACCTTCTGTGAGGTGTGCGAGAGCTTCTGCCCCGAGGGGGCGATCGGCCGGCCGTTCACCGTCTCCTACGCGCCCCAGCCGCGCGAGTAGGCCCTATGTACCCGCAGTCACGGGTCTTCATCAAGACGGCGCTGGGCTACCTACTGGCCGCGTTCCTGGTGGGCGCGCTGGTGCTCGCCAACCAGGGGCTCGGCCTCAGCGGCGCGATCTGGGCGCTGCTGCCGGTCTACTACCACCTGCTGATGGTGGGCTGGGTCACCCAGCTGATCTTCGGCGTCGCGCTCTGGATGTTCCCGCCCCTCACGCGGGAGCGGCCCCGCGGCGATGAGCGGCTCGGCTGGCTGGCGTACGCCGCGCTCAACGGCGGGCTACTGCTGCGTGCCGTCGCTGAACCGGCCCACACCTGGCGGCCCGGCCCGATCTCCGGCGCCGCCCTGGCGCTGTCCGCGCTGCTCCAGCCGCTGGCCGCCTGGGCGATAGTGACCGCCCTGTGGCCGCGCGTCAAGACCCGCCCGACGAAGGACGACGGGCGGAGGCCCAGGGGCCAAGAGCAGAAAGCAGCCTCTCCCGAGGGTGAGACGTCATAGCCAGCGGCGGTCTTTCGTCTCTGGCCGCTGGTCAGAAGCTATGCCCCAACTGTCACAGATCATGGTTCGCACCGCGCTGCTCTGGCTCGGCCTCGGCTACACCGCCGGCGGGCTCGCGCTGCTCGCCAAGGGGGTGACTGTGCCCCCCTGGCTCTGGTCGCTACGCGCCAGCCACGTCCACATGCTGCTCGTCGGCTGGACGGTGCAGCTCGCGCTCGGCATCGCCTACTGGATCCTGCCGCGCTTCGACGCCGCCGGCTCTCGCGGCGGCTCGCGCCCCGTCTGGCTCAGCTACGCCACCCTCAACGCCGGCGTGCTCCTTGCCGCCCTGCCCGCGCCGCTCGCCGCGCTCACCGGGACCACGCCACCGGCGTGGGTGCCCGTCGCAGCCGCCGTCGCCTACCTCGCCGCCGCCGCCGCCTTCATCTCCCACGCATGGCGCCGCGTGCTCCCCTTCCGCAGCCTGCCCCGCCCGAACGCTGAACGCTGAACGCTGAACGCTGAACGATCGAGGCTGTACTACATCGAACAGCCCCCGACACTCACGACTCACGACTCACGACTCACGACTCACGACCATCGTACTCCCCACGCCCCGAGTCTGTTGGGTAACCCGGCTCCCGGGCCTGCGGTCCACATGCGTGTACCGCCCACCGAGAGGAGTCCCGCCCGTGTCCCAGTACCACCTCCGCATCCGCGAGCTGCCCAGCCACGAGAAGCCCCGCGAGCGCCTCCGCAGCCTGGGCGCCGCGGCCCTCAGCGACGCCGAGCTCCTCGCCATCCTGCTGCGCGTCGGCGTCGAGGGCACCAACGTCGTCCAGCTCTCCCAGCAGCTCCTGGCCGACCTTGGCGGCTGGGCCGGGCTCCAGCGCGCCGACTTCGCCGAGATCGCCGCGCGCCGCGGCATGGGCGAGGCCAAGACCGCCCAGCTCAAAGCCGCGCTCGAGATCGGCCGACGCCTGCTGCTCACCTCGCGCGAGGAGCGCTTCCAGATCCGCTCCCCCAGCGACGCCGCCCAGCTCATGCAGGTCGAGATGAGCCACCTGGACCAGGAGCACCTGCGCGCCATCTGTCTCGACACCGTGCGACACGTCGCGGCCTAGTTGAACTGCTCAGCGATGACTGAGCCTGCTGTTCCACCAGCAGTACCCTTGGGCGGCGAAGCGGTGAGGTAACGAACCGTTAGAAGCCCGCCGACAACGCCCCGGCAGCGTCAGCTGGGACCGAAACCGTAAGGGGACGGTCTTACGACAAGCGTTCTGTGGTTACGGGGCTAGGGTTGAGTGGTATGGTCAACACATGTGAACGCTCGGATAAAGCGCCGTAAGGCAGTAGGAGCCAAATACGCTGACAGGCTCTGACCCAAAACGGGACGTAGCCAGGCACAGGAATAATAGTGTCGTTCCTGTCGTGGACACTTTGGCTACCGGCGCATAGAGCGGACCTAACCCACTCTGTTCACAGGGTCGAACGTGGTAAGCCCGTAGTCCTCCCTCACCTGAGGGTAGGAAGCCGCAAGGCAGACCGATGGGGCTGCGGGTAGAGGAACGTGGAGCAAGCGAACGCCGGGCTGTAATGGACCGGATAGGGGTTGCGTCAGTGAGCGACAACATCACCCCACGCGAAAGCGGGCAGACTTCCACGATGGTCTTTCGGCACGAGAGAGCTTGAGAAACCGACCAAGGAGGAAAAGCAGATGACGGTAGCTTCGCCTACTGGTGCGTCCTCCCACGCGCTGGGGGAATGGCACACCATCAACTGGTCCCAGGCCCACCAGAACGTGCGCCGGCTGCAAGCGCGTATCGTGAAGGCAACCAAGGAAGGCAGATGGGGCAAGGTGAAAGCCCTGCAACGCCTGCTGACCCACTCGTTCAGCGGCAAAGCCGTTGCCGTCAAACGAGTGACAGAAAACCAGGGCAAACGGACACCGGGGGGCGACGGAGAAGTCTGGCGAACCCCGGAAGGCAAATGGAAGGCCGTACATACGCTTCGGCAGCGCGGCTACAAGCCACAACCGCTTCGGCGCGTGTACATCCCGAAGAGCAACGGCAAGAAGCGTCCCCTCGGTATCCCCACGATGAAGGACCGCGCGATGCAAGCACTCCACTTGCTTGCACTGGAACCAATCGCGGAGACCACCGCGGACCCGAACAGCTACGGCTTTCGGCCTCAGCGCTCCACGGCAGATGCCCTTGTTTCTGATAGTCTAAATGTTGACCACCCCCGCTGGGAGTGATCGGCGAAAACTTGACCAGCCCCCAGTCCTCTGCCACCATCTGGGCCGATTCGCCCGGACTGACGCAGAGGTGGAG
>JBDLTZ010000192.1:0-44855 GCA_039805565.1 Chloroflexota bacterium | reverse complement strand
AGCCGGCGCGTGAGGGCACCCGAGCCCAGCAGCAGCGCGCCGAGCGTCGCGAGCGCCAGGGTGGCCAGGGCATCACCCCCGGTGCTCGGCAGGGCGGCGGGTAGGGTCGCCGCCGCCTCGGTGGTGTAGATCTTCAGATTGTCGAAGTGCAAGTGCGGGTCAACCGCGTCGGTGTTGGCGACGAGCATCCCGATCTGGCCCGAGCTGTACGATGCGTCACTGAAGGTTGCCAGGGTCTCGCCGTTCAGGTACACCGTGAACTTGTCGGCCTTCGCATCCACCCGGAGCTGATTAACCTCGGCCTGCTTCTTGACAAGGGGCGAGGCCGTCATCGGGACCAGGTCCGACCACTGCTTGCCGTTGAGCTTCCGCACCGCGTACTGACCCTTGCGTGGGTCGAGCAGCACCGTGTAGAAGTGCGTGTCGTCCTTGGCGCGGAAGACCAGCCCCTGCGCCACGCCGCCCTGGAAGCTGTCGCTGTTGTCCCACACGTCTGCCTGCAGGCTGAACTGTCCGTACGTCTGGTCGGGGAGAAGCGACCAGCGGACTTCGTCGGGGTTCGCGAGCTTCAGGTGGTAGACGCCCGGCGTGTGGAAGCCACGCGAGAAGTCTTCGCCCTCAAGGTTGTCCTCAAGGCCGCTCTTCGTCGCGTTGCTGAAGTCGTCCTGGTAGACTGGCTTCCCCTCCGGCTCCGGGGGCTTGGCGCTCGCCAAGGCCGGAAGCAGGGCCATCCCAATCGCCACCATGATCGCCACTCTGCGCGCCGTGTTCATAGGACCTCCTCTCAGCCGACATGAGCTTCGGGGTGAAGGCCCCGAGCATATAAAGGGACAGGCTCCGTTGGAGGGACAGCGTCCCTCCAACCTCGGAGGGGTCAACGACGTCCGTAGCTCTAGGGCGTGATGGCGCAGCGGAAGCCAATCTCGCGGTCGAAGTAGTCCGGTGCGACGGGCAGGCGAAGCGCGCTGAGCGCCTTGCCCTTGGTCTGGGCCCATGAGCCGCCGCGCAGGATGCGCTCGCCGGAGGCCTCGGGATCCTCGCGGCCGTCGCTCGGGTCGTACGGGTAGGGCTTGTAGAGCGAGCTAGTCCACTCGGCGACGTTGCCGGCCATATCGAAGGTGCCGTTCACCTCGGGCGGGTACGCGCCAGCGGCGGTGGTATCGCCCGTGTTGGACTCGGCCGAGTTGAGGAGCGCCGGGTCGAACTCATTGCCGAACGGCCAGGCGGTCTTCGCGTTGGCCGCGGCGCTCCAGGCGGCGGCCTTTTCCCACTCGGCCTCGGTGGGCAGGCGCTTGCCGGCCCACTGGCAGAACTGGTTGGCCTGCTCCCAGCTGACGTGCATCACGGGGTAGTCGGCGTACTCCTCCTGGGTGGCGTAGTTCGGGTGGCTCTGTGACGCTGGAGACTGCGGCGGCGTGCACGCGCCGTCGCCGACGCACGTCTCGTAGTTGCGGTTCGTGACCTCGCTCGTATCGATGTAGAAGTCCGGCAGCCCGACGATGTGCGGCGGCGTGTCGGAGCGGTCGTTCGAGCCGAGCACGAACTCGCCGCCCGGGATCAGCACCATCGTTCCCGCCGGCGTCTCGCGCGTCGGCTCGAGCGACGAGGCCTGCGGCGCCGCGTCTTCGGACCAGACAGACATGTTGTCGAAGTGCATATGCGGCGCGTTGGCGTCGCCGTTGGCGATGATCATGCCGAGCATGCCGCGCTCGAAGCTGCTGTCGGTGAAGGTTTCCGCCTGCTGGCCGTTCAGGAAGATGGTGAAGTCGCCGCCCTTGCCGTCCACCCGGATGGTGTTGACCTCCACGCCGCGCTTGACGAGAGGCGACTCCTTCCAGGGGATGATGTCCGTCCACTGGTCCGGGCCGTCGTGCTTGCGGACGGTGTAGCGGCCGGCGCGCGGGTCCAGCAGGAACGCGTAGAAGTGATCGGAGTCGCGCACGCGGAAGATGACCCCCTGCGCCACGCCACCGACGAACTCATCGCTGAAATCCCAGGCCTCGAGCTGCATGGTGAACTCGGCGTACATCTGGCGCGGCATCACGACCCAGCGGGTCTCGTTCGGCTTGGCGGCGCGGAAGTGGTAGACACCGGGCGAGTGGAAGCCGCGCGAGAACTCGGTGTCTGGCACCTGGTCGTCGAGGCCGTTGCGCTGGCCGCCGGCGCTGAAGTCCTCCTCGAACGCGATGTCGCCGATCGGGGGCGGGAGCTCCGCCGGGGGCGGCGCCTCAGTGGCCTGCTCTGGGGCCTCGGTGGCTGGGGCGGCCGTCTCGCCTGACTGCGCGGGCGCGCTGGTGGCGGGCGCGCTGGTGGCGGGCGCGCTGGTGGGCGCCATCGCACTCTGGTCCCCCGACCACAAGCCGGCGGCGAAGGTCCCCCCCACGGCGAGGAGCAGCAGCACAGCGACTGCCCCGGCGATGGCGAGCGAGCGCCCGCTGGCGGGCTTTGGCGTGGCCGCTGCTGGAGCTTGGGCCGCGCTGGAGACCGGGGCCTGCGTGACCGCAGCCGAGGTCTGCACAGCCGGCGTCACTGCGTCTGAGGGCACATGTACCTGCGCCGGGGCGAGCGGCGCCGACTTCTCCGGCTCGGCGACCACCCCCTGCGCCGGGGCGGTCGGCGCCGTCTCCTGGAGGGTCGGCGGTGTGGGCCGCTGCGCCGGTGGCTCCTCGATCAGGCGCGCCGTCTCGGACGTGGGCGGGAGGGGCGGCATGCGGGTCGTCTCGCCGGTGGCGGGGGAGGGCATGCGGGTCGTCTCGCCGGTGGCAGGGGAGGGCATGCGGGTCGTCTCGCCGACGGACTGGGCCATCGTGCTGCGCCGCTGGCGGACGCGCTCGATCTGCTCACGCGCCTCCTGGCGCGCGCGCTCGCGGGCCTCCTGGGCCGCCACGAGCAGGTCCGCGCCGTCCTCGTACTCCGGGTCGAGCGTCACCAGCTTGCCGAGCTGGTCCACCGCCTGGTCCCATCGGCCCTCGGCGAACGCCAGCACACCGGCCTGGTAGAGGCTCGTGATCTGGCTGCGGGTGTCCGGCTTGCGGATCTGGATCGACACCTCATCGAGCGCGGCCGCCATCTCGGTGGCCGACTGGTAGCGCTCGTTGGGTTTCTTGGCGAGAGCCCGAAGCACCGCGCGCTCGACGGGCGGCGGGATAGACGGGTTGAACTGCGTGGGCGGCGGGGGTGTCTCGTAGACGTGCTGCGTGAGCACCACCACCGGCTGCTCGGCGTCGAACGGCACGCGCCCCGTGAGCATCTCGTAGAGGATGATCCCGGTGGCGTACAGGTCGGTGCGGGCGTCGACGGGGTGGGCCAGCGCCTGCTCGGGGGCCATGTAGGCCGCCGTCCCGACCACGAGGCCCGGCACGGTGAGCTGGGCCTGCGTGTTGTCGTTGAGCAGCTTGGCGATGCCGAAGTCCGAGAGCATCGGCCACTCGGGCGCCGGCATCAGCACGTTGCCCGGCTTGATGTCGCGGTGGATGATGCCGCGGCTGTGGGCGTACTCGAGCCCGCCGAGCAGGCGGCTCGTGAGGCGCAGGGCGGCCTCGGGCTGCATCGGCGCGCCCATGCGCTGCGTGAGTGTGATACCGTTCTCGACGTACTGGAGCACCAGGTAGAGCAAGCCGTCCTGCTCGCCGTAGTCGTAGATCGGGAGGATGTTGGGGTGCTGCAGCTGGGCGATGGCGCGGGCCTCGCGCTTGAAGCGCGCGGGGAACTGCGGGTCGCGGTTGTGCAGCATGACCTTGATGGCGACGAACCGGTCGAGCGACGGCTGGTGCGCCTTGTAGACCGCGGCCATGCCGCCGTGCGCGATGTGCTCGATGAGGTGGTACTGGCCGAGTTGGGTGCCGATCAGCTCATCAGTCATCGCTGCCTGCCTTCGATCGAGCGACGTGCCAGGAGGTCACACCTCCACGCCAGCGGGGCGTGGAGACACACCAGTTCCAGCATGCGATGACGAAACAGGGATGAGCTGGTGGAGAAGGTCGTCTGGGATAACGGTACGGTGCCGGCCGCCGGATCACAGACGGATCACTATTGGATCACAGATAGACAGTCTCGATATTCTAACATCTGGCAACCTATTGTCAAGCACTATCCTGCGTGCTACAATGACTAAATCCAACTTTGGCACAGTAAAAAAGGCGTATATGGCTCGTATCACCCCTGGAGTCCTGGAGCGACGGGGCACGGGCAGCGGCCCTGATCGTATCATACTGCAGGATATTACGACGATCGGCCGCTCGGATACCTGCGTCGTCGTGGTGGCCGCGCCGACGGTCTCGCGGCTCCACGCCAGCATCGAGCTCCGCCACGACCGCTACGTCGTCTTCGACGCGGGCAGCGCGAACGGGACGTTCGTGAACGGCGAGCGGGTGGACGCCAACGGCCGGCGGCTCACCACCGGCGATCTGATCACCCTCGGCGCGGAGGACACCGCCTTCGCTTTCGCGGACCCCGAGGAGACGCTGATCTCCGTCCCCAGCGTGCGGCCCGCCGCGCTCTACATCGACGACGCCGCGCGCGTGGTCCGGGTGTACGGCGTGGTGGCGCAGCTCAGCCCTCTCGAGTACGACCTGCTGCTGCACTTCGCCAGCCACCCCGGGACGGTGTGCACGCGCGAGGGGAGCTACCTGGCGGTGTGGGGCCAGCCCTACAACCAGGCCACCTGTGAGGATGCGCTCAACGCCTGCATCGCCAAGCTGCGGCGCAACCTGCGCAGCGCTGCCGAGGAGGCCGGGCAGGAGTCTCCTTCGATAACCACTGTTCAGCGCGTCGGGTTCCGCCTCGATGCGCAGGTCGCCTTCGCCCCGCGCGCCGACCAGCCCTCCCCCGACCTCAAGGCGCGCGCTGTCTCGTAGCCCGGCGACGGTCGCCGGTCGGATCACACTCCGGTAACAGACGCACCGGGCGCATCATTCACTCCAGCCATCCTCCTTGCTACTGTGTGCCTGTGCACATTGAGACGCAGGCCCGCGCCCGCCGCCGGCGGCGCTCGGCGCCGAGCGCCGTGAGCGACGTAGTCAAGGAGCCGAGATGCCTGACGACCAGCAACCAAAGGGTGACCAGCTGCGCGAGACGGGAGTGGTGCGGGTGATGACCTCCACCAGCGTCCACAAGCACGTCACCGCCTTCCAGACCACGCAGCTCCCGGTGCTCCAGGTGGCGCTCGATGTGGCCCAGATGACTGAGCACCTCGTGCCGCTGCTCCAGGTGCTCACCGGCCCCGGCGAGGCGCCCGTGGTCAGCTACGCAAAGCTGCTGGCCTACAAGCAGGGCAACCGCGGCCTGCTGAGCTACGAGGTGTCCGGCCTGGCCTCCCCGCTGCCCGTCCTCGGCAAGCTGTTCGGCGACCTGAGGCAGGCCCAGCGGCTCGAGCAGACGATGCGCGGCCTGTGGGGCGTCTTCGAGGGGCGGGCGGACGTAGGGGTGCCGCGGCCGCTCGGCTGCGTCCCCGAGCTCTCGCTGCTGGCCTACGTCCCCGCCGAGGGCCAGTTCCTCAACGAGGTGATCGGCACTGACCGCGCGCTGCGGGCGATGGAGCTGGCCGGCCGCTGGATCGGCGTTCTCCACCGGGGCACGCTGCCGATCGAGCGCCGCTACCAGGTGCTGAACGAGGTGCTCAACCTCCAGGCCTGGGCCTCGCTCGTGGGGCAGCGCCACCCCGAGGCCGCCGAGGGGGCTGCGCGGATCGCGGCCTACCTGCGCGAGCGCGCCGCGGCGCTGCCGTTCCAGGAGGACACCCCGATCCACAAGGACTTCCACTACGGCCACGTCGTGGTGGGCGACAAGCTCAGGGCGATCGATTTCGACGAGATACGGCTTGGCGACCCGAACTTCGACTTGGCCCACTTCTGCGCCAACCTGCACCTGCTTGCCTACCGCACCAGCGACATGCAGTACTCCTTCACGGCGCTGCAGCGCGCCTTCCTGGGCGCCTACGCAGCCGAGACCGGCTGGGCCTCCGACGAGCGCTTCGTGTACTTCTACGCCTACACCTGCCTGAAGATCGCCAAGCAGCTCTGCACCTCCCGCGGGCTGCGGCCGCGCCCCGAGGGCGAGGAGGAGCGCCGCCAGGTGCTGCTGATGGTCGAGCAGGGGCTCGGCTCCATCCCGGCCGACGGCGGCAAGAAGCTCGCCGGCCGCTTCGTGACCCAGCTCGTGGAGCGGCCGCCCGAGCGGCAGGAGTGACGATGCGCGAGATCGGCTACATTGTGCGGAGCTTCCCGCGCCTCTCGCAGACCTTTGTGCTGAGCGAGGTGCTGGCGCTCGAGGAGCTGGGCGTGCGGCTGCGCATCTACGCCTGCACCGACCCGCGCGAGCCGGTGGTGCAGCCGCAGGTGGCCGACGTCCGCGCCCCGGTGACCTACCTCGACGCCGCCCCGCCCGACGAGCTGCGCGCCGCCCACGCGCGTGTGGCCGCCGAGGGGCCTGCGCGCTACGCGGCCGCTCTGGCCTACGTGCGCGAGCGCGCCGACCTGGACGAGGGCTACACCGCTGCGTCGCGCTTCGCCTGCCTGGACTACGCGGTGTGGCTGACATACCTGCTGCGCGGCACCGGGGTGGCGCACCTGCACGCCCACTTCGCCCACGACCCGACGCTGGTGGCGCTGCTGGCCCAGATGCTCACGGGCCTGCCCTTCAGCTTCACGGCGCACGCCCGCGACCTGTTCCAGATCCCGCATCAGGCCCTGGCCGAGCGCGTCGCCGCGGCGACCCACGTCGTGACCTGCTGCGGCGCGAACCTGGCCTACACCGACGAGGTGCTACCCTCCGGGCTGCGCCCGAAGGTGCGCCTGATCCACCACGGCGTCAACCTGGACGGCTTCCGGCCCGCCGGGGATGGCAGAGCGAATATCGGCGGGCGGTCGGACTCCTCACCCCCGCTGATCGTCTCGGTGGGGCGGCTGGTGGAGAAGAAGGGCTTCCCCGATCTGCTGCGCGCCTGCGGGCTCCTCGCGCGTTCGGGGCGCAGCTTCCGCCTGGCGATCTACGGCGACGGGCCGCAGCGTGGCGAGCTGGCGGCGCTGGCTGCCGAGCTGGGGGTGGCGCTCGAGCTGCCGGGCGAGCGGCCGCAGCGCGACCTGGTGCCGGTGCTCCAGTCCGCCGACGTGTTCGCGCTCACGCCGTTCGTGACCGAGGACGGCGACCGGGACGGCGTGCCGAACGTCCTCGTGGAGGCGATGGCCTGCGCGCTCCCTGCCGTGAGCACGGCGGTGTCGGGCATCCCCGAGCTGGTGCGCGACGGCGAGAACGGCCTGCTGTGCGCCGCGCGCGATGTGACGGGGATCGCGGGGGCGCTCGGGCGGCTGCTGGACTCCGCGGCGGACCGGCGGCGGCTGGGCGCGGCGGCGCGGCGCACGGTGGTGGAGCAGTTCGACCTGCGCGCTGCGGCGCGTGAGCTGGCGGGGCTGTTCGGCGGCGAGCCGCGCGGGCGAGCGGTGGTCGCCCCGGCCGCCCTCACGGAGGCGTGAGAGCTATGACCGCTTTCGAGACCGCGCCGCATACGGCGGACTATGAGCGGCGGCTGGTGCAGGCGGCGATCCAGCCGCGCGAGATCGGGGCGTGGCTCGGCGCGCTGTTCGCCGACGTCGGCGCCTCGCCGGGCGACCCGTGCCGGGTGCTGGACATGAAGTACGAGCCGGGCCAGTACTGCCGCATCCTCTACCAGCTCGGCGGCCGCATGCTGATCGGCAGCTTCCGCTGGGGCGAGGACGAGGGCGAGGTGCCCGAGACCGCCCGCCTGGTTGCGCCGCTCGGGATGCAGGCCTACCTCTTCCAGCACGACCCGGACCTGCCGGGGCTGGCGACGGCGCTGGACCCTGAGCGCCTGGCGCGCATGCTGGAGGACGAGGTGCCCGAGGTAGGCGGCCGGGTCCTGCGCGTTCGCACGACGCCCCTGCGCTACCGGCCGGGGAGGCGCTGCACGCTGCGGGTGGACTACTGGGCGCGCGACGGCGGCGCCCGGCCGCGCGCCGGCACACTCTTCGGCAAGGTCTACCACGACCTGGAGAAGGCCGAGTCGGTCTACCGCGACATGCGGTTGCTGGCTGAGTCTGAGCCGGCGCGGGCCGGGCGAGTGGTGCTGGTGCGCCCGGTGACGCTGCTGCGCGAGCCGCGGCTGATGCTCCAGGCGCCGGTCGCCGGCACGTCGCTCGAGCTGCTGCTCGAGGGGATGCGCGACCCGGTCACGGCCGGCGACCGGCGCGGGTGGGACGGGGTGGTGGCCTCGGCCGAGGCGCTGGCCGCGGTGCACGGCTCCGGCGTGGCAGCGGGCCGCGAGCGTTCGATCGACGCCGAGCTGCGCCGCTTCGCCAGGCGCGCCGCGCAGGCGGCGGCCGTAGACGCCCAGGTGGGCGGGCGGCTGGTGGAGCTGGCGGCCGCGCTCCCGGCCTGGCGTGGCCGGCTCCCCGAGTGGGGCGAGCGGCTCACGCTGGTGCACGGGGACTGCAAGCACAGCCAGTGCCTGCTCACCGACGGCGCCGTGGCCGTGCTCGACTTCGACCACTGCGGTATGGCCGACCCGGCCAACGATATTGGGCTGTACCTCGCCACCCTGCGCCAGCTCGGCATCCACCAGCGGCTGCTGGCGCACGGCTCCCCGGCATCCGAGGCGCGCGCGCGCTGGCTGCGCGAGCTGGAGGGTGCGTTTCTCGGTGCCTACTGCGCGGCGAGCGGGTACGGCGAGGGGTTCCGGCTGCGGGCCACCTGGTACGAGGCTGTCGCGCTGATGCGCAAGGCGCTGCGGGCCTTCGCGCGCAGCCCGCGCTCGCCGATGCCCGGGGCGGAGGTCGAGGAGGCCTGGCGCTGCCTGGCGGAGCTGCCGGCGGCCTGAGGCACCAACCGTGGATCTGCGAGTGGAGGACGTGCACACCCTATGAGCAACGCAAAGGCGCTCCCAGCCGCGGCTCCCGCCGCTGGAAAGAAATCGGTCCGGCCACCTGGTGAGCTGCGCCGATCGATCCAGCTCATCAACCGCTTCATCGAGGGCCAGCGCGGCACCTTCGGCTTGGCGGTGCTGATGCTTGTGCTGGAGTCGCTCACTTCGATCGGCGCCAAGTACCCGCTCAAGTGGCTGATCGACTACCTGCAGCAGGGGTCCGCCCAGCCGATCGCCGACGACGTCGCCAAGAGCTTCGGGTTCCTGCCCGCCGCCGCACTGGCCTCGGTGTCGCAGTTCTTCCTCGGGCTGAGCCTGACAGGCGTGCTGATCTTCCTCTCGGTGGCCATCCTGCTGATCGCGCTGTTCAACAGCGCCGCCGACTCCCTCTCGGAGATCTACCTCGTGCGGGGCGGCCGGCAGCTCGGCTTCCAGGTGCGCGCCCGCCTGTACGACCATCTCCAGAAGCTGTCGCTGGCGTTCTTCGGACAGCAGCGCACCGGCGACCTGCTGGCGCGCGTCACGGGGGACGTCACCGCGCTCGAGGAGTTCGCGGTCAAGTCGCTGAAGGATATCGCCGGGAGCATCCTGCTGATCGCGCTCACGCTCGTCGTGCTGTTCATCACGAGCTGGCAGATGGGCCTGATCGCGCTGGTGACGGTGCCCATTCTGTCGCTGGCCTCGAACTACTTCGCCGACAGGATCAAGGCCGGGGCGAAGAAGCAGCGGGCGCGCGAGGGCGAGCTCGCGGCCGCGGCGCAGGAGATGCTGACCTCTATCCGCGTCATCCAGACCTACGGCGGCGGCGGCGACCAGCAGCGGCGCTTCGCGGAGACGAGCCGCAACGCGATGGATGTGGCGGTCCAGGTGGGCCGGCTGCAGGCCTGGTTCGGCGGCGCGATCAGTCTGCTCCAGGCGGTGGTGGTGGTGATCATCGTCTGGGTGTCCGTCTCGCTGGTGGGCGCCGGCGCGATCACCTTCGGCGCCACGGTGCTGTTCATCTCGCTGATCCAGGACCTGTTCAAGCCCACGAAGCGCATCATCAAGCAGTGGAACGAAGTGGGCAAGATCATCGCCAGCGCCGAGCGCATCAGCGAGGTGCTGGACCGCAAGCCGGCGGTGCAGGACGAGCCGGGCGCGGTGGAGGCGCCGCTGTTCAGTGGGCGAATCGAGTACCGCGGCGTCAGCTTCGCCTACCAGTCCGAGGGCGAGGAGGGCGCACCCCTGCGTCTGGCCCTGCGCGATGTGAGCTTCAGCGTCTCCCCGGGCGAGGTGGTGGCGCTGGTGGGCGGCAGCGGCGCCGGCAAGAGCACGATCGCCCAGCTCCTGCCGCGCCTGTACGACCCGCACGCCGGGCAGGTGCTGATCGACGGGCAGGATATCCGCGGCTTCACGCTGGACTCGCTGCGGTCCCGTATGAGCATGGTGCTGCAGGAGACGATCCTGTTCACCGGGACGGTGGCCGAGAATATCTCGTACGGCCGCCAGGACGCCACGCGCGAGGAGATCATCGCCGCGGCGATCCAGGCCAGCGCGCACGAGTTCATCGAGAAGCTCCCCCAGGGCTATGACACGCCGCTCAGCGAGCGCGCCGCGAACCTCTCCGGCGGCCAGCGCCAGCGCATCGCCATCGCGCGCGCCTTCGTGCGCCGGGCGCCGATGCTCATTCTGGACGAGCCCACCACCGGCCTCGACGCGGAGTCGTCCGACTTGGTGCGGCTGGCGCTGCGCGCGCTGATGAAGGACACGTCGACGATCATCATTTCGCACGACCTGAACCTGATCCGCCACGCCGACCGCATCCTGGTGGTGAAGCAGGGCGTGATCGACCAGGTAGGCACGCACCGCGACCTGCTGAAGGCCGGCGGCCTGTACGCCGACCTGTACCACAGGCAGTTCAGCGCCGCGGTGGAGGAGCACGAGGCGCGGCCGTCGGTCCTGCTGCCGCCCGCCCCGGCGCTCGTGAGCGAGGATGAGGATGAGGAGGCCGCCCCGGCGCCGCGCGGGGTCTTCCAGACGATGATATCCCAGGCGCTGCCGGCCCCGGTCTCCCGCCGCGCGTTCGAGACGATCCTGATGCAGTCGCCGGTGCTGCCGCCCGCTTCTGCCCTGCTCGCGGCGTCCGCTGCCGCCCCCGTCGCCCCTGCCTCTGCCTCCGCGCCGGATCCTGTCGTGGATCCCGCCGTGTCTGTGGCCCCCGCCGCGCCCACGCCTCTGGCCCGCGCGGCCGACGCGGCGCCCCGGCCGCTCCCCTCGGCGCAGACCCCTGCCCCCGCGCCCGCCCCGGCGGCGGACGGCAAGCCCAAGCCGCGGTCGCCGCTCGCGACGACGCTGCTGCGCATCAGCCCCGAGGAGCTTGAGGCCGCCCGCGAGCGTTCGGTGGGCGAGCAGACGCCCGCGCCCGTCACGCCGGTCGCTGGGCCTGACCAGCCGCAGCCTGTGCCCGCCACGCGCGAGCTTGTCTACGACCCGGCCGACAGCCCGGCGCTCCACGCGGCGCTACCCGGCCTGGCGCGGGCGCTCGACCCCGAGGTGATGCGTGATCTGCTGCAGGCAGCGCTGTTCGGGCGTATCAACCCCAGCGCCACAATCACCCGCTGCAAGCCGGGAGAGGCCGGCGTCGCGCCGAGCGGCGAGTGCATGCTGCGCTACAAGCTGACGGTCGAGTCGTCGGATGGCCGGACGTCGGAGGTGCTCGTGAGCGGGCGCGTGATGGCGAGCCAGCTCGACTGCGCGCTCTACATGAGGGATCGGCTCGGCCCGGTGGTCGCGCTGCTGCGTGGCCGCCCCGAGCTGGCGCTGCTCCGGGCGCCGGCGGCCATGCTCGAGCCGCTCAATATGGTGGTCTACGCCTTCCCTGTCGACGGCGAGCTGCCGACGCTGGCCGCGGCGACTCACCCCGAGCGCGTGGCCGAGGTCGTCGGCGAGGCTCTCGGCGGCGACGACCCCGCGCCCCTCGGGGCGTGCAGTGTGGAGCTGGTGGACTACGGCCGCCAGGGCCGCGCGACGCTACGCTACAGGGTAGACGGCGGCGTGCGCGGCAGGGCCCGGACGTTCTACGGCAAGCTCAACGCCGATGGCTCGGGCGCCTTCGCCCGCCCGATCACCGAGGCGCTGCGTGAGCGCGCCCGCGGCAGCTTCGCCGTCCCCCGGACGCTGGCGTGGCGCGCCGACCTGAAGCTGTCGCTGCTCGAGGAGGTGCGGGGGCTGCCCATCATCCCCGACGTGCTCGAGGCCCGCCTGATGGGCAAGGAGCTTCCGGCCAGCGCGCTCTCGCTCGAGGAGATGATCGAGCACGCCGGGCGGATCGCCGCCGCGCTGCACGGCTCGGGGGTGCGCTTCGGCCGACGCCGCGCCCTGGACGACGAGCTCGCATCGCTGCGGGCCGAGCTGGCGCTTGTCCAGCGGTACACCCCGGAGCTCGGCGCCGTGCTCGACGCCGCCATGCGCCGGATCGAGGCCCACGCCGAGCAGAGTGACCCGCTGGAGCTGCGGCTGTCCCACGGCGACTACACGCACGGCCAGCTTCTGTTCGATGGGCCGTCGGTCGGGCTGATCGACTTCGACTCGATCTGCCAGGCCGAGCCGGCCCTGGACCTGGCGCAGTTCCTGGTCTACCTGCGCATCGCCGCGCGCAAGGCGGAACCCGCCGCCGGCGAGCTTCTCGGCGACCTGAGCGAGCGCTTCCTGGAGGCCTACGTGGCCGCCGACGTGCCGGAGGACGCCGACCGGCTGCGCGTCCGCATCGCCGTCTACCGTGTTGTCAGCCTGCTGCGGCGCACGCTGCGGAGCTGGCAGAAGCTGAAGGGCAGCCGCGCCAGGCATGCGGCCGCGCTGCTGGAGGAGGAACTGGCGTGTCTGCCACAGCTCGACTCCTAGATACACCGGAGGCGGTGGCCGAGGGCCTGCGCCGCCTCACGCACGCGCCGGAGTGGCTGGGCGCCCCGGGCCGGCCGGATCAGGTCCGCGCGGGGCTCGAGCGCTACGCCCCGGAGCTCGTCACCGGCGCGCTCGAGGTCCGGCGGCTCGAGGTCAGGCGGCTGCGCCTGAAGAAGGGCTCCGAGGGGTGGACAGGGCAGTACGAGCTGGAGCTCGGCCGCGCTGGTGAGGCCGGCGGCAGGGTGGTGATGCTCCAGGCGCGGGTGGTGCCGCCGGGCTTCGCGGAGCCCGACGCCGTGGCGACGGGCGCCTTCGGCGAGCCGGGCTGGCGTGCCTACCTGCCTGAGCTGCGCCTCGAGCTCCAGACCCAGCCCGAGGACCCGGCGCTCCCGGCGCTCCCGGCGCTGACCGACCCGGAGCGGGCGCGGGAGCTGCTCGAGCGCGCGATACGGGCCGCCGCGCCGCGCTACGCCGACCTGCGGATCGCGAGCTGCTTCGTCAAGGCGCTGCGCTACAAGCCCGGTAGCCGCGCCACCGTCGTCTACCGGCTCGGCTACGGGCCCGGGGACGCCGGCCGCGGCTGGCCCGAGATCGTCGTCGCCAAGACCTACAGCGGTAGCAAGGGCAAGAACGCCTACGACGGCATGGCCGCCCTATGGGCCTCGCCCCTGGCCACGGGCGACGTCGTTACGGTCGCCGAGCCGCTGGCGTACCTGCCCGACCTCAAGGTGCTGCTGCAGGGCCCGATCGCCGAGGAGCGCACCCTGGAGGACCTGCTGCGCGCGGCGCTGCGCTCGGGCGACTCCGCCGAGCTGGCCGCGCTCGATGAGGCGATGGATAAGACCGCCGCCGGGCTCGCCGCGCTCCACTACAGCGGCGTGGCGTACGGCGAGACGATCACCTGGGAGGATGAGCTGGCCGAGGTGCGCGAGGTGATCGGGCGCCTGGCCGTGCCGCTGCCGGAGCTGGCGGAGGCCGCCGAGCCGCTCCTCCGCCGCCTCGAGGCGCTGGCCGCCGAGGCCCTGCCCGACCCCGTGCTGCCCTCGCACCGCGCCTTCCGGCCGGCCCAGGTGCTGCTCTCCGGCAGCAGGATCGGGTTCATCGACTTCGATGGCTTCGGGCGGGCCGAGGCGGCGCTCGACCTGTCGCGCTTCGTGCGCAAGGCGCGCGCGCTGGGCTTCGACGCGCTCCAGGCTGCCGGCGTCGCAGACGACGGGGCGTACGCGCGGGCCGACGCGATCGGCGAGCGCTTCCTGGCCGCCTACGAGCGCTACGCCTCGGTGTCGCGCCGGCGCATCGAGCTGTGGGAGGCGCTGGACCTGCTGACGCTGGTCCTGTACTGCTGGACAAAGATCGAGCCGGAGCGCCTGCCTGACACAATGCTCCTGCTGGAGCGCCACCTCCGACGTATAGGGGTGCTGTGACCCTGTTGCGTAGGCGGGGCCGGCGGCTGCCCCCGCCTCGATATTCCACGCCCCCGCGTGGTTGGGAGCACGTGCCGCACCGCTGAAGGAGACATCGATGAACGTCGTGGACGCCCTGGCCGGACTATCGGGCGTTGAGGGAGTGCGCTGGCTGCTCGAGGGCGACGAGCCGCAGGCCGCGCTACGCAGGGCGCTGGGAGGGCTTCTGACCGACCTGGCGCTTCTTGGTGCCTGCCGCCTGTACCGCGCCAAGTCCAAGCCCGGCCGCTATCTCACGGCCTACTACGAGATCTCGGTGCGCGGCGCGCCCAGTGACGCCGAGCAGCGCCGCCACGTTGAGGCGGTGTGGCTCCCGCCGGGCACCGCGGATCCGCGCGGCGCCCCGGAGGACATCGCGCGGATGCAGGAGGAGGTGGCGGAGCTCGGGCTCCTCGCGCCGTTCCGCGCGCTCGTGGCCAACGACCCGAGCTGGGGCCTGTGGCTCCAGGTGTCGCCCTTGGACGCCGAGTACCCGCAGCTCGCGCGCCTCTCGTCGCCGCCGCACGTGCGCGCGCTGCTGTCCGCGCTCCCCGAGCTCGGCGCGCCCCCCGGCGACTACACCGTCGAGGTCGTGCGCTACCGGCCCGGCCAGCGCCACGTGCTGCGCTACCGGCCCGCGGGCGCCCCCCCGGACGCTGCGCTCTACGCCAAGGTCTACAGCAGCGATAAGGGTACGCGCATCTTCTCAACGGTGCGGCGGGTGGTCGAGTGGCTGGCCGCGGACGACGCGCCGATCAGCGCGGTGCAGCCCGCGGCCTACCTGCCTGAGGAGCAGGTGGCGCTCTACCGCCACGTCGCCGGCCGGCCGCTCTCCGAGCTGCTCCACCTGCCCGAGGCCACCGAGCACCTGCGCCTCGCCGGGGCGGGCCTGCGGGCGATCCACCGCGTCCCAACCGACCTGGTGGAGCTGCGGCAGCACTCGTTGGAGAAGGAGCTCCAGAGCATCGCCAGCGCGTCGGAGCACCTGAAAACGTTGCTCCCCGAGGCCGGGGCGCGGGTCACACGGATGCTCGCGCGGGCCCAGGTGCTGCACGAGCGCCTTCCGCAGGAGGCGCCCGGCTTCGCCTATGGCGACTTCAAGGCCGACCACGTCTGGATCACCCCGGACGGCATGACGCTGATCGACTTCGACACCTGCTACCTGTTCGACCAGGCGATCGATCTGGGCAAGTTCCTCGCGGACCTCTGGTGGTGGGATGATGGCGCGGGCGGGAGCGGTGCTGGGGCGGCGCGGTCGCACTTCCTTGAGGGCTACGGGCCTAGCCCCGAGCTGCTGCTGCGTGCGCGGCTCTACGAGGTGCTGGTGCTCACGAAGTCCACCGCCCGGCGCGTCAAGCTGTTCGACCCCGCGTGGGCCGAGCGCACCGGCCGCCTCGTCGCCTTGGCCGAGGGGCTGCTTTCGCGGCTCGAGGCCGAGGTTCCAGGCTGAGGGTTGAACGCGGGAACCTGAAGACGGAAGCAGGGGTGTGATCGAAGCAGTGCTGCTCGATCACACCCCGTCGCTCAATACTCAAAACTCAGCACTCAGCCCTCAAGATAGCCGCTCCGCTCCTCCAGCCGCTCACTCCTCCGTGATCTTCAGCTCCGTCACGGCGCCGGATGGTGTCTGCTCCTGCTCGATCTCGACCTTCAGCTCGCGCGTCCCCTGCGTCACGGTGTAGGACCACGAGCCGTCGTCCGTGTCGTTGCGGAACTTCGCCACCGTCCACCCGCCGTTTGTGAATGCCGCCTCGTAGAAACGCCGCACCTCGTCCACCGACGCCGCGCTGGTGTAGGTGTTCTCGTGCTTGATCACGCCGTCGTCTTCATCGGTATCGTGGCCGGCGCATGCCGCGCCATCGTACACTGGCAGGCCCGCGATCGCGACGCACAGGTCTGCGCTCGCCTGCGGGGCCGCGGCTGGCGCGGCGGGCGCTGCCGGGCGCTCGACGGCGGGGGCTGCCGGTGCGGCCGGCGCTGCTGCGGCGGGGATCGCAGTCGGCGCGGGCGCGGCGGTCGGTACGGCGGTCGGCACGGGCGCGGCGGTCGGCACAGGCGCGGCGGTCGGCGCGGCGGCCTGGGGGCGCAGGGCGTAGGCCAGCGCGGCGGCGACGAGTAGCAGCAGGGCGGCGGGGATCGCAATCGCGGCTGTGCGACGCCTGCGCAGGCCAGCGCGCTCATCGGCTAGGCTGGCGGCCGAGGCCGCACGCACGTCAGACGGGGCGGACTCCCGGCCGGACGGCGCCGGCGCGTGGATCGTGGTGTTCGTGCTAGTACCAGCGGGGGCGGCCGCTGCGGGCCGGAAGTTCTTGCGCTTCGAGCTTGCCATTGGTCTCCTCCTTGGTGTCGCGAGCGCCGTCAGTTGATGTCGCTAGACTACACCACCCTGCCCCCAGACTGAATGACAGCGGCCGTCCGCCGCGCGCCCGTCTGTGATCCGATTTCTGAGCAACGTCACGCTGGTATGGGGATTGCACCGTTCACGGGCAGGACGCGAGACAGCGAGAGGAGAACCACTGTGGGGGATCCCCGGCTGCAGGCAGCGACGGCGGTGCGCGCCGCCGCTCCGTGGGTGGAGCGGCTGGCGCGGCTTGGGTACGCGGCCAAGGGTGTGGTGTACGCGCTGATTGGCACGCTCGCCGCGCAGGCTGCGATCGGCAGCGGCGGCGCGACGACCGACAGCAGGGGCGTGCTGGCGTGGATCGTCACGCAGCCGTACGGCCGGATCGCGCTGGCCCTAGTGGCCGCCGGCCTCGCCGGGTACGCCGTCTGGAAGGTGACGGAGGCTGCGCTCGATACCGAGGGCGAGGGAGACGAGCCGAAGGGGCTCGCGGCACGCGCGGGGCAGGTGCTGAGCGGCGTGCTCCACGCCGGGCTCGCCTGGACGGCGGTGCAGATCCTGGCCGGGACCGGGGGCAGCGGCGGGGATTCGACGCAGGACTGGACGGCGCGGCTGCTCTCGTGGCCGCTGGGGCGGTGGCTCGTTAGCGCTGTGGGCATCGGTGTGCTCGGCTACGGGCTGTACGAGCTGTACGAGGCCTACCGCGCGTCGTTCCGCGAGCAGCTGAACCTGGGGCGGATGAGCCCCACGGAGGAGCGCTGGGCGACGGTCGCCGGCAGGGCGGGGCTCGCGGCGCGCGGCGTCGTGTTCGGGCTGATCGGAGTCTTCCTGGTGCAGGCCGCCCTCAGAGCCGACGCCGAGCGGGCCGAGGGGGTCGCCGGGGCGCTCGAGGCGCTGGCGCGGCAGCCCTACGGCCGCTGGCTGCTTGGCATAGTGGCGCTGGGCCTGGTGGCGTACGGCATATTCATGCTGGTGGTGGCGCGCTACCGCCGCATCAGCGTGCGGTAGTCGCCTCCGTAGCTACCCGGCCGGGGACGCACCCTCCTCGACGCGTCCCTGGCCCCCGAGCCGCAGCCAGCGGCAGCCGTACCCCTCCAGCTCCAGCCGGTGCCGCGTGCCCGACACTGTCTCGCGCCGGCCGTTGTCCAGCAGGTCGATCAGGTGGCGGTTGTCCCCCTGCCCCAGATCGACTATCACCTCGGCCGCGTCGGGGGACAGGTTGTGCAGCGCGATCACCACGCCCTCGCGCCAGGCGTAGCAGATCGCCAGCGCCGCCGGGCTGTCGGTCTCGAGCACCCGCCACGTCCCCCGACCGAACTCAGGGATCTCCTGGCGCGCGTGGATCGCGTGCTCCAGCCAGCGCAGCAGCGAGCCGGGGTCGTGCCGCTGGGCGCGGACGTTCACCTGCCGGAAGCCTAGATCGTCGCCGTCGGCCACCGCGCGCACCAGCTTGTCGGGCGGCGCGTCGGAGAAGCCCCCGTTCGCCTCGTCAGACCACGGCATCGGCGTGCGGACGCTGTTGCGCTCCGGCAGCGACAGGTCCTCGCCCATGCCGATCTCCTCGCCATACCAGAAGACCGGCGTGCCCGGCAGGGTCAGCATCAGGCTGTAGGCCAGCTTCAGCCGGCGCTGGTCGCCGCCGAGCATGGGGGCCAGGCGGCGCCGGATGCCGCGCTGGTAGAGCTGCATGTGCTCCTCCGGCGCGAAGGCGCGGAAGACCTCGTCGCGCTCCTCGTCGCTCAGCCGCCCCAGGTCGAGCTCGTCGTGGTTGCGGATGAACTCGGCCCACTGGCCCGTGGGGGGCAGCGGCGGCAGCTGCGCCAGAGCGCGCGCGATCGGCTCGGCCTGCCCGCGCGCCAGTGCCAGGAACAGGTGCTGGTTGACGTAGAAGTTGAATAGCATGTGCATGCGGTCGTCGTCGCCGAAGTACTGCGTGATCACCCCCATCTCCACATTGGCCTCGGCAAGCATGATCGCGTCACCGCGGCGCCAGGAGAGGAACTGGCGCAGCTCCTCGAGGTAGGCGTACTGCTGGCGCTCCTCCTCGCCGCCGTGCGGCAGCTCGATCAGGAACGGCGCGGCGTCCACCCGGAAGCCGTCGACGCCCAAGGCCAGCCAGAAGCCCATCGCCTTGCAGATCTCCTCGCGCACGGCCGGGCTGGCGATGTTGAGGTCCGGCTGGTGCTTGTAGAATCGGTGGTGGTAGAACAGGCCGGCCGCATCGTCGTAGCTCCAGGTGGTCTCCTGTACGCCGGGGAACACCACCCCCTCGGCGTGGTCCGGTGGGCGCTCCTCGGCCCAGACGTAGAACTCGCGGAAGCGCGAGGACGGGTCGCTGCGGGCGGCCTGGAACCAGGGGTGCTGGTCGGAGGTGTGGTTCACCACCAGGTCGATGATGATCCGCATGCCGCGCTCGCGGGCCTGGCGGGTGAACTCGACGAAGTCGCCGAGCGAGCCGAGGCGCGGGTCCACCCCGTAGTAGTCCAGCACGTCGTAGCCGTTGTCGCGGTTCGGGGTGGGGTAGAACGGCAGCAGCCAGACGCAGGTGATGCCGAGCCGCGCCAGGTAGTCGAGCCGGGTGGTCAGGCCGCGGAAGTCGCCTACGCCGTCGCCGTCTGAGTCCTGGAACGTCTCGACGTCCACGCAGTAGATGACGCTGCTCTTGTACCAGAGGTCGTGCATGGCCTACAGCTCCGGCAGAACGCGCTCGCCGAACGCCTCGATGAAGGCGCGCTGGTTGCGGCCGACATTGTGCAGGTAGAGCTCGTCGAAGCCCATCTCGGCGTAGGCGCGCAGCCAGTCCACGTGGCGCGCCAGGTCGGCGGAGATGTGGATGTGCGCGTCCATGTCGTCCGGCCGCACGAACTGCGCGGCGGCGTCGAACTGCGGCACGGTGCGGAGCTCGGCGAGCACGCTGCTGGGGAAGATGTTGGTGCGCCACTGCTCGTGCGCCTCCCGCCGCGCCTCCGCGTCCGTGGCGGCGAAGGAGAGCTTGACCTGGAGCGCCAGCGGCTTGCCCTCGCCGCCGCCCGCGCGGAAGGCATCCACCACGCGACGCAGCGCCTCAGGCGGCTGGTTCACCGTCACCAGCCCATCGGCCCAGCCGCCGAGCCATGCGGCCGTCTCGGGCGTGAGGGCGCCGCCCACCACCGGGGGTGGGCTGGCAGGGCGCGTGTAGAGCCTCGCGTCCAGCACCGTGACGTGCCCGCAGTAGGTCACGCTCTCGCCGGCCCACAGCGCCCGCATCACGTCAACGCACTCGCGCAGGCGGGCGTTGCGCTCGGCCTTGGGCGGCCACGCCTCGCCGGTGACGTGCTCGTTCACGGCCTCGCCGCTGCCCACGGCGATCCAGAATCGGCCGGGGAACATCTCGGCCAGCGTGGCGCAGGCCTGCGCGATGATCGCCGGGTGGTAGCGGTAGCCCGGCGCGTTGAACACGCCGAAGGGCAGCGCGGTGGCCTGCAGCGCGGCGCCGAGCCAGCTCCAGGCGAACCCGGCGTGGCCCTGGCGCTCGCTCCAGGGGTAGAGGTGGTCCGAGCACATGGCGGCGCGGAAGCCGGCCCGCTCGGCCGCCTGGGCGCACACCAGCAGCTCGCTCGGCGCGAACTGCTCGTGCGATGCGTGATAGCCGATCAGCGGCACCTGCGCTCCTCCTCTCACGGGGCGACGCCGTCTCTGCGGGACGCCGCACCCCTACCGGGGAGCAACTTCTGTGCCCGGCGCCACCCTCGCACGCCGTGCTATACTACGAAGCATCCCGTCCTTACCCGCGCAGCCGCCTCCACAGGTGCTTGTGTCGGGCGACCAGTCCAAGCTCGACGCCCTCGCCCGGTCTCTCTGGCCAGCCCTCTGGCGTGCCGCGCCTGTCCGGAGGCGCACATGGCGTTTCAAGAACCTCCTGCCACCGCTGGTCGTGCTCTGCCGACGTTCTCGCTCGACCTCGAGGCCGTGTTCGAGCACATGCCCGTCGGGCTGACGGTGTACGACGTGAGCCCGGATTTCCGCTGTGTTCGCCACAACGCCCGCTTTCTCTCGATGGTGGGCCTGGCCCTGCAGGAGCGCGGTTCGGTGGTGGGCGTGACGCTCCGTGAGCTGTTCGACGACAGGTCGTACCGGGCGATCCGGACCATCTTCGAGCAGGTGCTGGCCTCCCGCTCCCCATACGTGACCAACGAGTACGCCGCCGTCATGACCCCGGGCGCCGCGCCGCGCTACTACCAGTGGAGCCTGACCCCCCTGATCGATGAGCGCGGCGCCGTCTCTTCGCTCCTCGCCGCCGGGATCGAGCTCACCGATCGCTACCGCGCCGAGGCCGCCGTGCAAGCCAGTGAGGCCCAGCTGCGCCTGATCGCCGACTCGCTGCCGGTGCTCATCTCGTACGTGGACCGCGAGGGGCGCTACCGCTTCAACAACCGGGCCTACGAGCTCTGGTTCGGCCACTCCCGCGATGAGATCACCGGCCGGACCATGCGCGAGGTGCTCGGCGACGAGGCCTACGCGGTGCTGCGCCCGCACGTCGAGGCCGCCCTCGCCGGTCGGGCGGCGTCGTTCGAGGCGGTGGCGCCCTACCGCGACGGTGGGACGCGTGCGATCGAGGCCACCTACGTCCCGGATGTGGCCACGGGGGAGGTGCGCGGCTTCGCCGTGCTGGTGAGCGATATCACGGCGCGAACCCGGGCGGCGGCGGCGCAGCAGCTGCTCCTCGAGACCAGCGCCCTGCTCGAGTCCTCGCTCGACTACGACACCACCCTGGCGCGCGTCGCCCACCTGGTTGTGCCATCCCACGCCGACTTCTGCATTATGTACCTGGTGGAGGAGGGCGCGGTGCAGCGCGTCGCCGTGGCCCACGCCGATCCCGCGAAGGAAGTGTTTCTTCGCCAGATTGAGGAGCGCTACCCGCTGGACCTGAATGGCCCCGGACCTGTGGCCAGTGTTCTCCGCGGTGGGCAGCCCGTGCGCGGCGAGGTTGACCCCGAGCTCCTCACGCTGCTGGCCAAGGACAACGAGCACCTCGCGCTGCTGCAGGCCATCGGCTCGCGCTCGTACGTCATCGGCCCGATGCGCGCCGGCAACCGGACCTTCGGCGCGCTCATGATCGGGTCCGCCGAGTCCAAGCGCCGCTACGATGACGACGACCTGGCGCTGGTGGTCGAGCTCGCCCGCCGTGCGGCGATGGCGATCGAGAACGCCCGCCTCTACCGCATGGCACAGGAGGCGATTCGGCTGCGCGATGTCTTTTTCTCGGTGGCCGCGCACGAGCTGAAGACGCCGCTGACGGCGCTCTTCGGGCATGTGCAGCTGCTCCAGCGCCGCACGGCGCGCGATGGCACCCTCGGCGAGCGTGACCGCCGTACGGTGGAGGTGGTCGTCGCGCAGGCTCAGCGCATGAGCGCGATGGTGAGTGGGCTGCTCGACATCGCGCGTCTCGAGCAGGGACAGCTCAGTCTCGAGCGCGCGCCGCTGGACCTGCGCGCGCTGGTACGGCGAGTCGTCGAGGAGATCCAGCCGACCCTCGACCGCCACACCCTGCTGCTCACCCTCGCGCCGGAGCCGCTGGTGGTGGACGGCGACGCGCTGCGGCTGGAGCAGGTGGTGCATAACCTGCTCAGTAATGCCGCCAAGTACTCCCCGATGGGTGGGGCCGTGAATGTCCGGGTCGATCGAATCGGCGGCCGCGCCTGCGTGACGGTGCGCGACGAGGGCATCGGCATACCGCAGGCCGCGCTGCCGCACCTGTTCCAGCGCTTCTACCGCGCCACCAATGTCAGCGAGCAGGTCTTCGGCGGCATGGGCGTCGGGCTGTACGTCGTGCATGAGATCGTCACGCTCCACGGCGGCTCCGTGACGGTCGAGAGCGTCGAGGGGCGGGGCAGCACCTTCACCATCTGTCTGCCGCTGCTCGCGGAGGGCCTCGGCTGAGGCCAGGGCGCTGGACATTCTGCGGCCGATTCGGTATCCTTATGCGACCACCCCCAGGCCGCAGAAAGGAACTCGCCGTTATGCTCACGCTGCATGACATCAACGCACTTGACCGCGAGCAGTTCGCCGCGCGGCTTGGCTTCCTGTTCGAGGGGTCGCCCTGGATCGCGGCCGAGACCTGGACGGCGCGCCCCTTCGCCAGCCCCGAGGAGCTGCACGCCGCGCTCTGCCGCACCGTGGAGGCCGCCCCGCTCGAGTCCCAGATCGCGCTCATCCGCGCCCACCCTGACCTCGCCGGCCGCGCGGCGGTGGCCCGCGAGCTCACCCCCGAGTCGTCCCGCGAGCAGGCGTCGGCCGGCCTCGATCGCCTCACGCCCGAGGAGTTCGCCACCTTCACGCGCCTCAACCAGGCCTACCGCGAACGCTTCGCCTTCCCGTTCGTGATCTGCGTCCGCGAGCACGACAAGGCCGGCATCCTGGCGCAGTTCGCGGCACGGCTGCCGAACGAGCGCGAGGCCGAGGTGGCGACGGCGATCGGCGAGATCGGTAAGATCGCGCGGCTGCGCCTGCTGGACACGGTGCGCGGTGCGTGAGACCCACTCGGACTTCCTGCCCAGCCTGACACCGATGACGGATCATCGAGCATGAGCCGGTCACCAGCGTGATCGGCCGTCGCCTGTCATACTCACAGCCGGCGCACGCCTCTCCGGGCGCTAGAAGAGGTCTCCATGGACGTAACCGTACGCGATCTGCTCGACATGCTCGTGCGCTGGGTCCACGTGATCGCCGGGATCATGTGGATTGGGAACTCGCTGCTCTTCAACTGGCTGGATCGCAACCTGCGCCCGGTGGACCCGCCGCGCGAGGGGGTGCAGGGCAAGATCTGGCTGCTGCACTCTGGCGCCTTCTACGAGGCCGAGAAGAAGCTGCTGCCGCCCGGCTTCCCCTACCCCGAGAAGGTCCACTGGTTCATGTTCCAGAACCTCACTACCTGGCTGAGCGGGATCGGCCTGCTGGTGCTGGTCTACTACATGGGCGACGCGGCCTACATGCTTGACCCGGGCGTCTCCAGCATCGGCGCGGGCACGGCCGTGGCGATCGGCGTCGGCACGCTGGCGGTCTCGTGGTTTATCTACGACGCGATCTGGCGCTCGCCGCTCGGCAGGAGCACGCCGCTGGCCTTCGCGCTCTCGTTCGGGCTGCTGATCGCGCTCAGCTACGGGCTGACGCAGGTGCTCAGCGGCCGCGCAGCCTACATCCACGTCGGCGCCATGCTCGGAACGCTGATGACGGCCAACGTCTGGTTCTACGTGGTGCCGTCGCAGCGCGAGCTTGTGGCGGCCACCAGGGCCGGGCGTGCGCAGGATCCGGCGCTCTCGCTGCGGGCGAAGGAGCGCTCGATCCACAATAACTACATGACCTTCCCGGTGATCTTCACGATGATCAGCAGCCACTACCCGAGCACCTACGGCCACGAGCTGAACTGGCTCATCCTGGCGATCCTGATGGTGGGCAGCGCGGCGGTGCGCCACTTCATGAACATCCGGTTCACCTACGGCGGCTGGCTGCGCTGGGCGGCGGCCACGGCGCTCTTCGCTGTGGCGCTGGTGTTCATGCTGATCGCTCGCGTGCAGGGTCCGGCCAGCGCCTCAGCGAGCGAGCCGGTGCCCTTCGAGAATGTCCAGGCGATTGTGAAAGTGCACTGCGCGAGCTGCCACGCCGCCTCGCCCACCGACCCGCTGTTCAATGCCCCGCCCAAAGGCATTATGCTGGAGACCCCCGAGCAGATCCGCGCCCACGCCGCGCAGATCAAGGCGGTGGCGGTCACCTCGAAGATCATGCCGCTGGCGAACAAAACCAACATTACCGATGAGGAGCGCGCCCTCCTCGGCGCGTGGGTGGACCAGGGGGCACCGTGAGCCAGTCGTGAGTCGTGAGTTCGCAGTGGTGTCGGCGCGGCAGCGCCATGCGGGGGTCCGGGGGCGCAGCCCTACGGGAGGGCCGAGGGTCGGAAGCCTCGCGCGGCAGCGCAGGCGGTGGTCCAAGGGCGCAGCCCTACGGGAGGGCCGAGGGTCGGAAGCCTTTCGCGGCAGCGCCATGCGGGGGTTTGGGGGCGCAGCCCCCGAGAAAAAAACCTTCCCAGGTTTATGAATTAGGAACAATCGTATGTCAACGACATCGACAGATGCCGCGCGCGTGATGGCTCGCTGCGATGAGCTCGGTACGATCTCCGAGGAGCCCGGCCTCCTGACGCGCCGCTTCGCCACGCCCGCCCTGCGCCGCGCGATGGAGGCCGCGGCCGGCTGGATGCGCGCCGCCGGCATGGCCGTGCGCGAGGACGCCGTCGGTAACCTCGTCGGCCGCTACGAGGCCGCCGAGCCCGGCGCGCGTACCCTGCTGCTTGGCTCGCACCTCGACTCGGTGCGCGACGCCGGCCGCTACGACGGGCCGCTCGGGGTGCTCGCGGCGCTGGCCTGCGTCGAGCGGCTCCACGCCGCCGGCCGCCGCCTGCCGATCGCCATCGAGCTGCTGGCCTTTGCCGACGAGGAGGGGCTGCGCTACCGCACCGCCTACCTCGGCAGCAGCGCCGTCGCCGGCACCTTCGACCCGGCGATTCTCGCGCACAAGGACGACGACGGCGTGCCGATGGCCGATGCCATCTGGGCCTACGGCGGCGACCCGGAGCGCCTCGCGGAGTGCCGCCGCAGCCCCGATGACCTGCTGGGCTACTGCGAGCTGCATATCGAGCAGGGGCCGGTGCTCGAGGCCGAGGGCCTGCCGGTGGGTGTGGTCACGTGCATCGCCGCCCAGAGCCGCTACACCCTCGAGCTCACGGGCACGGCCGGACACGCTGGCACGGTGCCGATGGCGCTGCGGCGCGATGCCCTGGCCGCGGCGGCAGAGCTGGTGCTGGCCACGGAGACGCTTGCGCTCCCCACTCCCGGATTGGTGGCGACGGTCGGCCAGGCCGTGGCGCTCCCGGGCGCAGCCAACGTCATCCCCGGCCGCGCAACGCTCAGCCTGGACATCCGCCACCAGGAGGACGAGGTGCTCCACGCGGCGGTGGCGCGCCTCAGGGAGCAGACCGAGCAGATCGCGGCGCGGCGCGGCGTGGGGCTGCGCTGGGTCCCCGTGCAGCAGAACCCCTCGCTGCCGATGGACCCGCGCCTGATGGATGGCCTCGCTGCCGCGATCGACTCCTGTGGTGTCCCGGTGCGCCGGCTGCCGAGCGGCGCCGGCCACGACTCGGTGATGATCTCACGCGTCGCGCCTACCGCCATGCTGTTCGTGCGCTGCGCGGCTGGCGTCAGCCACAACCCGGCTGAGTCGGTCACGGTGGAGGATGTGGCTGTGGCGATCGATGTCCTGGAGCGCTTCGTCGAGAATCTGGCTGAGGAGGCGCGATGACACGCTACGACCTGATCATCCGCACTGGCACGCTCGTCTCCCCCGCCGGCCTCGCCCGCGCGGATATCGGCGTCGCCGACGGGCGCGTGGCCGCGGTCGAGCCGGAGCTCCCCGGCGACGCCCGCGAGACGCTCGACGCCGCGGGGCTGCACGTCTTCCCCGGCGGCATCGACCCGCACGTGCACTTCAATGAGCCCGGCCGCGCCGACTGGGAGGGCTGGGCCACCGGTAGCGCCGCGCTGGCGACCGGGGGCGGCACGCTCTGCTTCGAGATGCCGCTCAACGCTCACCCGCCCACGCTCGACGCCGCCAGCTTCGACGCCAAGCTCGCCGCCGCCCGCGCCTCCTCAGTGGTGGACTTCGCGCTCTGGGGCGGGCTCACCCCCGCCAACCTCGACCATATGGACGAGCTGGCCGAGCGCGGCGTGGTGGGCTTCAAAGCCTTCATGTCCAGCAGCGGCATCGATGACTTCCAGGCTGCCGACGACCTGACGCTCTACGAGGGAATGGCGCGCGCCGCCCGCCTCGGCCGCGTCGTCGCGGTCCACGCCGAGAACGACCAGATCACTGGGCTGCTTGCGCGACGCGCCCTGGCCGAGGGGCGCACCTCCGCGCGCGACTACCTGCGCTCGCGGCCGGTGGTGGCCGAGCTGGAAGCCATCCAGCGCGCGATCCTGTTCGCCGAGGAGACCGGGTGTAAGCTCCACGTGGTCCACGTGAGCACGGAGCGCGGCGTGCGTCTGGTGGCCGAGGCGCGCGCCCGCGGCGTGGACGTGAGCTGCGAGACGTGCCCGCACTACCTGGCGCTCACCGAGGATGATCTGGAGGCCCTGGGCGCGGTGGCGAAGTGCGCCCCGCCGCTGCGGCCCGCCGAGGAGCAGGCCGGGCTCTGGCTGCACCTGCTCGACGCCACCCTGCCGATGGTTGCGTCGGACCACTCGCCCGCCCCGGCGTCGATGAAGACCGGCGACGACTTCTTCCGTATCTGGGGCGGCATCTCGGGGTGCCAGTCCACCCTGGCGGTGCTGCTGACCGAGGGCCACGCCCGGCGCGGCATCCCGCTGGAGACCATCGCCGCCGTGACCGCGGCTAATGTGGCGCGACGCTTTGGCCTGCCCGCCAAGGGCTCGCTGGCTCCCGGCGCCGACGCCGACCTGGCGCTTGTGGATGTACCTCACAGCGCGGTGCTGCGCGCCGAGGACCTGCGCTACCGCCACCAGCACAGCCCGTACGTCGGCCGCGAGCTGCGCGGGCGCGTCGTGCGTACCATCGTCCGGGGCGTGACCGTGGTCCGCGAGGGCCAGGTTGTGTCCGGCCCGGTCGGGCGGCTGGTGACACCGTCGGGCGCGCCTGGCGCTGCGTGACGCGAGGGAGACCCGAGCGCCTATGCGGGCGGGATGTGGGGCTACAGATCCCGCGAGGGAGACCCAAACGCCTATGCGTGCAGGGGTGTGGGGGCCGCAAGCCCCCGCAAAAAGGTTCTACAGATCTCTTCAGAGGGGCGCAGCCCCTCCCGAATCTCCCGGAGGGACCATAATGTGGCAACACTACTACCAGCCGGAGACCATTGAGGCAGCCCTGACCCTGCTGCGCGACCATGCAGCGGGGGCGCGAGTTGTGGCCGGCGGCAGCGATGTGCTCGTTGAGCTCGGGCGTGACGTTCGCACCACCCAGACCCTGATCGACATCACGCGACTGCCTGGCCTGAAGTACGTGCGCCGCGACGGCGACGTCATCCGGATCGGCGCGCTCGCCACCCACAACGACGTGGTCGCCTCGCCGGAGTGCGTGGCCGCCGCGCTGCCGCTGGCGCAGGCCTGCTGGGAGATCGGCGCGCCGCAGATCCGCACCCGCGCCACAGTGGCCGGCAACCTCGTGACCGCGTCGCCCGCCAACGACACTATCACGCCGCTGCTGGCGCTCGATGCCGAGGTGGCGCTGGTGAGTGCGGGCGGCGAGCGGGCCGTGCCCCTGCGCGACTTCTACCCCGGCTTCCGCCGCACCGCCCTGCGTTCCGGCGAGCTGCTGCGCGAGGTGCGCGTGCCGGCGCTGCGGCCAGACCAGCGCGGCCTGTTCCTCAAGCTCGGCCTGCGCCGCGCCCAGGCGATCTCGGTGATCAACATCGCAATCGTGCTAACGCTGGACGGCGATGTGGTCCGCGAGGCGCGCGTCGCGATGGGCTGTCTGGCACCCACCGTCGTGCGGGCGACCACCGCCGAGGGGTTTTTAGTAGGCCGCCGGCTCGACGAGGAGACCTGCCTCGAGGCCGGGCAGCTGGCCCACTTAGAGGCCAACCCGATCGGCGACGTGCGCGGCTCTGCTGAGTACCGCCTCGCCGCCCTGCGCGGGCTGGTGGCCGAGGGGCTGCGCCGCATCGCCGCCGGGCGCGAGCGTGAGGGCTGGCCCGAGCGCGTGGTGCTGCTGGAGACGACCGACGACCGACGACTGACGACCGACGAGCAGCGCACTGCGGCCAACGGGCAACGGCATACGGCCGCGGAAGCCCTGGTCAGCGACCTGCAGTCCGTGCTCGCCACCGTCAACGGCACACCCGCTGCGCTTGACCCGCGCAAGAGCCTCATGGATGCGCTGCGCGAGGACGCTGGTCTCACCGGCACCAAGGTCGGCTGCAGCGAGGGGGAGTGCGGTGCCTGCACCGTCTGGCTCGACGGCCAGGCGGTGATGTCCTGCCTCACGCCCGCCGCCCAGGCCCACGGCGCCCACGTCATCACCATCGAGGGGTTGGCCGGCGCCGCGGGTGCCCCGTCACCCAGGGATATCGAGGCGGAGCACTCACGACTCACGACTCACGACTCAAGGCTCGAGGCTGAGCACTCAGCACTCGCGACTCAGCACGCTCCACTCCACCCCCTCCAGCGCGCTTTCATCGAGTGCGGCGCCGTCCAGTGCGGCTACTGTATCCCCGGCATGCTCATGGCCGGAGCCAAGCTGCTGGAGGAGCGCGCCAACCCGAGCGATGAGGAGATCCGCACCGCGCTCAGCGGCAACATCTGCCGCTGCACCGGCTACCGCAAGATCCTGGACGCCGTGCGCGCCGCGGCTGCTCAGCTGAACCTACCGGAGCACGTATGACATCACTGATTGGCGCATCACTCCCGCGCCCCGACGCGCTCGGCAAGGTCACGGGCGCGGCGCGCTACCCCGGCGACCTGGTGCGGCCTGGCATGCTGCATCTCAAGGTGGTCTTCGCCCGCCGCCCCCATGCGCGCATCGTGGCGGTCGATACCTCGGCCGCGCTTGCCCACCCCGGCGTCGTCGCGGTGCTCACCGCCGCCGACGTGCCCTACAACGCCTACGGCCTGATCGAGCACGACCAGCCGGCGCTCTGCGGGGACAGGGTGCGCTTCGAGGGCGACAAGGTGGCCCTGGTGGTCGCCGAGACCGAGGCTGCCGCCGAGGCGGGCGCGCGCCTGGTGCGCGTCAGCTACCAGGATCTGCCCGCCGCTACGAGCCCGCTCGAGGCTATGCAGCCCGGCGCGCCGCTGGTCCACGAGGAGCGCGGCAGCAACGTGCTGTTCCACCTGCCCATTCGCAAGGGGGACGTCGCGCGCGGTTTCGCCGAGGCCGACGTGGTGCTCGAGGGCGAGTACAGCACCTCGTGGCAGGAGCACGCCTTCCTCCAGCCCGAGGCCGGTGTCGCCTTTGTGGACGAGCAGGGCCGCGTGGTGGTGGAGACTGCCGGCCAGTGGCTGCACGAGGACCGGCGTCAGATCGCCGCCATGCTCCAGCTCCCTGAGGAGCAGGTGGTGGTGCGCTACGCCGCGATCGGCGGGGCCTTCGGCGGGCGCGAGGACCTGAGCGTCCAGCACTTGCTTGCGCTCGCCGCCTGGAAGCTTGGCCGGGCCGTGGCGCTCGTCTGGACCCGTGAGGAGTCCATGATCGCCCACCACAAGCGCCACCCGATCACGGTGCGCTGCCGCTGGGGCGCCCGCCGCGATGGCACGATCACGGCTGTGGAGTCCATCGTGGTGGCTGACGGCGGCGCCTACGCCTCCACCAGCGCCGAGGTGGTCAAGGTCGCGGCGCTGTTCGCCTCGGGCTGCTACGCGGTGCCCAACATCTCCGCCGATGGGTACGCTGTCTACACCAACAACATCCCCAGCGGGGCCTTCCGCGGCTTCGGCGCGCCCCAGGCCCAGTTCGCCAGCGAGATCATGGTCACGCGGCTGGCTCAGGCGCTCGGGATCGACCCCGTCGAGATGCGGCGCATCAACCTCTACCGCGAGGGCAGTGTCGAGCCGACCCAGCATGTCCTCCCGCCCGGCGTCAGCGTCCGCGAGTGCCTGGAGGCGGCCCTCCGCGCGAGTACTGAGAGGCGAGTACTGAGTGCTGAGTCCAGGGGTGTTGCCGATAGCTCGCCCGTATCTGCTGGAATGCTGCCACTCAGCACTCAGCACTCAAGCTTCAGCACTCAGCACTCAAGCTTCAGCAAGCACTCAGCACTCAGCACTCAGTACTCAGCACTCAGCACTCAGCGCTCGCACCTCCGTCGCGGCGTCGGCGTGGCCTGCGGCATCAAGAACGTTGGCTACTCCTTCGGCTACCCCGAGCAGTCCACCGCCACCGTCGAGCTCCACGGCGGGGCGGTGGTCGAGCAGGCGGTGGTGCGCGTCGGCGCCGCTGAGGTAGGCCAGGGCACGCACCTTGCCCTACGCCAGATCGCCGCCGAGCGCCTCGGCCTGCCGCTCGAGCGCGTCCAGATGGTCACCGACGACAGCAGCCAGGCGCCCAACGCTGGCAGTGCCTCGGCCTCCCGCATGACCCTGATGGGCGGCCGGGCGGTCCACGACGCCTGTGCCGCCGCGCTGCGTGCCTGGGAGGACGAGGAGCGCCCGGCCCGCGCCACTGTCCAGTACCGCCCGCCGGCAACCACGTCGCTCGACCCGGTCAGCGGCGCGGGCACGCCCAACTACTGCTACGGCTACGTCGCCCAGGCCGTCGAGGTCGAGGTCAACACCCTCACCGGCCAGGTGCGCGTGCTGCGCGTCGTCAGCGCCCACGATGTCGGCCGGGCCGTCAACCGCCAGCAGGTCGAGGGGCAGATCGAGGGGTGCGTGGCCCAGGCGCTCGGCTACGCGCTGATCGAGCACTTTCAGGTGAAGGACGGCATCGTTCGCACGCCGCACTTCAGCACCTACCTGCTGCCCACTGCGCTCGACATGCCCGATGAGATCGTGCCGGTCATCCTGGAGCTGGCTGACGCGAACGGCCCCTTCGGCGCCCGCGGCATGTCCGAGATGCCGCTGGTGCCGCTCGCCGCCGCCATCGCCATCGCTATCAACGACGCCACCGGCGCCTGGCTCAGCCAGCAGCCCATGACCCCCGAGCGCGTGCTCGAGGCCATCTCGCGCTGATCCCGGGGAGGCACGGAGGGCTGCGCCCTCCGAAAACATGTTTCCATGTTCGTGAATAGGACGCCCCGCCAGGGGCAAGGAGTTCCAGTGACAGCGCTACGAATCACCGCCGGCCCGTACACCTTCCTCGCCCGCATGGAGGAGGAGCTCGCGCCGCAGACATGCGCCGCCTTCCGCGACCTGCTCCCCTATCGCCAGAAGATCATCCACGCCCGCTGGAGCGGCGAGGCCTGCTGGATCCCGCTCGGCGAGTTCAACCTCGGCGTGGGCTTCGAGAACCACACCAGCCACCCCTCGCGCGGCGACATCCTGTTCCACCCCGGCGGGCTCAGCGAGACCGAGATCCTGTTCCCCTACGGCAGCGCCTGCTTCGCCTCGAAAGTCGGCCAGCTCGCCGGCAACCACTTCCTCACTGTCACCGAGGGCCAGGAGCACTTCGCCGCGCTCGGAAAGCTCGTCCTCTGGCAGGGCGCGCAGGACATCCTCTTCGAGCTCGTGGAGGAGTAGCCGATGGCCACGCTGCTTGTCAGAGACGCCGCGCTCCTCGCCACAATGGACGACGCCGACACGCGCATCGCGGGCGGCGCGCTGTACGCCGAGGATGGCGTCATCCGGCAGGTTGGCCCCGCCGCCGACCTGCCGCAGACGGCCGACACGGTGATCGACGCGCGCGGCATGGTCGTGCTCCCCGGCCTGGTCAACACCCATCACCACTTCACCCAGACGCTCACGCGCGCCGTGCCAGCCGCCCAGGACGCCGGCCTGTTCCCGTGGCTCCGCACGCTCTACCCGATCTGGTCCGGCATCACCCCCGAGGCGGTCTACGTCAGCACGAAGGTTGCGATCGCCGAGCTGATGCTCTCCGGCTGCACCACTGCCTCGGACCACACCTACCTCTGGCCGAACGGCGCCCGCCTTGACGACCAGATCCAGGCGGCGCACGAGATGGGCTTCCGCTTCCACGCCGCCCGCGGCTCCATGTCGGTGGGCGAGTCGAAGGGCGGCCTGCCGCCAGACCGCGTGGTGGAGGATGAGGAGCACATCCTGCGTGACTCGCGCCGCCTGATCGAGCAGTACCACGACCCCAAGCCCCACGCGATGCTGCGCGTCGTGCTCGCGCCCTGCTCGCCGTTCTCGGTCTCGCCCGACCTGATGCGCGAGAGCGTCGCCCTCGCCCGCAGCTACGGCGTCCACTCCCACACGCACCTGGCCGAGACTCGCGACGAGCACGCCTACTGCCTGGCGCAGTTCGGGCGCACGCCCGTCGAGCTGGCCGAGGACCTCGGCTGGGTGGGCGAGGATGTCTGGCACGCGCACATGGTTCACCCCGGCGCCGACGAGGTGCTGCGCCTCGGGCGCACCCGCACCGGCGCGGCCCACTGCCCCACCTCCAACATGCGCCTGGCCTCCGGTGTGATGCCGCTGCGCGGTCTGCTCGGAGCGGGCGCGCGCGTGGGCCTGGGCGTGGACGGCTCGGCCTCCAACGACGGCTCGCACATGCTGGCCGAGGCGCGCCAGGCGCTGCTGCTCCACCGCCTCGCCGCCTCGCTCGACGTGCCCGACGCCGCAGGGCCCCTGCTCACCGCGCGCGATGCCCTGCGCCTCGCCACCCGCGGCGGCGCCGAGGTCCTCGGCCGTGACGACATCGGCCTGCTCGCGCCGGGTATGGCTGCCGACCTGATCGGCTACCGGCTCGACACGCTCGGTCTTGCGGGGGGGGCCGTCCACGACCCGCTGGCCGCGCTGGTCTTCTGCCAGCCGCCACAGGTCGATCTCAGCGTCATCAGTGGTGTGGTGCGCGTGCAAGAGGGGCGGCTGCTCGGCATCGAGCTCCAGCCGATCGTCGATCGACATAACCAGATCGCGCGCGCCCTGGCGCGCGGCGAGCGGCCGTAGCGACAGCCGGAGCGGGCGCAGGGCGGGGAAGGGGTATAGCCCCTCGAAAGCGGGGGATGGGGGCGCACCCCGAAGAAAACGCTCACGAACTCTATACCATTGCTCTAAGCCTACTCCAACCGGAAGGAGATGACATGTCAGACCGGATCGCCCTTGTCACCGGAGCCGCGCGCGGTATCGGCCTCGCCATTGTGCGGGCGCTGCTGCGTGACGGCTTTACGGTGCTGGGCGTAGACCTGGACGAAGAGGGGCTCGCGGGGGTGAGGGGGCAGCTTGGGGTGGGCGACGGCCGCTTCACCCCGTACGCCGCCGACGTGGCTGACGCCGATGCTGTGCGGGCGCTGTTCGATCGGGTGGCGCAGGAGCACGGCGGGCTCGACCTGCTGGTGAACAACGCCGGCACCTGCTTCATGAACGACTTCGTGGACATCACGCCCGAGGAGCTGCGGCGTCAGATGGCGGTCAACTTCGAGAGCGCCTTCTTCTGCTGCCAGCACGCGATCCCGCTCATGCTGCCGCGCCCTGGCGTCAAGAAGATCGTCAACATCTCGTCGAACGGCGCCTACAACTTCGACGTCTTCGACCCGGCCCACTACCGCGCCAGCAAGGCCGCGCTCGACAACCTCACCAAGCACCTCGCGCGCCGCTACGCCCGCGAGCGCATCGCCGTCAACTCGATCGCCCCGGCCATGACGCGCACCGACCTGTTCGATGTCGTCCCGCCCGACGTCCTCGACCGGGCGCTGGCCGCGATGCCGCGAGGCGCGCCGATGGAGCCGGGCGAGATTGCCGCCTGGGTGGCGTTCCTGGCCTCACCCGCCGGGGACTGCTCCAGCGGCAACGTGATCATTCTGAACCAGGGGCGGGACGTGCGGTAGGTGTGGAGCAGCGTATCTGCTTCATCCCTACCGCTAATCGTAATACTCGGGCGCCTTCCGCAGCTTCGGCCACTGCTCTGGGTCGTGCCCGAAGATCACCGACGCCCCGAGGCTCGACGCGAGCTGCATCAGGCGCTCGGCGCTCGCGCGCGCCTTGAGCGGGTCCCACGCCCCGCGGAACGCCCTGTCCTCGAGTTCGTCCGGCCGGTTGATGGCGTCACCCGTGAGCAGCAGCGGCCCGGTGCGCGGCAGCCGCACCAGCAGCGATAGGTGCCCCGGCGAGTGGCCCGGCGTGCTCAGCAGCTTGATCCCCGGCGCGAGCTGCGTGTCGCGCTCCACCTCCAGGTACGTCGCCTCCGGCCACTCCGGCCCCGTGCCCCCCTCCCAGTACAGCGGCCGCTCTAGCGCGCGCTCCGCCCTGCCCACCACGATCGTCGCCCCCGGGAACGCACCGATCCCCCCCACGTGGTCGATGTGCGTGTGGGTCAGCACCAGGTGAGTGACATCACTGGGCGCGAACCCCGCCCGCGCGAGCTGCGCCGCCGGCAGGTTTTCGGCGCTCAGCGAGACGACCCGCCCGAACGCATCGAGCCCATCGGCCCGCGCGGCGCCATCTGGGTCCGCGGCATAGCGCGCCGGGAACCCGGTATCGACGAGGACCACGCGATCGCCGGCCACGATCAGGAAGCCGGGGATGCCGATGATCCGTCCGTTCTCATGGACCTGAAACAGGCCGTAGTCCAGCACGTACAGCTGCACGGCGCCCCTCTCTCACTCCAAAGGTGTTCGAATGCCGGTGAGTATAGCACGGCGGGAATTCCACCCTTCGCTACGTACTTCCCTCGTAGCACGACCGCCCGGCGGTTCGTCTCTTGTTCAGCAACTCGGCTATACTAGCAGTGAGCGTCACGCATGCATGCGGCGCGCGTCCGAGCATTCGTTGTTGCACGAGGAAGAGGCGACCAGCCAATGGGACAGAGCTACACCAAGGTCACACACACTAGCTGGGGCGGCAAGATCATGAACTCGTTCGTGGGCGCACTGATCGGCGCCCTGCTGTTCCTCGGGTCGTTCGTGCTCCTATGGGTCAACGAGGGCCGCACCGACTGGTCGGTGGTGGCCCGAGGCAGCACTGCGGTTGAGGCCTCGGCGGTGGATCGTGGCGCCGAGGGGAAGTTCGTCTCGGTGAGCGGCCCGCTCTCGGCCGCCGAGCCGCTCGGCGATGAGCCCTACCTGAAGCCGGGCGCCTACGTGAACCTCCAGCGCGTGGTCGAGATGTACGCATGGGAGGAGCAGAGCTCCAGCGAGACGCGCGACAACATCGGCGGCGGGAGCACCACCACCACCACCTACACCTACTCCAAGAAGTGGACTAGCTCCCCTGCGAACTCGAGCGGCTTTGAGGTTCCAGCCGGTCACGAGAATCCGCCCCTGTCGGTCGAGGGGCGCGACCTGCGGGCGGCGCAGCTCTCAGTCGGCGCCTACCAGCTTGTGGCGGCGGAGATCGGGCTGCCTGGCGGCCAGGAGCTCAGGCTTACGCCCGAGATGGTGACGCCGGTCGAGGGCGCGCGTCTCGAGGGCAAGTATATCTTCCAGGGCCTCGGCACGCCGCAGAGCCCGCAGGTCGGTGATGTGCGGATCTCCTACAGGGCGCTGCCCGTGGGCGCGCAGGTCACGGCGTTCGGCACGCTCGAGGGGGATACCGTCGCACCGTACCTGCACCGCGGCGAGGACGTGTTCTACCGGGCCGTAGAGGGTGGGCGCGCGAATGCGATCGAGTCGCTTCACACGGAGTTTGTCGTGATCGGCTGGATCTTGCGCCTCGTCGGCTTCCTGATGATGTGGATCGGCCTGTCGATGGTCTTCGGCCCGATCACGGCCTTCCTCGACGTGCTGCCGATCCTCGGCGACATTAGCGGCTTCGCGATCAGTGTCGTGACGTTCGTGGCGGCGGCGATCCTGTCGATCATTACAATCGTGATCGCGGTGCTGGCGCACAATCTACTGGCGCTGATCGTCGTGCTGCTGCTCGTGGCCGGCGGCGTCTACGCTTGGGGTCTCTCTAAGCGCGGCGCGATCAGCGCGCGCACCAGCGGCTCGACCTCGAAGCCGTAGAGGTCGGCCGCGTCGCCGATGAGCGGCTGCAGGTGGCCGTAGAGCACGAGCGACACAAGGCCCTGGCCCAGGGCCTTGTGTCGCTCGTGCGTGGCGTGCAGCACCTCCGGCACGATCGGGTCGTCTGCCGCCCGCCCCCACACGTCATGCCCCGCGAGTACTGGGGGAGGCGTCTCCCCGGCGCGCGGGAAGCGTAGCCGCCCCTGCTCCCAGGCCTGGTAGCTGGGGGCAGAGCTGTGGTACAGTAGGCCGTAGTGTGCGGCGCGAAAGGAGACCCGCGATGCTTGAGCAGACCCACCTGTACCAGGAGATCCACGAGCAGCCCGCGGTGCTGGCGGAGGTGCTGCGACGCGAGGAGGCTACGGCCGTGAGTCTGGCGGAGGAGGTGCGGCGGCGCGGGGTGCGGCATGTCGTGATCGCGGCGCGTGGCACGAGCGACAACGCCGCGCGCTACGCCCAGTACTTGCTCGGGGCCGTGAATGGCCTGATGGTTGCGCTCGCCACGCCGAGCCTATTCACGATCTACCAGCGGCCGCCGCGCCTCGACGACGCGCTGGTGCTCGGCATCAGCCAGAGCGGCAAGAGCCCCGACATCGTCTCGGTACTGGCTGAGGGCCGCCGCCAGGGGGCGCTCACGGCCGCCATCACCAATATCCCTGAGTCGGACCTGGGCCGCGTCGCTGAGCTGGTCATCGGCCTGCACGCCGGCCAGGAGCGCTCGGTGGCCGCCACCAAAACCTACACCAGCGAGCTCATGGCGCTCGGCCTCGTCAGCGCTGCGCTGGCCGGCGACTCGGAGATGCTGGGCGTGCTGCGCTCAGTGCCGGACGCTGTGGCGCGGACGCTGGCGGTACTGCCGGAGGTGCAGCGCTTCGCAGAGCGCTACCGGTACATGAAGGCTTGCGTGGTGATTGGGCGCGGCTTCAACTATGCCACCGCCTTCGAGCTGGCCCTCAAGCTGAAGGAGCTCACCTACACCATGGTCGAGCCCTACAGCAGCGCCGACTTCCTGCACGGGCCGCTGGCGCTGGTGGAGGAGGCCTTCCCGGCGGTGGTGATCGCGCCCTCGGGGGTGATGCTGCCCGAGATTCGGCAGTTCGTGGGGACGCTGAAGGAGCGTGGCGCGGAGACGATCATCGTCAGCGATGACGACGCGCTTCTGGCGATGGCGCGAACGGCCGTGCGTCTGCCCGCGCCGCTGCCCGAGTGGGCCTCGCCGCTCACGGCGATCGTGCCTGGCCAGCTCTTCGCCATGGCGCTGGCCCACGCGCGCGACTACGACGTGGACCGCCCGCGCGGCATCCGCAAGGTGACGGAGACGCGGTAGAGGCAGAGGAGCGTGTCATCGAAGCTCACGCGCTGTACACCCCTACCCCGCCTGCATAGCGTCGACCCAGAAGGCGTCCACCTTGGCGCGCAGGAGGCGGTGCTCCTCCTTCGCCAGCTTCGGGTCGTCGAGCAGGATCTTCTGCGCCTCGTGGTTGGCGGCGTGCAGCAGGCGCGTATCGGCCAGCTGTGCGATCTTCAGGTCGGGCGTGCCGCTCTGCCGCGTGCCGAAGAACTCGCCGGGCCCGCGCAGCTGCAGGTCGATCTCGGCCAGCCGGAAGCCGTCGCGCGTCTCCTCCATCGCCTCGAGCCGCTGCTTCGTCTGCTCGTTCTCCTTGTCCGAGATCAGGATGCAGAAGCTCTGGTGGATGCCGCGCCCCACCCGGCCGCGGAACTGGTGCAGCTGCGCCAGGCCGAAGCGCTCGGCCCCCTCGATCAGGATCGTCGTGGCGTTCGGCACGTCGATGCCCACCTCGATCACCGCTGTCGCCACCAGGATGTCATACTCGTGGTTTCGGAAGGCCACCATGATGGCGTCCTTCTCGCGCGGCAGCATCTTGCCGTGGATGAGCGACACCCGCAGGTCGGGGAAGACCTCGCTCGAGAGCTTCTGGTACATCTCCTCGGCCGAGGGCAGGTCGATTTTTTCGCTCTCCTCCACCAGCGGGCAGATCACGAAGGCCTGGCGCCCGCGGCTGATCTCGCGCCGCAGGTGCTTGTAGGCCTTGTCGCGCTCGGGCGAGGTGATCCAGCGCGTCTTGATCTCCTGCCGGCCGGGGGGCAGCTCGTCCAGCACCGAGGTGTCCAGGTCGCCGTAGATCGTCAGCGTGAGGGTGCGCGGGATGGGGGTGGCGGTCATCACCAGCATGTGCGGGTTGAAGCCCTTGTCCTTGAGGCGCTGGCGCTGCTCGACGCCGAAGCGGTGCTGCTCGTCTACGATCACCGCGCCGAGCCGGGCGTACTGCACGCTCTCGGTGATCAGCGCGTGCGTGCCGACGATCAGGTCCACGTCGCCGCGCGCAATCCCCTCCAGCACCTTGCGCCGCTCGCGCGCGCCGAGGCTGCCGGTGAGCAGCGCCACGCGCACACCCTGGCCCTCCATGTCCTCCTCGAACGACATGCCGAGCAGCCGCTTGATCTCGTCGAGCTCGGCCTGGCGCTCGGGGGGCTCGGCGTCGGCGGGGCTCTCCGGCCGCGGCACGCGCACCTTGCCCAGCAGCCCGGTGAGGCCGCGGTAGTGCTGCTCTGCCAGGATCTCGGTGGGGGCCATGATCGCCGCCTGGTAGCCGGCGGCCACCGCCTGGAGCGCCGTCGCCGCGGCCACTGCCGTCTTGCCGCTGCCCACGTCTCCCTGGAGCAGGCGCGCCATCGGCACTGGCCGGGCCATGTCGTGGAAGATCTCCTCGAGCGCCCGCACCTGCGCGCCGGTCAGGTGGAACGGCAGCCGGGCGAGGAACGCCTCGTGGACCTCCTCGTTGAAGGCGATCGGGTAGCCGCGCTCGGACTGCCACAGCACCTTGCGCTCCAGCACGCCCAGCTGGATGAAGAGGAACTCGTCGAAGCCGAGGCGGCGGCGCGCGCGCTCCAGCAACTCTTTGTTGTCCGGGAAGTGGATCTGCGCCAGGGCCTGCGCCAGCGGCATCAGCCCAGCGCGATCGCACACGGCCGCGGGCAGATGGTCTACCGCCAGCGGCGCGGCCCGGTCCACCACCTGCTTGATGATCGTGCGGGTGCCGCGCTCGATCAGCCCCTTCGTCAGCGGGTGCACCGGCACCAGCCGCCCGGCGTGCACCAGGCCGTCCTCGGTATAGGGCTGCCACTCCGGCGCGGCCATCGAGCGCATGCCAGTGCGGCTGTCGGCGGTTACCTTGCCGCTCGCCACCACCCGCGTGCCGGGCTGGAGCTGCTTGGCGAGCCACGGCTGGTTGAAGAACACCGCCTTCAGATCGCCGGTGTGGTCGCTCAGCAGCACCTCCACCCCGCCGCGGCCATTCTTCATACCGAAGGTGCGGACGTCGCTCACGGTGGCCACCACGGTCTCGACCTCGCCGAACTTCAGCTCGGCCACTGTCTTGTGTGAGCTGTAGTCGTCGTAGCGGTGCGGGAAGTGGTAGAGCAGGTCCTCCACCGTCTTCACCCCGAGGCGGCTGAAGGCGGTGGCGTTGGCCTTGCCGATGCCGTGCACCTCTGAGAGCGGGGAGCCGAGGGAGAGGGGCTTGGCGGGCTTTGAGTCGTGAGCCTTGGGCCGTGAGTCTTGCGCGGGTGCAGATGTCGTGCCTGAGCCGCGCGCCCCGACTGCTGAACCTTGGTTGGGAGCAGCGACGGCGGCCGGGCGGAAGAGGTTCCGCAGCCCCTCGATCGCAATACCGAGCCGGGCGCGGCGCGTGGGGTGGTCGAAGACGCTATAGCCGGCGAGCAGCTCGAGGGCCTGGCGCACCGGCTCGTGCGACAGCGCCCCGTTGGCCTCCAGGCGCCACGAGGTGAGGAAGCGCTCGAGGCCGCCCTCGGCCGCGCTGTCTTCGCAGCCGCTGTCCAGCTCCTGGCGCAGCACCTTGCCAAGCTGTATGATCTGGTCTTTGCCGTCCATAGTGGTGGTGGGTGGTCGTCAGAAAGAGTTGATGAGCAGAGCCTCGTGCTCGGCGCTGCCAGAGGAGGCGCCGAGCCCTCGCCGCTGAGGACTCACGACTCACTGCTCGCTAGTCTATTCCCTCGAACACCGCCACGCCCATCGCGCCCGGGCCGAGGTGAGCGCCGAAGCTGGGGCCGAACTGCGCCATCTGCACCCGGTTGCGCGGGAAGATCGGGTCAACCTTCTCCAGCAGCTTGTCTACGTCCTCGGGAGTGGTGGCGTACATAGCAGTGACCTCGTGGACTCGCGGGAAGTCCTCGACGAAGGTGTAGAGCCCCTCGATCGCCTTGGCGCGCGTGCGAGTGCGCTCGTACGGCACGATCTCACCCTCGTCCAGGAGCATCAGCGGCTTGATGCGCTGCATCGATCCGAGCACCGCCGTGGCCAGCGAGAGCCGGCCGCTCTGCTCGAGGTACTCGATCGTGTCCACGAAGAATACCAGGTGCGAGCTCTGGATCAGCATGTTGATCAGCTTGGCTGTCTCGGCCGGGCCGGACCCGTCGCGCACCGCGCGGGCGGCATGCAGCACCACGGTGCCGAGCGCCATCGAGGCCAGCTTGCTGTCCACGATCTCCAGGCGTGTAGCCGAGGCCGGGAGCCGGCTGCGGGCCTGCTGTGCGGTGCGGTAGTTCGCGCCGAGCCGGCCCGAGAGGTGCACTGAGAAGATGTACTCGTGCTCCATCGCCAGCCGGCGGTAGACCTGCTCGAACGCCGTGGTCGGAGGGGTGTGCGAGGACACCTTGGCCTTGCTCTCCTGCATCGCCTGGTAGAACTGGTCATTCGTCATGTCTAGTCCCGCCCGGTAGGTCTGCTCGCCGACCTGCAGGTGCATCGGTATGACTTCGATCCCGAGCTCGTGGGCGGTGCTGAGCGGGATATCACATGAGCTGTCAGTAACAATCTTGATGCTTGCCATAGCCATTGTACCTCTGTGGTTATGCTGTTACGATAGTGGGTTGTACAGGGGCGTCGTGCTTACGCTGGGTCGCCTAGGCCTTGCACACGTACGTGGACGCGGGCGACTGGGCTCCCGAGCGCGTGCTCGAGCGCCTCGCGCACGCGCTCCTGTGTGCTCCGCGCGACGTCGGCGACCGGCGCCCCATACGCCACGATAAGATACAGCTCGACGGTGAGCTCATCGCCGCGGAGGTGGACCTCTACGCCACGGTGGGCGGCGTGCGCGGGCAGCACCTGGGCTGTGCCATCACGGGCGGTGGGGGGCACGAGTCCGGCCACGCCACTCAGCGTGCGGGCTGCCCGCGCGGCGATGGTGGCGATCGCTCGAGGCATGACCTCGATGCGCCCTGCGGGCAGCTCGCTGGTGGTGTGTTCGACGTTGCTCATATGCAGTATCGCTCGCCTGAGTTGTTGCGCTCGGTAACAGGATATGGTATAGTGCCTAACCAGTGTGTTCCGATTATCTTTACGCGTCTCGGCGGCGCCGAGGAGGCCCAGGTATTATGGCAAAGTGTGAGATCTGCAGCAAGGGTGTGACGTTCGGCCGAAACATTCGGCACCAGGCTTCCGGCGGCTGGTTCCGCCGCGCCCCCAAGACCAACCGCACCTTTAAGGCCAACATTCAGAAGACGAAGGTGACGATCGGCGACGGCCTGCAGGTGCAGATGAAGGTCTGCACGAGCTGCCTGCGGACGATGTACAAGTCCCGCTAACTCCGCCGCCGCTCTGACACGAGGGCCAGGGTCCGTGAGGACTCTGGCCTCTGTCGTTCATAAGCGCATATTTCTGGCGCCCTGGCGCGCCCGTCATTATATGTGATACGTCCCGGCGGCGCAATACCTTATTTGACAGCCGGTGGGACGCCTCAGCGCTACGCACCGAGGATGTAGCGCCGGATGGCCCAGGCCACGCCGGCCTCCTCCACCGTCGGGGCCACGGCCTGCGAAACGGCCTTTGCCGCGGGGACCGCGTTGCCCATCGCCACCCCGAGCCCGACCCACGAGAGCATCGGCACGTCGTTCTCCTGGTCGCCGATCGCCATGATCTCCTCACGCCGTACGCCCAGGTCGTCGGCCAGCATGGCCAGCGCGGCGCCCTTGTTGATCCCGGGGGGCGTCAGCTCGCCGAAGATCGCGTGCGAGCGCACGACGCTGATCCGGTCGCCGAAGAGCGCGGCCATGCGCGCCAGCTCGCTCTCCACCGTCTGCGGTTCGGCCGTGATCAGGATCTTCGTCGGCGGGCGCTCACGTACCAGCGCTACGAGCTCAGGCTCCACCACCACCTCCACGCCCTCGGGGTGAAAGTGCAGGTAGGCGTCGAGCTCGGGGCGCATGGCGGGGATGTGCAGCCTCTCGTCGATGTACGTCAGTGCGAAGATATCGTTCTCGGCCAGGGCCACTAGCGCCTCGGCGGCCGCGTCCCCCGGCATGGTGATGTGGTGCAGGATCTCGCCGCTGCGCGGGTCGCGCACCATGCCGCCCTGGTAGCAGATCAGCGGCGTGTCGATGCCCAACTCGCGCGCGTAGGGGATCGTGGAGAAGTACATCCGGCCGGTGGCCAGGGTCACGTGGACGCCTGCGGCGCGCGCCTCACCGATCGCCGCGCGCACCTCCGGGTGGATCACGAGGTCGTGGCCCATCACCGTCCCGTCCAGATCCAGCGCGAGTAGTTTGTATTGCACGGTGTCCTCTGTGTTCTTGTGTTCTGCTGCCGCAGAACGGATGTGGGTAGATGTTTTCCTCGGGGGCTGCGCCCCCGTCCCCCGGCCTGAGGCAGCGCCCCTCAGAGCCGTAGCAGCGCCGCCACCACCCTATCGCGCCCGGCCAGATCCTGGTGGACGGCCACGTCCGCGTCTGGGAAGGCCGCCCGCGCCATCGTCGCCACATCCGCGCCCTGCCACGCGCCGATCTCCAGCAGCACAGCGCCGCCGGCCCGTACCTTCGCGGGCGCCTGGGACAGCAGGCGCCGGTAGAGCGCGAGCCCGTCCGGCCCGCCGTCCAGCGCCAGGTGCGGCTCGTGTCGCCGGACCCCCTCGTCCACCTCGTCCAGCAGTGTATAGGGCGGGTTGCTCAGCAGTAGGTCCACCGGCTCAGGCAGCGGCTCCAGCAGGTCGCCCCGCAGCAGCTCCACGCGCCCAAGCACGCCGGTGCGCTCGGCGTTCAGCCGCGCTACCTCCAGCGCGTCAGGGGAAGCGTCGGTGGCGTAGACCCGCGCGCCGGACAGGTTCGCCGCTACCGCCACCGCGATGCAGCCGCTGCCTGTGCCTATATCTGCCACGAGCACAGACGGAGGGCGAAGAACCGGGGACGAAGGGCCGTCGGGCGCCGCCACGGCGTCCGCGGTTGTAGCTGGCCCCGGTCTGCCATCGGTGGTCGGTGGTCGGTGGTCTGCCGTCAGTCGCCGGGCGAGGCCCAGCGCCAGCTCCACCAGCAGCTCGGTCTCCGGCCGTGGCACCAGCACGCGCCGGTCCACAGAGAAGTCTAGCCCGTAGAACTCGCGCCGCCCCACGAGGTAGGCCACCGGCTCCAGCGCCTCCCGGCGGGCCACGAGGGCGGCGAAGGCGGCGCAGGGCTCGGGCGGCAGCGACGCGCGCCCCTCGGCCAGCACCCGCGCGCGCGACCAGCCCAGCGCGTGGGCGAGCAGCAGCTCGGCGTCCAGGCGCGGCGTTGGGCTCGTGGCGCGCAGGGTATGGCTGGCCTCGGCCAGAGCGGCGGCGATCGTGGTGGGCATAGGTTAGGAGACCAAAGACGAAAGACCAAGGACGGAAGACGAACAAAGACCAAGGACCAGGGGTGAGTGGTCACGCTCGCCACTCACTCGCCGTAGTGTACCACGGCTGTCACCTGTCTTGGTCCTTGGTCAGTCCCCGGTTCCCGGTCCTTGGTCCTTGGCCCTTGGTCTGTCCTCGGCGGTCAGTGGTCGGCCGTTGGTCGTCGGTGGTCGGCCGTTGGTCGTCGGCGGTCGGTCGTTGGCCTAAGAGCCCTACTCCGCCAGCGCCACGCCCAGGCTATCGGCAATGCGCCCGATCAGCGCGAAGGTGGCCGGGTACACCACCGGCTCGCGCTCAGGCATGCCGGGCGTCCAGCGGTACCGGGTGATGCTCGCCGCCGGCCGCTCGCCGCCGCGCAGCGCCACCTCCCAGTAGAAGATCTCCTCGCCCTCGCGCTGCGGCGGCGAGGAGCGCAGCTGCGCCGTGCGCTCGCCGCCCTCCAGCTCCCACACCGCCAGCGGCTCCTCAAGGTAGCTCAGCCGGCGCGTCACCTCGGCGGCGCGGGCGCTCAGCTCGGCGCGCGCGTCCACGGGCGCCGAGCGCGCGTCCAGCTCAACCTCCAGCGCCCGCAGCGCCACGCTGTAGCGGTCGTGGTCCACGAAGTCCAGGCGGGCGTGTGCGCGATCCACATCCACGCCGATGCAACGGTCGCCCTCGCCCCACGCCAGCGTGTTCACCGTCTCGGGGCCCTCGGCGGCTAAGCGCCTGAGGGTCTCCACCATCTGCTTGCCGAGGGTCATCTCACTTCTCCTCTGTCATAGCGCTCATAGAGAGCGGGGAGGTGCAAGCTACGAGCCACCGACCCGCGCCTCCGCGCGTTCCTTAGCCGTCTCCTGCCGCGCTAGTCGATCTTGCGCTCGCTGTAGTCACGACCATCGAACGAGATCAAGCGGCGCTTATCCTCTACCATCGTCTCCAGGTGCACCGGGCGGGTCCAGATCTTATGGATGTTACGCATCGTATCGCGCGCGTAGTCCATCTTCAGGTCCACCCCCTCGTGGCGGTGGCGCAGGTAGAGCTCGCCGCGGTTGTTGTAGTTGCCGTC
>JBDLTZ010000191.1:0-54543 GCA_039805565.1 Chloroflexota bacterium | reverse complement strand
CCATGCCGAGCAGCTCGACCGCGCGGCCGCGGGCCTCCTTGGAGGTGAGCTTCATATGGAGCTCGAGCGACTCGGTGATCTGCCGCCCGATCGTCAGCACCGGGTTGAGCGACGTCATCGGATCCTGGAAGATCATCGCGATCCGGTTGCCGCGGATGTGGCGCATCTCCTCCTCGGTGTAGTCGAGGAGGTTCTCGCCATCGAACATGATCTGCCCGCCAGCAATGCGTCCAGGGGGGTTGGGGATCAGCCGCATGACGGAGAGCGAGGTGACGCTTTTGCCAGAGCCGCTCTCGCCGACGATACCGAGAGTCTCACCGCGGTTCACATGGAACGATACGTTATTGACCGCTTTGACGACGCCGTCCTGGGTTTTAAAGTGCGTTTCGAGATTGCGGACTTCAAGCAATGGTGCCATTCATGTCACCCAGGCTGCTTCAGAAGCGCGAATACCAACCGACGACCCACAGCATCGTCACGTGAGAGGTGGGTTCTAGCAATCCTGCCGGGTTAGAAAAAACCGGAGATGTTTTTCCTCGGGGGCACCCGGCCCAAAACCCCGCTCTGCACGAACTCACGTGCACGAGTTACCTGGGATTGCTTTATGTGAAGTAGACCCTGCGTTAACTATTGTACCATAAGATCAAAATGTGACGGGAGGGTCTGTGGCCTTCCCGTCACATAGGGGGCCTTTGGCCCCACTCCTCTCTCGTTTACTGAGCAAGCTCACCGCGCTACGAGACCTCGTTGGCGAAGTGACACGCCGAGAAGTGCCCGGGCGACTTCTCCTCGAAGGCCGGCTCCTGCTCACGGCAGATATCGCGCGCCATCCAGCAGCGCGGGTGGAAGCGGCACCCCTTCGGCGGGTTGATCGGGCTCGGCACATCCCCCTGGAGCAGAATGCGCTCGCGCTTGACGGTGGGGTTCGGCACCGGGATGGCCGAGATCAGCGCCTTGGTGTAGGGGTGGCGCGGCCGGCGGAACAGGTCCACCCGGTTGGCCAGCTCCACCATCTTGCCCAGGTACATCACGCCCACGCGGTTGCTGATGTGCTCCACCACGCTCAGGTTGTGCGCGATGAACAGGTAGGTCAGGCCGTACTCCTGCTGGAGGTTCCGCAGCAGGTTGAGCACCTGGCTCTGGATAGACACGTCGAGGGCCGACACGGGCTCGTCGCAGACGATCAGCTTGGGGTTCATCACCAAAGCGCGGGCGATGCCGATGCGCTGGCGCTGGCCGCCGGAGAACTCATGGGGGTAGCGCTGCGTGTGGCTGGGGTGCATGCCAACCTTAGCCAGCACCTCGCGCACGCGCTCATCGCGCTCCTTGCGGCCGCCGATGCCGTGGATCTCCAGGCCCTCGGCGATGCTCTCGCCCACAGTGATGCGCGGGTCGAGCGAGGCGTACGGGTCCTGGAAGACGATCTGCATGTCCTTGCGGAGCGCCTTCATACGGCTGCCCGACGCGCCTAACACGTCCTTGCCGTCGAACGTCACCTCGCCGCTGGTGGGCTTCTCCAGCCGCAGGATAGTGCGGCCGGTGGTAGTCTTGCCGCAGCCGGACTCGCCCACCAGGCCCAGGGTCTCGCCGCGCTTCACGGTGAAGCTGACGCCGTCCACCGCCTTGACCACGGCCACGGTGCGGCGCAGGATCCCACCCTTGATCGGGAAGTGCTTGACCAGGTTATCGACCTCGAGCAGCGTGTCGCTCGGGGCCCGCTGGAACGCGGATGCTGTCATCAGATGGCCCCCTCTGTCTCGCGCTCCTGGAGCCAGCAGCGGGACTGACGGCCGCCGGCGAGGTTGAAGAGCGGCACGTCCTCATCGCACTTCTCGAAGCGGTAGGCGCAACGATCCTTGAAGCGGCAGCCGACGGGCGGCTCCACCAGGCTGGGCACCGTACCGGGGATGGTTGCGAGCTCATCCTCGATCTGGCCGAGCACGGGGATCGAGGCCAGCAGCCCCTGGGTGTAGGGGTGCTTCGGATCCGCGAACAGGTTGCGGACGTCGGCGTACTCGACGATCTGGCCGGCATACATCACGGCCACCGCGTCGGCCATCTCAGCCACCACGCCGAGGTCGTGGGTGATCAGGATGATCGCGGTGTTGACTCTCTCGCGCAGGGCCAGCATCAGGTCAAGGATCTGGGCCTGGATCGTCACGTCGAGCGCGGTGGTCGGCTCGTCGGCGATCAGCAGCTCGGGGTTACAGGCCAGGGCCATGGCGATCATGACGCGCTGGCACTGGCCGCCGGAGAGCTCGTGCGGGTACTGGCCGACGCGCCGCTGCGGGTCAGGCAGGCCCACCATGCTGAGCAGCTCGATGGTACGCGTGCGGGCCTCGGGGGCGCTCAGGCCCTGGTGGATCTGGAGCGCCTCGACGATCTGCTCGCCCACCTTGAACACCGGGTTGAGGCAGGTGGTGGGCTGCTGGAAGATCATCGAGATGCGGTTGCCGCGGATGTGGCGCATCTCCTCCTCGGGCAGCTTGAGCAGGTCGGTGCCGTCGAAGCGGACGCTGCCCTCGACGGTGCGGCCGGGGAAGCTGATCAGGCGCATGATCGAGAGCGAGGTGACGCTCTTGCCCGAGCCGGACTCACCGACGATACCGAGGGTCTCGCCGCGACGGATGCTGAGGTCGATGCCGTCCACCGCCTGGACGACACCCCCCTCGGTGAAGAAGTATGTCTTGAGCCCGCGCACCTCGAGCAGCGGCTCATCCTGGGCGGCCGGCGCGGGTGCGGCAGGCGCGGGTGCGGGTGTTGTAGTCACGGGTCGTCCTTACTGGGGCCTACGCGGCGGCCTTGGTTGTCTTCTTCTCGGCGCTCTTCTTGGCGCCCTTGCGCTCGTCCTTCTTGGCGCCCTTACCGCCGATCACCATGCGCGGGTCGAGCGCGTCGCGCAGGCCGTCGCCGATGAAGTTCACCGCCAGGGCGCAGATCACCAGCGGCACGCCCGGCACGAGCGGCATCCAGGGGTAGTTGAACATATTGCTCTCGGCGATCGCCAGGATGTTGCCCCACGTGGGGGTGGGGTCCTGCACACCGTAGCCGAGGAAGCTGAGCACCGACTCGAGCACCAGGATGCCGTTGATCGCCAGCGTGTAGTCCACGATCAGCGGCGGGAGGGAGTTCGGCAGCACGTGCCGGGCGATGATCCGCAGGTTCGAGGCCCCGAGCGCGCGCGAGGACTCAATATAGGCCAGCTCGCGCACCGAGAGCACCATGCCGCGCATGAGGCGGGCGGTGCCGGTCCAGAGCAGCACCGAGAGGGTGATCACGATCAGCGCCAGCTTGACGGCCTCGGTTGTCGGGACGCCGGTGGAGACCTGCAGGACCCAGACGAACCAGCCGGGGATCGGCAGCAGCTCCGGCTGCTGGAGCAAGATCGAGTTGAGGATCAGCAGCACCGGCAGCAGCGGGAAGGTCGAGATGAACTCCAGCGAGCGGGTGATAAGCATGTCCACCCAGCCCAAGAAGAAGCCGGCCAGCAGGCCCATCACGATCCCAATCAGGGACGAGAGGGTGGCCACGGCCACGGCCAGGATGATCGAGATACGCGCCGCGTAGACGATGCGCGTAAACATGTCGCGCCCGATGTGATCGGTGCCGAGAATATGCAGCCCGCCGTCGGGGTTACGCTCCATGGGCGCAAGAAACACCCGATCGAGCTCGAACTGGTCGCGCGGGTAGGGGGTAATGTAGGATGCGAGGAGCGAGGCCACCAGGAAGAGGATCAGCGTGACCAGGCTGATCATCGCCATGCGGTGGCGGGTGAAGCGCCGCCAGACGATGGCCCACTGGCCCTCGGATGGCGGCGCCGCTGTCTGCTCGGCGCTAATCGCCGGAGTTGTCGTCGTCATAGAGTCTCGCTATGTGAGCTGGATGCGCGGATCCACCACCGTGTACAGGATGTCCGACAGCAGATAGCCGATCAGTGTCAGGACAATCGTCACGAAGAGAACCGCCATCGCGACGGGGTAGTCGAAGCGGCCGAGGGCGTCTACGAAGAGGCGACCCATGCCCGGCCAGTTGAAGATCGTCTCGGTGACGAGCGCGCCGGCGAAAAGGCCGGGGAGCACGCCGGCCAGCAGCGTCACGAACGGGATAAGTGCGTTGCGGAGCGAGTGCTTGAGCACCACCAGGCGCTCCTTCACCCCCTTGGCGCGGGCGGTGCGGACGTAGTCGGCCCGCAGGACCTCGAGCATGCTGGCGCGGACAAAGCGGCTCCAGCCGGCCACGTTCACCAGCACCAGCACGGCGCAGGGCATGATGAAGTGCAGCACGTAGTCGAGGGTGGACTCGGCCTCGACCTTGCCGATCAGCGGCACGACGTAGTCGCGCGCGGCGGTGGCGTTGCCGGGCGGGAGGTAGGGCAGGCCGGCCTGCTTCGCGAGGATGGCGAACAGCAGGATGGCCATAATGCCGATGAAGAACGTTGGGAGCGACGCGCCGAGGAAGGCGAGCGTCGTCATGGTGTAGTCGAAGCGCGAGTACTGATGCACCGCCGAGTAGACGCCGATCGCCACGCCGATCACGATCGAGATCAGGGTCGAGATGCCCATCAGGGCGATCGTGTAGGGCAGGCGGCTCTCGAGCAGCTGGCTGATCGGACGGTCGCGCAGCATGACCTGCGAGGTACCGAAGTCGCCCAACAGGATGCCGCGGCTGACGCGGCGCCCCTCAAGCTCGGCAAGGGTCAGCTCGTTAGCGCAGCCCTCCTCGATGATCTCGGTGGTGCCGTCGGGGTAGCGCAGGCGCACTTGGCCGGGCTGCTGGCAGCCCACTACAAGGTCGGCGAGGTACTGCTGACCACCGATCTCAATCGGACCGCGCGGCTGGCCCACGAGCCAGCGGGTGAAGCGGTACGGGACGGCGATATCAACCTCGAAACGCGCGCGGATGCGCTGGATATCTTCCTCGGTGACCCGGTTGCGGCCGCTCTGGTTGAGCTCACGGATGAACGAGAGCGGGCCGCCGGGGGCGAGGTTCAAAATAGCGTAGGACGCAATTGAGGACAGAATAACAACAAGGAACATCTGAAAGAGGCGTCTGATGAGAAATGCCGTCATGATCAGCTCCAAAGCAGGAAGGGGAGGGAGAAGGGGAGGGCTAGGCCCTCCCCAATTCCCCTCCCGGAGCGCACCGCGCTACTTCACGAACAGGTTGAAGTCCATGTGCTCCCAGGTCGGGCTCGCGGAGAGCTCAGCCTGGATGTTGCCCGCCTCGGCCTCCTTCAGCACCGTCTCCAGCTCGGGGCCGGCGCCAAGGGTGGTCTTGTCGATGATATCGACATCGCCGGTGAGGAGTTGCGCCACCGCCTGGTTGGTGTCGGCGATGAACTGGATGGTGATGGTCTTGATCGGCGGCTCACCCGCGTAGAAGTTCGGGTTGGCACGCAGCACCATGCGCTGGCCCTTCTCCCAGGAGTCCACCACGTAGGGACCGCTGCTCAGCGGGTCCTCGGCGATCTCGGGGAGGGTGGCCCACTCGCTGGCCGGCACGTCGGCCAGCTTGCGGCCGTCGCTCAGCGTCTGGTGCGAGGGGTAGGCGGCGACGACCTGGATGGAGTACTCCGGCCAGAGCGCGCCCGGCAGGTAGGTGACGGTGTGCTTCAGGTCACCGGCGAACTCGATACTCTGGGTGGAGTCGCACAGCGTGAACGACGTCGCGCCCGAGTCGGGATCACAGGAGATCCTGTTGCCGAGCTCGAAGTCGGCCTGCTTGACGAGCTCGCCGTCCTCCCACTTCAGGCCGTCGTTGTACTCGAAGGTCACGGCCAGCTGGCTCATGGTGATCGGCGTGCCCTCGAAGGTCACGACCTCGCCAGCCGCGTTGCGAACCTCGACGCCAGCAGCCAGCTCGGCGGCCTCACCGGCGGTGGTCCAGACCTTATCGCCCTCGCTGACCTCGATCTCGGTCAGGGTCGCGCCGCCGTTATCGATCGTCGGCAGGGTCTTCAGGTCCAGCGCCTGGTAGTCGTAGTTGAAGGTGGTGGCCGGCAGCGCGCTGATGAGCTGGTTGACCATCACGGTCACCGCAGCGCTCTCGACGAGGCCGAAGAGCGAGGCCGGCTCCTGCGTGAAGCCCATCACGATAGCATCGCCGCCATCGCTCAGGGTCCACTCACGGGCGTTGGCCGTAAGGTACTCCGTGGGGTCGGTGCGGAAGTTCTGCAGGTTCTTGTTGGCCGCCTGGCCCTCCAGCCGGTTGAACAGCGGGATGCTCGGGACGTCCTTGGTGAACTCCTGCTGGAAGACGGCGTACTGCGTCTTGCGCTCCTCGCGGTCAAGCGAGCTGTCGCCTGCCAGGATGGCCTGGCTGGCGGTCTCGTTGCACCAGCCCATGCTGTTCTGGCCCTCCCAGTTGTTCGAGGGCAGCGGGATCTGGTTGCAGGCGTAGAGCGTGAAGGCCGAGGGGTCCGCCTCGCCGACCCACGCGAACGCGCCGATCTCGAAGTCGCGCCGCGCCAGGCCGGTGGTATCGCCGAACCACCAGGAGGCCGGGGCGTGCTTGCGGATGATCTGGATGCCGCAGTTGTCGAGCAGCTGCTGCTCGAGCACCGTGGCCCAGGTCACGCGGAAGCCGGCGTTGGTGGTGGTGAACTCGACCGCGAGGGCATCACCGTTGGCGTTGGTGCGAACCACGCCGGGCTCGGCCTGCGTCCAGCCGGCCTCATCGAGCAGCGCGCCGCCCTTGGCAGCGTCGAAGGGGTAGAGCGTCAGCTGGTCATCCGGCGCCAGCGCCCAGTGGCCCTGGGGCAGGTTGGCGTTCATCAGCAGGCCCCGCTGCTGCTCCTCGGAGAGGAAGCCGTAGACCGACTTGATCAGCTCGGGGCGGTTCATGCAGTAGGCGAACGCCTGGCGCACGCGCACGTCGCCGAGGATCGGGTGCGGGGTGGTGTAGGCGCCGCTCGCGGCGGCCTCGCCGCCCTCGGCGGCGGGCGCTGCGGGGTCGGCGGTGGCCTCAACGACAACGGTCTCACGGACAATCTGCGGCTCGGCAGTGACGACCACCGTCTCGCGGACCGGGGCCTGCGCGGCGGGGGCGGTGGGGGCAGCGCCGCCACAGGCGGCAAGAATCGGTACAACCAGGGCAACCAGCAGCGGGAGTGCGACCCGGCTGCGTAAGCTCTCACGCTTCATAGGAAGGGAGCTCCTTTCGCAAGAATCTGCAAAACGTGCGATCACGTCCGGGATGGCGCTACATGCGCCCGCCCGAGGACGCTGGGAGATACTTCGCGATAGGCATACCTCCTGTTGGCTACATTGCTCCACCCCTGCCAACACTGCGTGTCTTACCGCTCCTCCAGCCCCGAAAGCCAGGGGTCCGGCAGGTAGCTCAGGTCATGCTCCCGATGACCAACTGGGACCAAACCAACCATGGTTTTGTCGCGTGTAGGCGTTGGTCACCGCTGCACAATGCAGAGAAGGTCACAGCGGCATCAGCGAAGGGGTTACTTACATTCCAGATTGGTATGTGCGATCGTAACATGCGGAGCATAGGCTGTCAAATTTGTTAAGCTTGTAAATCCGCAGCAGGACGCCCTACACCGCCATCGGTCGTGTGCGCAGCAGCGGGCGCACCAGGCGGCCTACATGACGATAACCGTGCGTTGCAATCACGCAACGCACGGTCTCGATACGACAACGGTCAGAGAAATCAGGCGACGGCCTGCTGACGCCAGGGGGGGGACAGCTCGTCGAGATACGCTGCCAGGTCGGCGCGGAGCTCAGCGTCGGCCGTGTCGTGCAGCTTCCAGAGCACCCGCTGGACCACCTGCGCGTCGAAGGCTAGGCGTGCGTTTCGCGCCGGGTCCGACGAGTCGAGCAGGCCACGGCCGTGCTCATCGAAGCTGGCGGCCACATAGGCGGCGAGCTCCTGCAAGGTGCGGCTGGAGAGCACGACGCCGCCGCGCCACAGCAGCCGGGCGAGCTCGGGCGAGCAGCGCAGCTGCCGGAGCGCCTGGTCGCCGAGGACCTCGCGCAGGCGGTCGTGCGCGTCTCCGGCGCCACGCGTGACGGCGCGCAGCCACAGGCGCTGGTAGCCCACAGGCGGCGGCGCAGCGTGCGTGATGCGGCCCGGGGCGCGCCGCAGCGGGGCGCGGAAGTGGATGAGCCCGGCGTGGCGCAGCACCTCGCGGCTGAGCGCGCCGGCGTACTCGGCGGTGTTCACCGTGGCCGTGATGGAGACATTCGGCGGCACCACCGGCCACTCCTCACGCGGGATGCCGGGCAGCTTGAGCCGCTTGCGCCCCACCGAGTCCATCTGGAGCAGCGTGCCGAAGTAGTAGTCGAACTCTTCGGGGCGCAGGCCGTTGAGACACACGAGGTAGGCCTTACCAGCGCTGGCAGGGCTGGCGGCGTCCTGCAGCAGGTCGAGGAAGCGCAGCGAGGTGAAGCGCTCCTGCAGGCCACGGTAGTAGCCATCTTCGCCAGTGGCGCGCGTCCAGGCCGACCCAGCCGGGATCAGCGCGTACTGCGAGCTGCCGTGGCCCAGCAGGGCCTCGGCGAACACCGTGGCGAACTCAGCCTTGCCGTAGCCCTCGGCGCCCGCCAGGACGACGAACGGGTTGGTCTTGAGGGAGACGTAGTAGTTGACCAGCAGCGAGCGCGGGAAACTCAGGCCTCGGGCCTCGAACATCCGCGCGATATGGTCGAGAAGATCGTGTTCACCCACTGGAGGTTTGGCGCTATCGCGGCAGGAGAGGCGCTGGGGCCACCCTGCGGCGACAGGCGAAATGAGGGTTAACTTCCCGCGGCCCTCATCGGCCGGGCCGCCGACAACATCGTCGGCGGAGTGCTGGAAGCGCTGCATCTGGCTGTCCACTCCCTACTGACTCAGCGAGACCGCTGTATCGTCGAGCACTGTCCCCCGCGCGACCCGCCGCTGCTGGGGCCCGTCATTGGACACCCGCACAGTGCCGCGCACCGTTACACCCTGCTCGAACAGGATATCGCCCTGGACGCTGAGCCGCTCGCACCCCACGAGCGACGGTGTCGCGGGGAAGCGGGCCTCGAAATCGTCCACCAGTTTATAGTACTTCGAATCGAGCTCGATCGCAATGGCCTCGTGCTCGCGATCCGGGTTTGGCCTCAGGCGGAAGTCGTCGCCCATGGTGTACACGTCCGAGCGCAGCGCCAGCAGGTCCGAGCAGAGCTTCACCGGCATGAAGCGCTCGCGGGTGACGTGCAGCGCCTGCGCGCCGGGGAAGACCTCTATCGCCGCGCCCATCGCGGTCTCGAGCTGGTAGACCTTCGGCGAGGCCCCGTCCTTGGGATCCACCGTCTTGGCGTTGCGGATCATAGGCAGCTTGAGCACGCTGCCGTACTCGTCCAGCGTGGCGCGCAGGGTCGGCAGGTGGACCCAGATGTTGTTGGTGTTGAAGTAGCGGTGGCGCTCGACATCCTGGAAGTGCGTCAGGTCGGCCTCGGGGCACTGGGCCACCTCGCGCAGGATGAGCCGGCCCTCGGCGTTGCGCGCGATGTGGCCGCCCTTCTTGTCAGCCTCGGTGCGTCGCGCCACCTCCATGAGGAACGGCACCCGGTGGCGGGCGAGGTAGCCCAGAATGGCCGGGTCCAGGGTGGCGCCGAGGTTGTCGGCGTTGGAGACGAACAGGTACTCGTAGCCGCGCGCTATCAGCGCGTCGAGCGCGCCGCTGGTGCGCAGCACCACGTACACCTCGCCGTGGCCGGGCGGGCACCACTCAAGGTCCGGGTCGGCGGGCCACTCGATGGGGGCCAGGGTCTCCTGGAGCACTTTGGGGACCTTGTTCTGCATCACGGTGAGCGGAAGCTCGCCCTGGAGATCGGGGTAGGCGGCCAGCGCCGCGCGGGTGTCCTCGTCGGTGTTGAAGCTGTTGAGGAACAGTAGCGGCACATCGCAGGCGTGCGCCTGGCGCAGCGCCAGGTTCTGGCGGGCGATGATGTCGAGGAACGACAGGCCGTCGCGGGCGACGAGCAGCGACTTGGCGCGCTCGAGACCCATGCTGGTGCCGAGGCCGCCGTTGAGCTTGAGCACCGCCGCGCGGCCGAGCATCCCGACGCCCTGGGCAGCGTACTCCGCCAGGCCCGCGAGCGTAGGGGCGTGCTCCACCGGCGTGATCGAGGACTCGGGGATGAACCCGGTGCTGCCCGCGGCGAGCGTCTCGTAGTAGTGGCGGAAGTTTTCGATGACAATATCCGCGAGGCCTGCGGCGCGCATGCGCTCGGCGAACGGGGCGAAGTTCGCTTCAGATGTGGAGCTCATACGTGATTTTACCTATCTCTTTCCACTGAGAACACTGATCGCGCTATCACACAAGGTAGCGCATCTAGGATAAAAGCGAAAGGGGCGCAGCCATAACGATTTTGACAGCTGCGCTTGTCCTCGTCCAATCTCGCAACTTGTCTCTGGACAGATCGGGCGTGCCCGCGTAGAGTTGCACATACTGTGCCGGGAGGCCACCGGGAGAGGATAGGTGAGGGTATGCAGATCACGCTCGACAGGCAGAGCTCGCAGCCCCTCTACGCGCAGATCGCGCACGAGATCCAGCGGCGTATCCGCAGCGGCGCGCTGCCGCCGGGCGCGCGGCTACCCATCGTGTGCGAGCTCTCGCACCAGCTGGGGATCACCCACCCCGGAAGGTCATCCCGCGCTACCGCGAGCGCCACGACGCGCTGCTCACCGCGATGGCGCGGCACTTCCCGTCCGGGGTACGCTGGACAGCCCCGGCCGGCGGGTTCTGCTCGTGGGCCACGCTACCGCCGGGGATCTCGGCCACCGACCTGTACCTGGCGGCGATCGCGCGCGGAGTGGCGTTCGCCCCAGGCGACGTCTTTTTCGTCGGCCCGTCGCCGCGGCCGCACATGCGCCTCTCGTTCGCCACCCATCCGCCCGAGGTGCTCACGGAGGCCGTGGCGGTGATCGGCGATCTGCTCGTTGCACAGGTGGGCCGCACCACCCTGACGCGCGAGCTCCCGAGCGACTGCGTCCCGCTGGTGTGAGTGCTGAGTGCTGAGTGCTGAGTGCTGAGTTCGTGAGCTGTGAGGCGCGAGTTGTGAGTCGTGAGCCGCGGGCTGAGGCCCGGGTCGTCCTTTGAACGAAGAAAGAAACACTGTGTCTGGAACGCCGCGCACCGGCTACCTCCTGAGCGTCGCCGCAGCCCTGGTGTGGGCCGCGACCGCGCCCGGCCTGAAGTATCTGATCGACACCTACGGCGTGCCGAGCCTCACCCTGGCGCTCTGGCGCGATGCATTCGTGGCGCTGGCCTGTGTGGCCGGCGCGCTCATCCTCCGGCCCGCGCTGCTGCGCGTCGGCCCGCACGACCTGCGCGGCTTCGCGCTGACCGGCGTGATCTCGATCGGCATCTACCACGCGCTGTGGCTCTGGTCCGTGGCGCTGAACGGCGCCGCGGTGGCGGTGGTGCTGATCTACCTCTACCCAACCTTCGTGACTGTCGGGGCCTGGCTGCTGTACCGTGAGCCGGTGGGACGATCGCACGTGGCGGCGCTGGCGCTGGCGCTGCTCGGCTGCGCGCTGGTGGTGCGGGTGTACGACCCCGAGGTGTTCCGCGTGAGCTGGCTCGGCGCGGTGGTCGGTGTGCTGACAGCGCTGACCCACTCGGTCTACGTGCTCTCCAGCCAGCGCGCGGTGGTCAGCCACAGCCCGCTCACCAGCCTGACCTACACGATGGTCTTCGGCACCCTGACGCTGCTGCTGCTAACGCTGGCGGTGGCCCCGGGGCAGCTTATGGCGGTAGGCACAACGCCGGAGCCCTGGCTGATCATCGCCGCGCTGGCGGTGGGCCCGACGCTGGGCGGCTACGCGCTGTTCACCGCGGCGCTGCAGCACATCCCCGGCCGGACGGCAGGGCTGATCACCGTACTGGAGGCGCCGGTGGCCACGCTGCTGGCGGTGGCGCTGCTCGGCGAGCAGCTCGAGTGGCCGCAGGCCGTGGGCATGGGCCTGGTGCTCGGCGCCATCCTGCTGCCGCGGGCAGGGCGGGCGCTCACGGCTCTCCTCCGACCTACGACGGCTGAGGCTGCGGGGTGAGGCGCGATGAGTTTCAACGCCAGACGTGACGGGTGCGCCCGCCTCGATCCCAGGCGCATCACACACCATGTCCCGCGCCACCCGTCAGGTCTGGCGCCGCATTTCGACGAGAATCGAAGATAAGGACCGCATGAAAACCTACCGCATCATCATCGCCGGCCTGGGCAACGTGGGCCGGAGCTTCCTGCAGCTCATGGAGAGCCAGGCAGATGTGCTGCGCGAGCGCCACGGCGCCGAGCTGCTCCTGGTGGGCGCCGCAGACTCGGGCGGAGCCGCGCTGGATCCGGCCGGCATCGCCCCCGCCGACGTGCTGGCCGCCAAGCGCGCCGGGCGCAGCGTCGCCACCTTGCCGGGCGCCGGCCGGCCCGGCGTTGCGGCGCTGGAGATCGTTCGCGTCGCCGAGGCCGAGCTTCTCCTCGAAGCCACCCCCGTCAACCTCCAGACCGGCGAGCCGGGCCTCTCGATCGCCCTCGCGGCGCTGCGGCGCGGCATGCACGTCGTGCTGGCCAACAAGGCGCCGCTGGCGCTGGCCTACGCCGAGCTGGCCGAGCTGAGCGACATGGGCGAGGCCGGCGGCGAGCGCGGCAGCCCGAAGGACTGGCCCGCGCTGCGCTTCAGCGCCTGCGTCGGCGGGGCCCTGCCCACGATCAACATCGGCCGGCGCGACCTGGCCGGCGCACGGGTTGAGCGCGTGGAGGCGGTGCTCAACGGTACCACCCAGGGCATCCTGCGCATGATGGAGGGGGGCGCGAGCTACGCCGACGCCCTGGCCGAGATGCAGCGCCGCGGCCTGGCTGAGACCGACCCGTCGCTCGACGTTGAGGGCTGGGACGCGGCCAACAAGCTCACGATCGTGGCCAACGCCGTGCTGCGCCAGCCCGCGACGGTGCGCGACGTCGCGGTGACGGGCATCACGCACCTGACGGCCGACGAGCTCCTGGCGGCGCGCGGGCGCGGCGAGAAGATCGTGCTGCTGGGCCTGGCCGAGCGCGACGGCGGGCGCTTCCGCCTGAGCGTGCGGCCCACGGCGCTCCCCGAGGAGCACCCGCTGGCGCGCATGGGCGGCGATGAGATGGGCGTGGTGTACTACAGCGACATCGCCGGTCGCACGGCCGCCACGAGCCAGGAGACCGACCCAGTGCCGACGGCGGCTGCCATGCTGCGCGATGTGATCGATATTATTGGGCGGTAGCCGCCGTTTGGCGGAGGGGTGGGGCGCAGGCCCGAGCATATCCTTACTATCTGGAGGAGCCTCGCTCCTCCTGGCACCTCAAGGGGACGACATGCAGCAGCAGCCCATACGAAGCAGACTGTTCTACGGCTGGGTGGTGGTGGCGGTCACGGCACTGACGCTGGTAGTCTCGGCGGGGGTGCGCTCGGCGCCAGGAGTCTTTCTGGTGCCGATGCTACCCGACTTCGGCGACGACCGGGCGGCGATCTCGCTCGCGGCGTCGCTCGGCATCCTCCTGTTCGGGCTGGCATCACCGCTGGCCGGCACTCTTATGGACCGCTTCGGCCCCAGACGTACGATGCTGGCAGGGCTGGCCGTCGTGGCGGTGAGCATGCTCCTCAGCGCGCGCATGGCCTCGCGCTGGGAGCTGTACCTGTTCTGGGGGCTGATGAGCGGCTTCGGCACCGGCATGGCCTCGGCCGTGCTCGGCGCGGCGGTGGCGAACCGCTGGTTCGTGGCGCGGCGCGGCCTGGTGGTGGGCCTCTTCGGCGCCTCCACCTCGGCCGGTCAGCTGATCTTCGTGCTGCTCCTGGCCTGGCTGGCCGCCACCTTCGGCTGGCGCATCAGCGTTCTGGCGATGGGGGTCGTGGCCGCGGCAGTGCTGCTGCCCATCCTGCTCCTCATGCGCGACGACCCGGCGGACGTGGGTCAGCAGGCCTACGGCGCTCCGGCCGACGCGCCGGCCACACGTGCGGCGCCCGAGGCAGGCGTCATGGGTCGCGCGCTGAGGTCGAGCACCTTCTGGCTGCTGGCAATCACCTTCTTCGTCTGCGGCGCCACCTCGAACGGCTTGATCGGCGTCCACTTCATCCCGCACGCCGTGGACCACGGCATCGGGCAGGTGGTGGCGGCCGGCACGCTCTCACTCATGGGCCTGTTCAACTTCGTCGGCACGATCGGCTCCGGCTGGCTGACCGACCGCTACGACCCGCGCCGGCTGCTGTTTGTGTACTACGGCTTCCGCGGCCTCTCGCTCTTCCTGCTGCCGTTCACTACGAACGAAGTAGGGCTGGTGGTGTTCGCAGTGCTGTTCGGGCTGGACTACATCGCCACGGTGCCGCCGACCACGGCGCTGGTGGCGGACACGTTCGGCCGGCGCAACGTGGGGACGGTGTTCGGCTGGGTGTTCTGCGCGCATCAGGTGGGCGCGGCCATGGCAGCCTGGGTAGGCGGCGTGGCCCGCGAGTCGCTCGGGGGCTACGCGCTGACGTTCGTGGCGGCCGGGGTGCTGGCGGTTGCGGCGGCGGGCCTCTCGCTGCGGATCGGGCGCGCCACGCAGACCCCGGCGCCCAGCCCGGCCCCGGCGCAGTAGGGTGGTATCATACCGGCCATGACAGACGAAACCCTCCCAATCGAGTCGATCGCGGCCGCCCGCGCCCGGATCGCGCCGCACGTCCGGCGCACTCCGCTGCTGCCCGCGCCGCTCGCCCACGCCGACGCGCCCCCCGCCCTGCGCCTGAAGCTGGAGAACCTCCAGGTCAGCGGCTCGTTCAAGGCCCGCGGCGTCTTCAACCACCTGCTCCAGCTCGACGACGAGCAGCGCCACAGGGGCGTGGTGGCGGCCTCCGGCGGCAACCACGGTCTGGCCCTGGCCTACGGCGCGAGCCGCCTCGGCATCCCGGCGGTGGTCTACCTCCCCGAGCGCGCCTCGGCCGACCGCGTGGCGCGCATCGAGGCCTGGGGCGCGCGCGTGGTGCGCCACGGCGCCGCGTGGGACGACGCGCACGCCCGCGCGGTCGAGCACGCCACCGCCGAGGGCATGCCCTACATCCACCCGTTCGACGCTGTGCGCACTCTGGAGGGCCAGGGGACGCTCGGCCTGGAGCTGCTGGACGATCTGCCGGAGCTGGACGTGGCGCTAATCGCGATCGGGGGCGGCGGGCTGATCGCCGGCATGGCGGCCGCCATCAAGCAGCGCCGGCCCGATGTGCGCGTGGTGGGCATCGAGCCGGTGGGCGCGCCCTCGATGCTGCACAGCCTGCGGGCCGGCACACTCACGCCGCTGCCAGAGGTCCGCACGATCGCCGACACGCTGGCGCCGCGCTCGGTGAGCGAGCGGACGCTGGCGCTCACGCAGCGCTACGTGGACGAGGTGGTGCTGGTGGAGGACGCGCAGATGGTGGCGGCCATGCGCTGGCTGTGGGTCGAGTGTAACCAGCTGGTGGAGCCGGCCGGCGCGGCGGCGGTGGCAGCCATCATGGCGGGCGCGGTGGATCTCTCGGGCGCACGCTGCCCCGCGGCGGTGGTGTGCGGCGGCAACGCGGCGGCCGAGAGCGTGTTCGCCGCCTACGGCGGGTAGGAGCCTCGGACGAGCGTGAGGGGCCCAGGGCCTTCAGCCCCGGACCCCTCACGCTGTGAGGTGTTGCTATTCTGAGGGGGCGCGTCCCATACACCACCGCGCGGACGCGCCTTCCGGCCGCTGCGCCCCGATGAAAAGGGCAATGAGCACGACTTCACCGCTCTACCGCCACAAAGCCGCTCTACTGAAAGCGTTTCAGTGCCGAGCAGAGCATCTTTCGCCGCGAGATACAACGCTCCCACAGGTTTGCCAACTGTCCCCACCGACACGATAATCTACAAGAAGATGTGATACCTTCGTTGAAGTCACCGAGATAGGAAACTGTGCTATCTGAGGTCGCTATGCAGGACAAACTCTTGCTCGATAACTACCAGAGAGTCTTTGCAGAACTCAGGGTAGATCGAGTCCCAGGGCGCTACCCAGAGGCAACAAATGGCCGGGCGCCGCACAAGCCGTTGTTGCTGCTCGCTGTTCTCGATCTCGTTGCTCAGCATCAAATTGTGACGAACTTCATCGAGTTCAAAGCTAACCTGCTCGATGCCTTCGACCTATACTGGTTAAAAGTGATGGGCTCAGAGCGGGAAGCCAACCCCGTGATGCCCTTTTATCATTTGAAGAGCGATAGGTTCTGGCACCTTATACCGCAGCCGGGCATGGATAAAGCACTGCAAGTCTCATCGCCCATCCGCTCATTACGCGTACTGCGTGAACTTGTCGTCGGCGCAAAGCTTGATGAAGATCTTTTTCGCCTTATTCAGTATCCGGACAAGCGCGACACGCTGCGAACAGTACTAATCGAGCATTACTTTGCTCCCGACACACGCCAAGTCATTGTGCAGACGGGGACAATTCATCAAGAATCTTTTGAGTACAGCAACGAACTCCAGGAACATTCCCGATGCGCCAGACAATCATCCACGTCGCCCTGATCGTCCGTGACTACGACGAGGCGATCACCTTCTACACAGAGAAACTCGGCTTCGACCTGATCGAGGACACCTATCAGCCCGAGCAGGACAAACGATGGGTTGTGGTGGCTCCGCCGGGCGGGCGCGGCACGACGTTGCTCCTGGCCCGCGCCGCAACCACGGAGCAAGAGCGATGCATTGGCGATCAGGCCGGCGGGCGGGTGTTCCTCTTCTTGGGCACCGACGACTTCTGGCGCGATTACCACGCCTTCCGCGCCCGCGGCGTGCATTTCGTGCGCGAGCCGAAGCACGCGAGCTACGGCCTTGTCGCCGTCTTCGAGGATCTCTACGGCACACGCTGGGATCTGATTGAGCTTGCGCCTGGGCGCCACCTTGCCGCATAGCAGATACACGTCGGCCTTGTTGTCAGATCGCCGTTTCGCAGAGCGGCGACCTCCAGCAGCGCGCACACGCCCGCGCGCTGGACAATCAGGCGACAGTACGGTGTGGGCATCAGCCGGCGCGCTGGTGGTCAACGTGCTGGCGACTGTCGCGCTCGCCGCGGTTGGCGCGCTGTTTCTCGGCGAGCGGCTGCACTGGACCACAGTCGCGGGCGCGGCGATCTGCCTCGTCGGGCTGGGCGTCATGAGCCTCCGAGGCGGGGCGTGACGTCGCTCGCGCCGGCGGTGAGGAAGCTCCCTCACCGCCCGCCCGGCGTCACCAGCGTGAAGCGCACGATGCGGTCCTGCACCAGCTGGGCCTCGTCCAGGCTGTTGGGGAACTTCGGCTCAAGGGTGCCGATGATCAGCCGGCTGGGGTTGATCCCCTGCTGGCTCAGGAAGGTCGCCACGCTCGTGGCGCGATCCCGCGCGAAGGAGCGGATCTCCTCGGCCGAGAAGCGCCCCTCCGGCCCAGGCCAGGCCGAGCTCCCCTCGATCCGCAGGTAGAGCGTCGAGCTCCGCAGCACCGGCAGCACCTGATCGGTCAGATCGCGGCGGGCCTGCTCGGTGAGGCGCAGGCTGTCCGGCTCGAAGTCGACCTGCTCGATCGGCAGCTGCACAACCGCCTCGGCCTGCTGCGCCTCCTGCTCGGAGAGCTGCGGCAGGTCCACGCGCGAGGTGAGCAGAAATGAGCTGTTGACCGGCGGCTGCGCCGAGAAGAGCGCCGGGTCGCGCGCCGAGGCCGCCACGAAGCGCCCGTCCACCATCTGCGTGAAGTCTCCCTGCGGCACGCTCACGCCCGCGCCGGTCCACACCTCCTGCGCCTGGCGGATGCGGCTCACCAGGATGTCCGGCGTGCGGAAGGCGATCTGGTTCGCGCCCAGCGTCGCCTGCGCCAGGGTCTCGAGCGACGCCGCCAGGTCGCCCGGCTGCTCGATCGCCGACCAATCGCCGTTGCCCCACTCCACCACCGCCTGCCCGGCAGACTCCGGGTCATCGGTCATGAGCTTCAGCGCCTCGAACCACGCATCGTGAAAGGCCTGCACCGCCGGCGCCTCGGTGTCGATCGACTGGCGCGAGGTCACCAGCACGTCGAGGATGGCCCGCAGCTGGTCGGACGCGATCAACACTTGCCCACCGGCCTGCTCGGCGGCCTGCACGTCCGGCTCCCAGGCCGAGACCGCGTCGGCCTCGCCGGCCACGAAGGCCTGTACCGCCGTGGCCACCGTCGGGCGCGCCACCAGCGTCACGTCGCCAGGCCGCAGGCCGGCCAGATTGAGCGCGTAGTACAGGAAGAACTCGCCGACGCTCCCCTCGCTGTAGGCGATGCGCTGCCCCCGCAGCTCGTTGATCGTCGCGATCCCCTGGCGCGCCACGAGCTTGTCGGCGCCCGCGCTCTCGTCCACCACGGCGGTGATCGCCCCGATCGCCGGGTCGCCCTGGCGCGCGAACCCGTCCAGCGTGGTGGCCAGCACGTCCCACTCGCCGGAGCGCAGCCGCGCGAAGCGCTCCTCCTCGGAGAAGTCGTTCTGTCCGCCGAGCCCGAACGGCACCAGCTCGAGCTCGTAGCCGCGCTGTGCCATAAGCCCGCGTACCTCGGCGATGACGCCGGGGAAGTAGCTCGGGAAGCTGTCGAAGGCGAATGTGACAACGCCGCCCTGGCCCTCCGCCGGGGCGGGAGTGGCCTCTCCGCCCCCCGGAGCGATCGTGGCGTTCGGCTGCGGCTGGGCGGTGGGCCCGCGCTCGGGGCCCGCCGTGGCGCCGCCCGGCTCGATCGTCGCCAGCACGCGCGTCGCCGGTGTCTCGGGCGCCGGATCTCCCGCCGGCGAGGGCGTAGCGATCAGGATCACCGGCGGTGGGGTGGGCTGGAGCGCCTCCAGTACGCCGCAGCCGGCGAGCGCGAGCATCAGCAGGAGCGCCAGCGGCGCCCGCAGGAGGTGTCTGTCCATGGGTGTTCCCCATTCAGGTTTCAGCGTTCGGCTCCTACCGGTACCCCAGCTCGGCCAGCACGTCGCCCATGGTCTGCTCGGGGGTCACGCTGGCCACCAGGGCGCCGCCGCGCTCCTCGAGGATCACCTTGGGCGCCTCGGGCGCGAGGCAGTGGTGCGCGCCGCCCTCGCCGCTGAGCATGGCCTGGTACGCGCCGGTGCCGAAGAAAGCTACCAGCAGCGGCTCGCGCGCCAGGTCCTCAGGCCTCACCAGCGGCAGCACCAGCGGCGGGTCGCCCTCGCGCGGGTAGAAGTCGTCCGAGTCGCAGGTGCGCCGCCCGCCGAGCACCACCGGACCGGCCTCGGCCCCGAGGTGGTTCAGCGCCAGGCAGATGAACTGCTGCCCCTTGACGATCAGGATGTCCGGCAGCGCCACCATCAGGCTGCCGTCGAGCAGGTACCAGGGCGGGGCGCCGGCGTGGCCGCGCTTCAGCCGCCCCAGCCGGAAGACGTGCGCGCCGTGGTCGGCCACGGTGTAGCGCCCGAACTCCCCCACGAGGTGCGGGTGCGGCAGGCCGCGCGCGTCGCACAGGGCGGCCACCATGCGCTGCAGCTCGGCGGCGAACGCGGCGTAGTCGAAGGCGAAGCCCAGGTGGTAGGCCCCGGTGGGCACGCCGCCGCCGAAGTCGAAGTACTCCAGGTGGGGCGCGTGCGGGCGCAGCCGGGCGAACCCCTCGAGCGACTCGCGGATCTCGCGCACGAAGAAGGCGGTGTCGTCGAGCTGGCTGCCGACCATCGAGTGGTAGAGCGCCAGCCGGTGGCCGGTCCCGGCCACGCGGCGCGCCACCGCCTCGAGCTCGTCCGGAAGCATGCCGAAGCGGTCGTAGCCGTAGGTGGCCCCCGAGGCGATGTCGTCGGCGTCCTTGCGCTCGCGCACGCCCAGCAGCAGCGGCTCCGGGCAGTCGATCAGCGCCTCGAGCTCCAGCGGGTCGTCCAGCACCGGCACCACGTTCGCGAAGCCCGCCAGCCGCAGATCGAGGATGGCCCTGATGTAGGCCGGTTCCTTCGAGCCGTTGCAGATCACCAGCCGGTCGGGCGGTAGCAGCCCCTCCTCCCAGAGGCGGCGGGCGATGCGCACGTCGAAGGCCGAGGAGGTCTCGTAGTGGGCGCCGGACGCCACAGCGGTGCCGGTGGCCTCGCGGGCAAAGTTGGCCTTGGTGGCGTAGGCGTACAGGAAGCCGCCGCGATAGCCGGTGGCGCGGGCCGCGGCATCGAAGGCGGCCTGCATCTCGTGGACGCGCCGCGTGATCTGCGGGCAGAGCGCGACCTCGAGCGGCGCGCCGTGGTCCGCTGTCAGGTCCAGCAGGTCCACGCGCCCGCCGAAGATCAGGCGGCTACCGCGCAGGGCGAGGAAGTCGTTCAGGCGGCCCTCACCGTCCATGAACTGCCGCAGGTGGTCGGTGTAGCGCATCGTGTCATCCTGCCGAAACAAAGCGATGCTGGGGATGTAGCACAATCCGGGCCGGAGGAGCGAGGAGGAGCGAGTCGTGAGGAGCAAGTCGGAGGAGCGAATCTCGGGTCTTGAGGAGCGAGCTGTGGGGAGTGAGCCTTGGGTCCTGAGGAGCGCGCCTTGGGTCTTGAGGAGCGAGTCTTGGGTCCTAAGAGCATCGCTCAAGACTCAAGACTCAACACTCAAGAATCAACACTCGAGACTCATAGGCTGCGGGCGTAGTCAAACACCTTACCCACCTCGAGCGCCTCGAGGTGGCCGAAGCCGCCCTCCAACTCCAGCACCGTCATCAGCGTCGCGCCGCACTTCGGGCAGACCGGCTCGCTCGCCGCGACAACCGTCGGGCAGGCGCCCGGCTCGCGGGCCACGTACCACACGTTATAGCCACGGCCGTCCGAGGCGACGTGCCATGACTCGTTGCAGGCCCGGTCGGGGCAGAGACGATGTTCCCACTCCATATCTATGTCCTCCGGCGCAGCACCCTCGGCTCGCCATAGTCTTGCACCACAGAAAAGCACAAGCCGTGCCGCGGAGGAGAGCGCCGGCGGCATCATGCGAGCCGGCCGTGAGGGGCCATCGCTACACCGAGGATACAGGTTAGTGTTATAGTGAGTGGGACCACGGTGCCGTGCTGCTTACCACAGCACGGCCAGCCCTGCGGCAGCATAGCATCAAGCCACTGAGGTCCCGCAGTGAATACCATCAGTGTCCTAGCGTTCCTCCTCCTCCTCGCCGGCATCGCGATCGCACTCGCCGCGATATACCAACGCCTGGTTCGGCGTGCGCCTGCACCCATCCCTCAGAATGTGCTCCCCGAGGCCGCCGACCACAGGCGGATCGAGGCGGAGCTCGCGCACCAGCGGGAGCTCGGGCGGCTCATCACCGAGATCGCCAGCGACATGATCAGCATCCCCGTGACGGCGACCGACAGCCAGATCCAGCTCGCGCTCGAGCGGCTCGGCCTCTTCGCGGGGGTGGACCGCGTCTATATCTTCCAGATCTCGGATGACCGGACGATGATCACCAACTCGCACGAGTGGTGCGCCGACGGCATCGAGCCCCAGATCGCCATCCTCCAGAACCTGCCGCTGAGCGACTTCGCCTGGATCGAGGAGCGGCTCGAGCACCTTGAGACCCTCCACATCCCGAACGTCGCCGACCTGCCACCCGACGCGGCCGCCGAGCGCGAGATCCTCGAGATCCAGTCCATCCAGTCGCTGGTGATCATGCCGATGGCGTCCCAGGGCCGCTGGATCGGCTTCATCGGCTTCGACTCCGTCCGCACCACCACCACCTGGGATACGGAAAGCATCGGCCTGCTGCGCTTCGTCGCCACGATCTTCGTGAACGCGCTGAACCGCAGGCGCGCCGAGCAGGCGCTCCACGACCGCGAGCAGCAGTACCGGCGCGTCGTCGAGCAGGTGAGCGAGGTCATCTTTCAGCTCGACGAGCAGGGCCGCTGGCAGTTTCTCAACCCCGCCTGGCGCGCGATGGTGGGCAGCGACGAGACCGAGGCGCTGGGTCGCCTCTTCCTGGAGACGCTCCACGCCGATGACCATAGTGTGGCTCAGCGAATTCTAGACCAGCTGTGGAGCGGCGAGCGCGAGCTCGGCAGCGCGGAGCTGCGCCTGCTCACCGCCGACGGCGCCTACCGCTGGGTTGAGCTGCGCGCGCGCACGCTGGCTGTCGAGGAGGGGCGCTCGGCCAGCGTCACCGGCACGCTCACCGACCTGACCCCGCGCAAGCTGTCCGAGCAGATCCTGCACGAGAGCGAGCTGCGCTTCCGGCAGATCGCGGAGAACATCCGCGACGTCATCTACGTCTGCACGCCGGCGCTGGACCAGTTCTTCTACGTGAGCCCGGCCTTCGGGGAGATCTGGGGCGTGGGCGACGCGGCGCTCTACGAGCGGCCCGCGCTGTTCCTCGAGACCATCATCCCCGAGGACCGCTCCAGCGTTGCGGCCGCGCTGCGCCGCCACCCGATCAGCGGCGGGGTCTCCAGCATCGACTTCCGCATCGCGCGGTGCGACGGCGACGTACGCTGGATTGGTATGCGCGTGTTCTCTATGCGGGAGGACCAGCGCTACCCGCCGCGGCTCACGGGCATCGCCGAGGACATCACCGAGCGGAAGCGGCACGAGCAGGCGCTCCGGCAGTCGAACCGCGAGCTCGCCAAGGTCGCGCGGATGAAGGACGAGTTCCTGGCGAGCATGAGCCACGAGCTCCGCACCCCACTCAACGCCATCCTCGGCATCGCCGAGGTGCTCCAGGAACAGATCTACGGGCCCGTGACCAAGCGGCAGATCACGGCGCTGCAGCAGATCGACGAGAGCGGCCGCCACCTGCTGGCGCTGATCAACGACATCCTCGACCTCTCCAAGATCGAGGCCGGGCAGCTCACGCTCGACCTGACGGCCACCGACGTGCGCGCCGTCTGCCTGGCCAGCCTCCGGCTCGTCGAGCCGGCCGCGCGACACAAGGGCATGACCGCCCGCGTCTCGATCGACGACGACGTGGGCACCCACCTCTGCGACTCGCGGCGGCTGACGCAGATCCTGGTGAACCTGCTGTCGAATGCGGTGAAGTTCACCCCCGTGGGCGGCGAGTTCGGCCTGGAGGTCAAGCCCACCGCGCACGGCCTGACGTTCACGGTGTGGGACACGGGCATCGGCATCAGCCCCGAGGACCAGAAGGCGCTATTCCAGCCGTTCGTGCAGCTGGACAGTAGCCTCGCGCGCGCTCACGGGGGCACGGGGCTCGGCCTGGCGCTCGTGCGGCGCATGACCGAGCTGCACGGCGGCGAGGTTCGGCTCGAGAGCGAGCAGGGGGGCGGCAGCCGCTTCATCATCACCCTCCCGGATGGATACACGCGCAAGGCGGCGCGCGCCTGAGGGCCGCGGCTGCGGCGCGCTCTACGCCAGCCGGGGCGAGGGCTCGGGCCGAGCTCGGGCGCTGGTAAAGTAGAGCAGCAGCTGCAAGCCCCAACCGACCATCATCCAGCAGCCGACCGTGAGCGGCACGTTGCCGGTGAACTCGGACAGGCCGCTCAGCAGTACGCCACTCAGCTGGCTCATGCCCATGGCGATCAGGATGTAGACACTCATCACCCGCCCGCGCAGCTCGTCCGGGACCATGATCTGGAGCATGGTGTTGGAGAGAGTCAGCATTGTGACCCCGGCCCAGCCCACCGCGAAGATCAGCACGAGCGCCGGGGGGAAGGTGCGCGCCAGCGTGAAGCCGGCCACCAGCAGCGAGTAGCTCAGCAGCGCCACGTTCCGCAGCCGGCCGCGCGAGATGCGCTCGCCCAGCACCGTGATGATCACCGCCGCCAGGAGCGCGCCGGCGGCGTTGGCTGAGCCCAGCGCGCCGAAGCCGCGCGCGTCGCCGCCGAGGACGTTCTTGGCGAAGTAGGGCAGCAGTGGGAAGTACGCCAGGCCGAAGATCGCGTGCACCACCATCTGCGCCAGCACCAGGCGCACCCTCGGCTCCGAGCGGATGTAGGATAGCCCCTCGCGCATCTGCGCCAGCCCGCTGCGGGGCGCCGAGGCGCGGAAGGGCTCGAGGCGCATCAGCACCAGCCCGCCGATCACCGCCAGCACGCTCACGCCGTAGAGCAAGAAGCCAGGCCCCTCCCCCACCACAGCCGCCATGACCCCCGCCAGGCCAGGCCCGATGATGCGCGCGCCGTTGAGCACCATCGAGTCCAGCGCGATCGCATTCATCAGATCCTCGCGCCCCACCAGCTCGATCGTGAACGACTGGCGCGCCGGATTCTCGAACGAGGCCGCCACCCCCACCACGAGCGCCGCCAGCAGCACATGCCAGGGCTGCACGAGGCCGCTGAGCGTGAGCGAGCCCACCGTAAACGCCGAGAGCATCGCCACGCTCTGCGTCATGACGATCAGCCGCCGCTTGGGCACGCGGTCGGCCACGGCGCCGGCCGGGAGCGAGAGTAGCAGCACCGGCAGCGACTGGGCGAAGGCGATCAGGCCAAGCCACAGCGGCGAGTCGGTCAGGCGCAGCACCAGCCAGCCCTGGGCGGTGGCCTGCACCCAGTAGCCCACCTGGGCAATCATCTGGCCGAAGAACAGCAGCCGGTAGTTCGGGTGACGCAGCGCGCGCATGGCGTAGGGCAGGCGGAGGCGGCTCCGAAATTGGGGGGTCATGAGGTCTCCAGTGTCGCGCATCGGTGCGCGTGCCATATCGGTGTGACGACAGTATACAATGAGCCGGCGTCCGCCCCGCCCCTACGCAACTGCGTGTTTTACCGTTCAGCGCTCAGCATTCGGCATTCTATCGTTGAGTGTTCAGTGTTCAAGGAGCCTCCCATGTCTGACACGATCACCTTCGCCGATGTGCGCGACGCCCGTGAGCGGCTGCGCGGCGTGGCCCACCAGACCCCTGTGGTCTCCTCGCGCACGCTCGACGCCCTCGCCGGTCGCCAGGTGCTGCTCAAGTGCGAGAACCTCCAGCGCGGCGGGGCCTTCAAGTTCCGCGGCGCCTACAACACTGTCAGCCGGCTCTCCGAGGAGGCCCGCCGCCGCGGCGTGATCGCCTTCTCCTCAGGCAACCACGCGCAGGGCATGGCGCTCGCCGCCCAGATCCTCGGCGCGCCGGCCGTGATCTGCATGCCGCAGGACGCCCCCGCGGTGAAGGTGGCCGCCACCCGCGGCTACGGCGCCGAGGTGCTGTTCTACAACCGTATGCGGGATGACCGCGAGGCCTTCGCGCGGCGCGTGGCCGAGGAGCGCGGCCTGACGCTGGTGCCGCCCTACGACCACCCGCACATCATGGCGGGCCAGGGCACCTGGGCGCTCGAGCTGCTCGAGGCTGAGCCCGCGATCGACACGCTGGTGGTGCCGGTGGGCGGCGGCGGGCTGATCGCCGGCAGCGCCGTTGCCGCCCACGGGGTCAACCCGCGCATCGTGGTGCTCGGCGTCGAGCCCGAGGACGCCGACGACACCCGCCGCTCCCTCGCGGCCGGCGAGCGCGTGAGCGTCGCCCCACCCGCCACCGTGGCCGACGGACTGCGCGTGACTACGCCCGGCGCGCTGACCTTCCCGGTGGTGCGCGAGCACGTGGCGGCGGTGATCACCGTGAGCGACGACGAGATCCTCGAGGCGGTGCGCTTCGCGCTGCTGCGCCTCAAGCTGGTGCTCGAGCCGAGCGGCGCCGCCGGCCTGGCCGCGGTGATGTCGGGCCGCCTCCCGGCCGAGGCCCGGCGCGTGGGCGTCGTGCTGTGCGGCGGCAACATCGACCCGCCGCTGCTCGCCAGGCTCTGGGGGTGAGTGCTGAGTGCTGCGTGCGGCGCGCCGAGCGCTGAGTGCCGAAGGCGTTGTCAGCGCAGCCGAGTGCTGAGTGCAGAGCACCGAGAGATTCGGTAGCGTACATTCGTTCGTACTCATGGACATGCCTGCTCAACATTCGCACCCCCAGCGAGTCATCCAGCCGGTCGCGCCACTTCGTACATGATTGACGGGGGGGACGTCGCACAGTATAGTATGTGCAACCATTCGCAGCTACAAAAAATGAAATCTGCGGCGTAGCGGTACGCAAGCGCCCCAGCAGCGTTCGAAGGAGATTGACCCCATGCAGTTCACGCAGATCGCGCCGGCTTTGCCGGCCGACGTCTTCGGCCTCACACTTCACATCCCCGACGGGTTCCTCAACCTCGCCGTCTCTCTAATCTGCTGGGTGCTCACGATCGGGCTGCTCGGGCTGGCCGTGCGCCAGACGCAGGAGGAGCTGGGCGAGCGGCAGGTACCGCTGATGGGCGTGATGGCCGCCTTTATTTTCGCCGCGCAGATGATCAACTTCCCGGTGGCGGGCGGCACCTCGGGCCACCTGCTCGGCGGCGCGCTTGCGGCGATCACCCTCGGCCCCTGGGCCGGCATGCTGGTGATGGCGAGCGTGATCGGCGTGCAGGCGCTACTGTTCCAGGACGGCGGGCTGCTGGCGATGGGCGCCAACATCCTCAACATGGGCCTGCTCACCGCGCTGATCGGCTTTGGGCTGTACCGCGGTGTCGCCGGCCGCGCGCGCGGCGTGCGCCTCGCGGTGGCGGGCGTGGCCGCCTGGCTCTCGGTGATGGCCGGCGCGCTCGCCACAGCGCTACAGCTCTGGCTCAGCGGCACGGCGGAGCTCCAGATCGTGGTGCCGGCAATGCTTGGCGTGCACGCCCTGATCGGCATCGGCGAGGCGCTGATCACCGTAGCGGCGCTCAGCTTCATCGAGCGCACCCGGCCCGACATCCTGAGCCCCGAGCAGCAGTCAGGCGGCGGGCGCGGCTGGGTGGTCGGCGGCCTGGCCGCGGCCCTGGCGGTGGTGCTGATCTCGCCGCTGGCCTCGGCCGACCCGGATGGCCTCGAGCGCGTGGCCCAGGACATCGGCTTCCTCGACCGCGGCCAGAGCGCGCCCTACGAGATCATCCCCGACTACACTGTGCCTTTCCTCGGCGAGACGCCACTCTCCACAATCGTCGCCGGACTCTTCGGGGCACTGGTGGTGGCCGGCCTGGCCGTGCTGCTGGTGCGCGTCATCCGCCGCCGCGACGCCGCGCAGAGCCCCCGCCCCGAGACGCGCCCTTCGTAATCAGCCGCGAGGCGTGGGTTTTGAGTCTTGAGCCCTCGCTCACGTCTCAAACTCACGTCTCAAAACTCAAGAATCTCTCTTCATGCACACACACTTCGTCGATCCGTACCAGGATCGCTCCAGCCCTGTGCACCGGCTTGACCCGCGGGTCAAGGTCGGCGGCACGCTGCTGTTCATCATCTCGAACGTCCTGCTGCCCGACGGCGCCTGGGTGGCGTTCCTGCTCGGCTGGCTGGCGGTGCTCGCCCTGAGCCAGTTCGCAGGCCTCGGCCCCGCCTACGTCGTGAAGCGCTCGTTCGTGGCGCTGCCCTTCGCGCTGGCCGCGGTCACCGCGATCTTTGCCATCCCCGGCCGCCCTATCTGGGCCGGCGACCTCGGCCCCTGGAGCGTCACCGCTACCGACGCCGGCCTGCTGCGCTTCGTAAGCATCGTGGTCCGCAGCTGGCTCTCGGTGCAGATGGCGATCCTGATGGTCGCCACCACCCGCTTCCCAGATATGATGCACGCCCTGCGCCACCTGCGCGTGCCGCCGCTGCTGGTAGCGATCACCTCGTTTATGTACCGCTACCTCGAGGTGCTCACCGACGAGACCGCGCGGCTGCTCCGCGCGCGCGAGGCCCGTAGCGCGAGCCTGCCGGGCATGCGGAGCGGCGGCACGGTGGCCTGGCGCGCGCAGGTGGCCGGCAACATGGCCGGCCAGCTCTTCCTCCGCAGCTACGAGCGCAGCGACCGCATCTACAGCGCAATGGTGGCGCGCGGCTACACCGGCAACTTCCGCACGCTCAACCCGCACGTCATGCGTGCGCGGGACTGGCAGGCGCTCGCCGCCGTGGTCGGGTTCCTCCTGCTGCTCCAGATCATTGCCCGAGTCTTTTTTGGATTGCCGATGTTGGGTTTTGGATTATTCCACTAAGGAGTCAACGAATGGCCACGAGTACGCTGGACGACGTTCTGTCAATCCAACATCTAACAACTAGCATCCAGCACCCCGCCTCTCTCGAGGTCGACGACCTGCACTTCACCTACCCGGACGGCCACGTGGCGCTGCGCGGCGTCACGCTCCGGATCGCCCGCGGCGAGAAGGTCGCGCTCGTCGGGCCGAACGGCGCCGGCAAGAGCACGCTCATGCTCCAGCTCAACGGCATCCTCACGGGCAAGGGTCAGATCGCCGTGGGTGGCGTGGCGCTCGACAAGAAGAGCTTGCCGCTGGTGCGCGCCCGCGTCGGCCTGGTGTTCCAGAACCCGGACGACCAGCTCTTCTCACCCACCGTCTTCGAGGACGTGGCCTTCGGCCCGCTGCACATGGGCCACCCTGAGGCCGACGTCCGCAGCCGTGTGGCACGCGCGCTCGAGCTGGTGGGCATGAGCGCCTACGTCGATCGCCTCTCGCACCACCTGAGCGTCGGGGAGAAGAAGCGCATCGCCGTAGCCACCGTCCTGGCGATGGACCCCGAGATCCTGGTGCTCGATGAGCCCTCCGCCGGGCTCGACCCGCGCGCGCGGCGCACGCTGATCAACCTGCTGCGGGAGCTCCCCCACACGATGCTGGTCTCCACCCACGACCTGCTGATGGTGCGCGAGCTGTTCGACCGCATGGTGATCGTGGACCACGGGCACGTGGTGGCCGACGGCCCTACCGACCTGCTGCTGAACGACGAGCGCCTGCTGGAGGCCCACGGCCTCGAGCGCCCATAGCGCGTGCGCACCTGAGCTTCTTCGTTGTGACGCCTTCTCCCCTCTCCCACGGTGGTTCAGGGGCAGACGAAAGTCAGTTCGGAAGTAGCGCTTGGCACATGACAGTGCGGTGCGTCACCCCCTCTCCCGCGGCAGGGAGAGGGGGCAGGGAGTGAGGGATTTCAGCGCATTCCAGCGCCACCATCCGCCCTGCGAACACACTTTCTGCCCGTACAGGAACCCGCAGTAGGGCTGGTGCCCTCTGGCCATGTCCAGGGGTAGCCCTTCCCTGAGAGCTTCCCCTTTCTGCATGCCCTGCGGCTCGCGGATCTGCTTCCTCCCCATCCCCTCCGAACGAGGGGGATCGCTCTCACCCGAACCCTCTCCAAAAACCTCGTCTCTCGGCCGGCACACGCATTCGAAATCATGTAATATACTTCTCAAGGATTAGGTGATAGACTTCACAATCGACGAGGCGAGAGACGATGCCAACACACACACTTCGCACCCTGTTTAACCGAATCGACCCGACGATCACCGCCGTGCTGGCTCGCAACGGCATCAGCCTACTCCGCGTCTCCGTCGGCGTCATCTTTCTATGGTTCGGCGCGCTCAAGCTCGTACCAGGGCTGAGCCCCGCCGAGGACCTCATCCGCACCGCGATCTGGTTCCTGCCGCCGCAGCTCTTCATCCCGGTCCTGGCCCTGTGGGAGATGGCGATCGGCATCGGGCTGATCAGCGGCCGCTTTACCCGCGCCACCATCCTGCTGCTGCTGCTCCAGATGCCGGGCACGATGCTGCCGGTGCTGCTGGTGCCTGAGCGGATCTTCACCGTCTTCCCGATCGGCCTGACGCTCGAGGGCCAGTACATCGTCAAGAACCTCGTGCTGGTGGCCGCGGCGCTTGTGATCGGCGCGACGGCGCGCGGCGGCGGACTGGTGGACGACCCCGAGCGGTTCGGGCGCGCGCAGGGCCGCCTCGAAGACGCCTAAGCCCCCTCCGGCGCCAATTGTCACGGCTCCCACAGCCGCGCTTGTTCCTGGTGGAACGGCGCGGCTGCTGCTATACTGTGCCTCCTACATGACAGCGGCCGCGGCGCCTGGCGCCTCAGGAGACCTCGCATGACCATCGGCTGGAGCGAAGCGCTCATCATCTTCATCGTACTGACATTCATGGTCGGGCTCGCGTTCCGCGCCGGGTTCGTGCGCGGGCGCTGGCGCGGCCGCAAGTGAGGGGGAGCAATGAGCACCGAGACTCCAGCAGCCCAGGCACTCTGGGAGGGCGCCCTCTCCGCGGCCGGCGCGCAGATCACCGGCTCGGCCATCCGTGAGCTGCTCAAGCTCACCGAGCAGCCCGAGTTCATCTCCTTCGCCGGCGGGCTCCCTGCGCCGGAGTGCTTCCCTGCCGAGGAGATCGGGCTAGCCTCCGAGCGCGTCCTGGCTGAGCACGCGGCCCGCGCGCTCCAGTACGGCCCCACCGAGGGCTTCCCGCCGCTGCGCGAGCTCCTGGCCGACCTGATGCTGGCACGCGGGATCGGCGTCTCGTCCGACGAAGTGCTGGTGACAAGCGGCTCGCAGCAGGCGCTCGACCTGCTAGGCAAGCTACTGATCGACCAGGGCAGCGTGGTGCTGGTGGAGGAGCCGACCTACGTCGGAGCGCTGCAGGCCTTCCGCCCCTACGGGCCACGCTTCGTCTCGGTCCCGATGGACGACAGCGGCCTGCTGCCCGAGGCGCTCGAGCGTACCCTCGGCGACCTGGCAGCCACGGGCGTACGACCGGCCTTCCTCTACACTGTCGCCACCTTCCAGAACCCCACCGGGGTCACGCTCTCGGCCGAGCGGCGCGCGGCGCTGCTGGACATTGCCGAGCGCCACGAGCTGCGCGTGGTGGAGGACGACCCCTACGGCGAGCTGCGCTACAGCGGCGAACCGCTGGCCCCGCTGGCAGCGCTCGACGTGCGCAGACACAGCGCGCCGCACCACGTCGTCTACCTGAGCACCTTCTCGAAGCTGCTGGCGCCGGGGCTGCGGGTGGGGTGGGCCGCCGGGCCGCGGCCGCTGCTGCGCCGCATGGCGCTGGCCAAGCAGGGGGTTGACCTGCACACCGGCTCGCTGGCGCAGGCGGTGGCCTACGAGAGCTGCCGCGAGGGGCTGCTGGAGCGCCAGATACCGCGCATCCGCAGCATCTACGGCGAGCGCCGCGACACGATGCTGCGCGCTCTGGAGCGCACGATGCCGGCCGGAGTGCGCTGGACACGGCCCGAGGGGGGTATGTTCCTCTGGCTCACGCTCCCCGAGGGGGTGGACTCCACCGCACTGCTGGCGCGAGCCATCGAGCGCAAGGTGGCCTTCGTGCCGGGCGCGTCGTTCCACGCGAACGGCGGCGGCGCGCGCACGATGCGGCTCAACTTCTCGTACGCCCCGCCGGCGCGTATCGAGGAGGGCGTGGCCCGGCTGGCGGAGGCGCTCAGGGCTGGGGAGTAAGCACGAAAGCAGCAGGGGCCACAGCGCATGGCGCAAATACGCCATGCGCTGTGGCCCCTGTGACAGGAGAGGGCTACCGCGCTAGCGCGCTGTGGCGATCGTCGTACTGATCAGCGCCCCGACCGCCTCCTGCAGATTCGCGTGGACGTGGATGGCGCCCAGGTCCACGCCGAGCGTCACGAGCGTCTGGGCTACCTCGGCACTCACGCCCACCAACACCGCCTCGGCCCCGAGCAGCCGCACCGCCTGCGCCACCTGGAGCAGCGCCCGGGCCACGTGCGTGTCCACCACCGGCACCCCCGTGATGTCGAGGATCACCGAGCGCGCGCGCACGCGGTCCACCGCCGCCAGCACCGCCGCGGAGAGATCGGCCGCGCGAGCGGTGTCGATCGCGCCGATCAGCGGCGCCACCAGCACGCCGGGCAGCACGGGCAGCACCGGCGAGCCGAGCTCACGGATGGTGGCCTGGCTGGCCTGGAGCTGGTCTACAGAGGCCCGCAGCTCGGCTGTGCGCGCGGCCACAGCCTCCTCGAGGCCGGCCCGCAGCCGCTCGAGCTCCTGCTCGCGCCCCAGAGACTCCGCGAGCGCAGCGCGCAGCGTGGCGCTGAAGCGGTCGTAGAACGTGCCGAACAGCGCCACCAGGATGCCGAACGCGATGACTGTGCTCCCCCAAGCGCCACCCCTGTTGACCGCGTAGCCGGCCAGAGGCGTCGGCAGGCTCTCCAGCGCGCACACTACAGCCACCACCGCGATCGTCAGCACCCCGACTGTGATACGCGACACACGCCCGAGCAGCAGCCCCGCCATCGCGAGCGGCAGGAGCAGGGCGATCATCACCAGCGGGTTGTGCAGGAGGCCGGTGAGCAGCGAGAGGATCGCGAGCGAGGCCAGCAGGCCGTACGCGGCCGTGAGGACACCGGCGCGGAAGCGGCCGCAGCGGACCAGAACCAGCGCCGCGCCGGCCGACACTGCCACGAGCGACATCCCCAGGACCATCTGGCCGAGGTATGGACTACCAGCCCGAACTACCAGTGTCAGCAGCACGCAGAGCGGCACCGCCACCACCAGGCCGAGCAGCATCACCTGCACCAGTACCGCCTGCCGACGCGCCACGGGGTCGTCGATCTGCACCCGGTTGAGCCATGTATTGATCGAAGCCAGCATAGTGTCTCTCCGTGGGCGCACTCTACCGGCGCCGCTACTCGCGCCAAGTGTATGCGGTTCAAGCCCTCGGGAGGCGATCGGATCGTATACGATCCGCTGGCAGAACTGGTGCGTCGCACAAAGCGAGGCGGTAGGAGAGGTTCTCCTACCGCCCATCGATGAGTGTCGTGTGCTGAGTGCTGAGTCCTCAGCACTTCTGTCGATCTACTGCCCGTCGAGGTAGACTGTCTTAATACGGGTGTAGAACTCCACCGCGCCCTTGCCCATCTCGCGGAACATGCCCGAGCCGCTGTGCTTGAAGCCGCCGAAGGGGGCCTGCACCGAGAGGCCAGCAGTTGGCTGGTTGACCTTGAGCGTGCCGGCCTCGGCCTGCTCGGCGAAGCGGATGGCCTTACGGAGGTCGTTGGTGACAATCGAGGCGGTGAGCCCGTACTCGATATTGTTGGCGATGCGGAAGGCCTCCTGCAGGTCCGCCGCCTCCATCACACCGATCACCGGGCCGAAGATCTCCTCCTGCGCCACGCGCATATCCGGCCGCACGCCGGTGAGCACGGTGGGCTGCACGAAGTGACCCCGCCCCAGCCCACCATCCTCGGGAGCGCCACCGCCCGCCAGCACCGTGGCGCCCTCGGCGCGCGCGATCTCGACGTACTCGAGGTCGGTCTTCTTCTGCCCGGCGCTCACCGCGGGCCCCATCTGTACACCCTCAGCCAGGCCCGGGCCCACCTTGAGGGTGCGGGCTGCGGCGGCGAGGCGCTCGGCGAACTCCTTCGCCACCGGGGCCTCGACGATCACACGGCTGGTGGCGGTGCAGGCCTGCCCGGTGAGGCCGAAGCCGCCGCGGGCCGCGATCGTCACAGCCTTGTCCAGATCAGCATCGGCGGCCACGATCACCGGGTTCTTGCCGCCGAGCTCGAGGTGGGTGCGGGTCATGCGGAGCGCGGTCTTCTGGTACAGCGCGTGGCCCACGCCGTACGAGCCGGTGAACGACACGCCGTCGATGCGCTCGTCGGTCACCAGCGTGTCGCCGATCGCGCCGCCGCCACCGGTGACGACGTTGAGCACCCCGGCGGGCAGGCCGGCCTCGTGGAGCAGCTCGCCGAGGCGCAGCCCCATGAGCGGCGTGGCCGAGGCGGGCTTGAAGACCACCGCGTTACCCATCACCAGCGCCGGGGCCATCTTCCAGACCGGGATGGCCAGCGGGAAGTTCCAGGGGGTGATGATCGCCACCACGCCGAGCGGGACGCGCACGCTGTAGAGCAGGGTGTTGGGCGTGTCTGCCGGGAGCACGTCGCCGCCGACGCGCCAGCCCTCGCCAGCGAAGTAGCGGAACAGGTCAACGGCGCGCAGCACCTCGCCGCGGGCCTCGGCGCGGGTCTTGCCCTCCTCGCGCGTCAGCTCGGCGGCCCACTCGTCCACACGGCCCTCGAGCAGCGCGGCGGCGCGGTGCAGGATGCGCCCGCGGTCCGGGCCGGTCATGGCAGCCCACTTCGGCTGGGCCTCTCTGGCGGCGGCGATGGCCGCGCGGGCGTCCTCGATAGTAGACGCAGGCGCGAGGCCGATCACCTCGTCGGTGTCGGCCGGGTTGCGCACCTCGAAGCTCGCGCCGGACGAGGCGGGGACGCGCTCACCGGCGATGATATTGTGGTACTGAGTAGGCATCATGTTCTCCTGGGGATGCAGAGGACTGGCGATGGGGCGCAGCGTGCTGCGCCGACACGGGCGTACCGTCGCGGACACCGCAGGCGACGACCCACGGGAGCAGCATCGCGTGCGATGACGTCGGGGCGCAGCGTCACGGGTGTCGCGGGCGATGACGTTGGGGCGCAGCAGCAGCACAGGTCATCTCGACGGGTGAAATCATGATGCTGCTGCGCCCCCACGACCACATCGCCCCCACGACCACGTCGCCGCATCAGATCGGTGCGGCAACAGGCGGCAGGTCGGGGTTCTCCCACACGATGATCGACGCCTCGCGGCCGTGCTCGGCGTCGTCCAGATAGTCCCACAGCACCCCGCGCACGCTGAAGCCGCTGCGGAGCTGCGGGGTGAGCGTCGGGTCCACGAGCTCGCCGGCCGCCACCCGCGCGATGTACTCCTCGACGCCCATCTCGTGGCGGTGGTGGTGGTAGCCCGACAGCTGACCCCCGGCCACGATGCCGCGCATGCCGAGCCGCCCCACGAGCTCCTTGCGGGCATTGTAGAGCATCTTAGAGAGCTTGCGGCCGCGGTACTCAGGGTGGACGCTCATATCCGCGCCGTAGAGCCAGGCGCCGTCCGGCTTGTGCGTGCCGAGCCGCAGGTGACCGGTGATGCCCAGGAAGCTGTGCTGCGCGAAGGCCTCGTCCCCCACCCGCAGCGTCGTGCTCTGACCTACGACCCGGTCCCCGTCGAGGGCCACGTGCTGACCCTCGGGGAACACCGCCAGCTGGGCCGCGAAGTCCTCGGCTTGCATCCAGGCGTCCGGGGCAAGCGTCGGGAAGCAGACCTGCTGGTGGACGACGAGCTGCTCGATGTGCTCGGGGCGCGTGTTGGTGATGACGATGGTCATAGCGAGCGGATGGCCTCGTCCAGCACGTCCATACCCTCGATCAGCTGCTCGTCCGTGATCGAGAGCGGCATGAGCAGACGCAGGCAGTTTGCGTACAGGCCGGCGCGCATGGTGATCAGGCCGTGCTCGGCGCAGCGCTTGACCACCGCCAGCACCTCGTCGGGGGCCGGCTCGCGCGTGGCGCGGTCCTTCACCAGCTCGATCGCCATCATCGCGCCGAGGCCGCGCACATCACCCACCAGCGGTACGTCGCGCAGCCACCCCTCGCCGTAGTGCCGCACCACCTGGCCGATGGCGTGCGCGCGGTCGAGCAGGGACGCAGCAGTCCCCTCGCCCTCACCTGCCCGATTGTCCCCTCCAGGCTGCTGCGCGCCGGCGAACAGATCGAGCACCGCCAGGGCTGCGGCGCAGGCCAGCGGGTTGCCGCCGTAGGTCCCGCCGACGCCGCCGATGTGGGGCTTGTCCATGAGCTGGGCGCGGCCGGTGGTGGCGGCCAGCGGCATGCCCGCGGCGATCGACTTGGCGCTCACCAGGACGTCCGGCTCGACGCCCATCTGCTCCATCGCGAACAGCGTGCCGGTGCGCCCGAAGCCGCACTGGACCTCGTCGGCGATCAGCAGCGAGCCGTTGGCGGTGCAGAAGTCGCGCAGGCGGCGCATGAACTCCGGCGGGGTCGGGATGAAGCCACCCTCTCCCTGGACCGGCTCGATCAGGACGGCGGCGATGTTTTCGGGGCCCACATAGGCCAGCAGCAGGCGCTGGAACGCGTCCCAGCATTGCTCCACGGCCTGCTCCTCGCTGACGCCCATATGGTAGGCGTAGGGGAACGGCGCGCGGTAGATCTCGGGCGCGAACGGGCCGAAGGTCTTCTTGAAGCTGGTCTTGCTGGTGAGCGAGAGGGTCAGCAGCGTGCGGCCGTGGTAGCCGCCCTCGAACACCACGATCGCCTGGCGGCCGGTGGCGGCGCGGGCGACCTTGATCGCGTTCTCGACGCCCTCCGCGCCGCTGTTGGAGAGGATGGTCTTGCACGGGCCGGAGATCGGCACCGCGGCGTTGAGGCGCTCCGCCAGCTCGATGTAGGGCTCGTACGTGCCGACGAGCGCGGAGAAGTGGATCAGCCGCTCGGCCTGGGCCTGCACCGCGGCCACGACCTCGGGGGCGCCGTGGCCGACGTTGAGGACGCCGATGCCGCCGACGAAGTCGATGAAGGTGTTACCGTCGACGTCCGTCACTAGTGCGCCCTCGGCGCGCTCGACGGCGATCGGGTGGGCCTTGTAGAGTCCGTTGGGGACGGCGGCGTCGCGGCGGGCGAGGAGCTCGCGCGAGCGCGGCCCCGGGACCTCCGTGCGGATCACAATGCTGCGGCCGACGGCCGTGGTCATGGGGCACCTCCGTGCCTATTCTGGTCTGCTGCGCTGTAGTGATTCATGATACCACACTCGGGGCCTGCCGCCCTGCGCCCCGCTTGTGGGCTCGCCGCTGCGCCGCGTGCGGGGTCGCCGCTACGCCGCGTGCGGGGTCGCCGCTACGCCGCGTGCGGCAGGGGGCGGACCGCCGCCCCCTGCACCCCCCGGCCGGGGCCGTTGGCCCCTGGACCCCAAAGGGGAGCTGTACTATTTCGGACATGCCGAAGGCGCTGGACTGAGTGCCGCCCACTCAAAAGGATCAACCCGGCCAGGCCCACAGGTCTGATGCCCTCCAATAGTTCGTCACCTCGTCACTTCGTCACTTGGTCACCTCGCCACTTCGTCACCTCGTCACCTCGTCATCTTCGGGATGTCGGTCTGGTGCGACACGCATTGCGGGGGAGGTCCGGAGGGGGCGCAAGCGCCCCTCTGGCGGGGAGGAGCGCGAGGAGGGCCGGTGCCCTCCCTTGAACGGCCGCCTTGTCAGGGAAAACCCTGGCACAGCTTGTGCTTGTATACCCGCTATCGACACTCACTCGTCGCGAGACGACAATCGAGAAAGCGCAAGCGCAGACCTATGAGCCAGACCGACACGCTGCCCCCGCACGCCGCAGCGGCTCCTGAGGGCACGCCCCACGGCGCTCACGACCGCGGTGACGGCACCGTCACCTTCGCCCTCTGGGCGCCCTGGAAGCAGAGCGTCCACCTGATCGGCGACTTCAACGGCTGGAACTTCGAGGGCGACCCGCTGGCAGTAGACGAGACCGGCCTGTGGTGGGTCCAGAGGCAGCTCCCGCCCGGCGAGCACGCCTATCAGTTCGTGGTGGACGGCGAGACGGTGGTGGCCGACCCCTACGCCCGCCGCCTGCGCTGGGTCCCCGAGTCCCCCCAGCCACACTGCATCGTTGAGGTGGGCGCCGCGCCCTACGCCTGGGGCGACGCGAGCTTCAGCATCAAGCCGCTCAACCAGCTCGTGGTCTACGAGCTGCACGTCGGGGACTTCAGCCCCCAGGGCACCTTCGCCGGCGTGGCCGAGCGGCTCGACTACCTGGCGCACCTCGGCGTGGACGCGCTCGAGCTGATGCCGATCCAGGAGTTCCCCGGCGATCGTAGCTGGGGCTACAACCCGGCCTTCTTCTTCGCCGCCGAGAGCGCCTACGGGACCGCCGAGGACCTCAAGCGCCTCGTCGACGCCGCCCACCAGAGGGGCATCGGCGTCATCCTGGACATGGTCTTCGCCCACACCACCTCAGACGGGCCGATCGGCCTGCTCTACCCCTTCGAGGAGAACCCCTACCTCACCACCGGTCACAACCCCTGGGGCTTCCCCAGCATCGACCAGCACGACGCCGCCGCCAAACGCCTGATGAGGGATATTCAGGACTACTGGCTCACCGAGTTCCACATCGACGGCTTCCGCTACGACTTCGTCGAGGGCATCCGCTACGACTTCGAGAGCGGCATGAGCTTCCTGGCATGGGCCGCGCGCCAGACCAAGCCGCACGCCTACCTGATCGCCGAGGACATCGTGCCGGAGCCCGCCGCTGTGGTGCGCGACACGGAGTGCGACGCCTCGTGGCACTGGCAGTTTAACAAGGTGGTGCGGGCGCAGCTGGTCGAGGCTGAGTACCAGGGCAACCACTTCGGCGATCTGGACGCGCTCTGGCGCGTGCTGCGCTTCGACGGCGACGGCTACCAGGACAACGCGCAGCCGGTCAACTTTATGGAGAGCCACGACGAGGAGCGCATCGTGCGGGACGTGCTGGCGCTGAACCCGCAGATCGGGGAGGCCGGCGCGACCCGCAAGAGCATGCTCGGCGCCATCATGCTCTTCACAGCGCAGGGCGTGCCGATGCTCTACCACGGCCAGGAGTTCGGCGCCCGCGCCGACAAGACCGTGGACGAGAGCAAGATCCCGTGGGAGTACCTCGAGGGGGACGCGGGGGGCGCGCTCTACCGCCACTACGCCTCACTGGCCTACCTGCGCCACACACAGGGTGCCCTGCACGGCAATAGCATCGAGCTGCTGCTGATGGACAAGGAGCGCTGCGTGCTGGCCTTCCAACGCTGGAACGAGGCGGGGAGCGTTGTGGTGGTGGCCGTGAACCTGTCGGCGGCACCCCAGCGCGTGTCGCTCAGCTTCCCGCGTCCGGGGCGCTGGCACGAGTGGCTGCACGACTACGACGAACACGTGGGCGAAGGCCCGGCAGAGGTAGAGATACCCGACTCATACGGCAAGATCTGGGTGTGGCAGGAGTAGCAAGCACAATGTGCAAAAAGCTGAGGCGCCGTCGAGTCACACCTGTTTCAACGACACCCCAGCTTTTTGCACTGCATACGTAGCGCTGCACTCACGGCGCAGTCGTCGGTTCCGGGACCTGCGGGCCTGGCGTTCCCCCACTCCCCTGGAATGGCTCTGGCCTATCGGGCAGGCTCGCGCGCAGCACCTGGCTGCCATTCACCAGGTAGAGCGCCGGTCGACCGACCGTCTCATCCACCGTCACGCTACTGAGGCGCTCGAGGTCGAAGCCAGACTCGGGGCGGGCGCGGATCTGCTGGATCAGCTCGCCCGTGATCTTATCGATCTGGATGACCCGCTCGTTGTTGACGTCCACCAGGAAGATGAAGCCGCTCTCCGGGCTCTCGCCGGAGACGAAGAAGCGCGTCGCCGCCGTGAGCGGTGGGTCGAGCTGGGGCGTAACGATGGCGCGCTCGAAGCTACGCTCGCTCGTGGCCTCGTTAGCTGCGAACACCAGCACTGAGCCATCGGGCTGGAGCAAGTAGACTTTGCCATCCACCGCCAGGTCCACCGCGCTCTCGAACTGCTGCCCGCCGTCGTTCTGAATCCACGGCTCGGGGAACTCGCCGAAGCGCCCACTGAGATAGCGCAGCAGGTTGCCCCTCAGCACGCCCCACACATACAGGTTGCCCTCGTAGTTGGCCACGCGGAAGGGTTCCCCGACGCGGCCCCACTCCTCGCTGCCGGCCAGCAGGCTGTAGGCCCAGCTCTCACCGTTGCGGAAGTAGTAGGTGAATGAGCCACCCTCGGCGCTCTGCCCCACCGCCACGATGTTATCGAAGCGCCAGGCCTGCGCCCGCACCTTGCCCACCGGCAGCGGGCCGAAGGCCTGATCCGGCCGCAGGAACGCCTCGGCCGTACCCCCGTTGCGCGGGGTGCGGTACAGCACGCCGGCGTTAGTGTCCAGCAGGTAGAGCGACGCGAACCCGACGGTGTTGGTGATCCCGCGCGGCGGGGGTGGCACCACCACGCTGTCGAACAGGCTCCCGGCGACGGGGTGCTCAACCACCAGCTCCAGGTCCTCGAAGTAGGTGAGCTTCTGCACGGCGGCCAGCGCCCGCTCATACTCACGCGCGAGCTCGTCGAAGCGTCGCGCGTTCTCCTCCGTGGCCGTGACCACCCCTGAGGCGCGCACGTCGGCGAGAGCCACACGGGCCGCCTCGAGCCGCTCGCGCGCCGCCCCCTCGTCGGGCGCAGCGCGAACCGCGGCCACCGCCTGCTCGGCCACCACCAGCGAGGTGTCTGCCTGCCGCACAACGTTCTCTCGCGTGAGGTTCGTGCCGTAGAGGAACAGCACTGTCACGAGCGAGACCAGCAGCAGCAGCAGAAACCAGGGGAACGGCGGCCGCTGACGCCGGTACGAGAGGCCGGGCTGGCGGCGCGTGATCGCCTGGGGCGACGGGCGCTTGCGCCGGCGCCGCTCGTTGCGGTTCAGGGACACCGCGAGGCGCTGGAAGATCGTGCGCCGTGGCCCGAAGGGAGTCTCGTCGGGGGGCAGGGTGCTGCGCGCGGGGCGCGCCTCACGACCCAGCGCCGCCATCCCCGGCGTGTCGCTCACGTCGATCGCGGCCTCCTGAGCATGCATCGTGAAGCTGCTCTCCCCGAGGAGCGCCGAGGGCGTGAGGCGGCGGAGCTCCGGCGGGCGATCCTGCAGAGTCTCCACCTGCCAGCGCCGCCGCTCCTGCTCCGCGGCCACCTGCTCGTCCACCGAGGCGCCGAGATTCAGCGGGCGCGGCAGCGGCGGTGGGTCTGGCGAGAACGCGGGCGGCTCGTAGGGCGCCGTCAGGCGATCCTGCTCCGCCCGATCACGGTCGCGCGCAGACTGCGACCGCCGGCGCTCGCCCCTGGCCGCCGCCCCCTTCACCATGAGCGCCGCCTCGGTGCCGAGCCGCGCGAGGAGATCCCCCGCGCCACGCGCCGCCAGCCAGGCGCGCTCGCTGATACCTGCTCGGCTAAGGGGCGCGTTGCGTGCGGCTGACGTGAAGGCAGTGTACACCCCCACCGCCAGGCCGTGCGCCTCGGCCACCTCGTGCTCCTTGCACAGCCGCACCAGGCCCTCGGTCACATCGCCGGGCTCAGCCGCGCGCAGCAGGCGCATCACAGACTCGCGGTCCAGCAGCGGCCCCAGATTGCTCGACACCAGCAGCAGCCCGTCGCCGGGGCGCAGCACAGCGCGGAAGAACTCCGGCTCGACGGTCAGGCTGTTGCCGAGGGCGTTCGGCTTCACCAGCGGTGCGCGCTCTGCCCCTTGGCGCCAGGACGCGCTGCCCGGCAGCGGGCGCAGCTTGCCCTCCGCCATCAGATAGGCCTGTGCCGGCTTCACCTGTGCGATGTAGACGTCATCCCCGCGCACCACCACACACGTCACGCCGACGAACGCACGCTTCTGCGGCGGTGCGCCGAAGTTCTGCTGGTACAGCGCCTGGTTCGCGGCCACGAGCGCCTTGCGCAGCGCCGCCGTCACGCTGAATGACGTGTCGTCGTAGAAATGCTTTCGGACCGTGCGGCAAATGAGCTGGCAGGCGTCACGCCCACGCGAGACGTCGTGGTCCGTCTCGGCGACAACGTACAGCCTCCCCTTGCGCGCCTCGGGGGCGAAGGGCCTGCCCGGCTCGGCCACCAGCACCATGTCGCTGGCTGCCTGCGTGATGCCGCTCACCAGACCGAACTGGCTCGCGCGTGTCTCGTACCTGGCCATAGCGTGAAAAACGGAGATTGCTATCGATGTGAAAGGCTGCGGTGCGCCCAAGATTATAGCACGCCGCCGACGTTATGTGATTTCAACTGTGACCGTTCACATGTGGGGGCCTAGAGTGAATAAAATATGATATACTGAGAGTCAGTGTAGTTTCCCCGCCCGAGGAATAAGAACAATGAATGTTCGCGCTCTCCCAGCGACTCTCCTCATAGCCTCACTTGTGGCTCTGACCGCGTGCTCCGCAGCGCCCGCGGCCCAGAACACGCAGCCCACACCGACGCCGCGCCCGGTGCAGCTGCAGCTCGAGAAGCCCACCTACACGGTGCAGCGCGGCACAGTGGTGGATGAGGTCAAGGTCAGCGGCTTCGTGGCCGCCGTCAAGCAGCAGGAGCTCTCCTTCACCCAGAACGGATTCCTCAAGGTGCTCTACGTCGACCGGACCGATGTCGTGACCGAGGGCCAGCTGCTGGCCGAGCTCGACTTGGGCGACCTGCCGAACCAGCTGCGGCAGGCCGAGGTGGCGCTCGAGCAGGCGCAGCTCCAGCTCGACCGCAACAAGGCCCAGCGCGAGTTCGCGCAGCGGCGCGCCGCACTCGACCTCGAGGACGCAGAGGCGCGCCTGAGGGAGCTCCAGTCGCCCGACGCGAAGGACGTGGCGGCCGCCGAGCGCGCCGTGGCAGATGCCCAGGCAGCCCTCGAGGAGACCCGCGCCAGCGCATCGGCCGCCAAGACGCAGGCGGAGATCGCGCTGCGCGAGGCCTCGAACCGCCTGCCGCCCATCCAGGTGGCCTACCTGCGCGCGCTGGAGGAATGGCGAGACCTCGAGGGTAAGCCGAACGACTGGCGCCACGACGCGGTGAAGGAGGCCTACCTCCGCGCCGACGCCGAGCTCAAGAGCGCCGAGAACGCGGTGGCCCAGGCCCAGGTGGCGTTCGACACCGCGCGTCAGAACGAGGGGCCGGCAGTGCGCATGGCTGAGTCAGCCCTGGCCAACGCGCAGGCTCAGCTCGCCGAGCTAACCGGCGGCGCCGACTCCGATGAGGTCGCCGCCGCACGCCGCGCTGTCGAGCGCGCCCGCGTGGCCATCGAGGAGGCCAGCCAGCAGGGCGGGGACTCCGAGCTCGAGGGGCGGGTCGCCTCGGCCCTGCTCGAGGTCGAGCGCATCCAGGCCCAGATCGCCTCCGGCCGGCTCTACTCCCCCTTCGCCGGCGTGATCTCCGAGATCGGCGCCCGCCCCGGCGACTCGATCGAGGCCTACAAAGCCATCGTGACCGTCATCGACGACAGCGAGCTCGAGCTGCTGGTCGAGGGCGTCACCAGCCAGGACTCGAACCGCATCGGGCTGGGCCAGGAGGTGGCGATCAACTTCTCGCGCGCGCCGGGCCAGACCTACAGCGGTGTCGTCACGAAGCTGCCCACCTCCGCCACCAGCAGCGCCGCCACCATCAACCCGGACCGCGCCTTCCACATCGACTTTGAGACGCCGGAGACCGAGCTCGAGGTGGGCGACCTGGCGCAGGTGATCGTGACACTCAAGAAAGTGGACGACGCGCTGTGGCTGCCTCCGCAGGCCGTGCGCGCCTTCGAGGGCCGCCGCTTCGTGGTGGTGAAGGACGGAGACCGCCAGCGCCGCCAGGACGTGCGCGTCGGCATCGTGAGCCTCGAGCGCGTCGAGATCCTCGAGGGCCTCAAAGAGGGCGACGTCATCGTCGGGCAATAACGCAAAGTACTGAGTACTGAGTGCTGAGTGCTGAGTTTCAGCGCAGCACTCAGCACTCAGCACTCAGCACTTAGCACTATGGCTTCAACACCAACCACACGGACAAAGACGTCTCCCAGCGCATCGTTTGGCCGTCGCAGCCTCGGCCTCTGGTCCCCGGGGATCATCCTCGGGCTGCTGCGGGTGGTCGGCCAGCGGCTGTGGAGCCACCTCGCCCTCATGCTCGCGATCGCCGCCGGCTTCACCGTCGCCATCGCGCTCGTGGTGAGCATCCCGGTATACGCCGAGGCAGTAGGGTACCGCATTCTACGAGACGAGCTCTCGAAGGACGAGTCGGGCGCCAAGCGGCCGCCATTCGCCTTCATGTACCGCTACCTCGGCTCGCAGACCGGGGTGATCGGCTTGCAGGACCTCACCGCGCTCGACGCCTACATGATGCAGGACGGGATCGAGCGCCAGCTCAGGCTCCCGATCCAGCAGCGGGTGAAGTACGTCGCCTCGGACAAGATGCCGATGTACCTCCCCAGCGGCACAGGCGACCCGCTCCTGTGGGTTGGCATGGCCTTTGCCTCTGACTTCGAGAGCCACATCGACGTCGTCGACGGCGTGCTGCCCCAGGTGAGCGCCGATGGCCCCGTCGAGGTGCTGATCGCCGAGGAGCTCGCCTCACGCCTCGGGCTCCAGGTAGGCGAAGAGTACCTGCTCCTTGGCCCGCGCAGCCTCGAGAACCCGCTTGCGACCCCCGGGCAGGACGTCAGCCAGTCGGCCCGCGAGCAGGCCGAAATGAGCGTGCCGATACGCATCGCCGGCGTGTGGCGCGCGAAGGACTCCGAGGATAACTACTGGTTCTACCAGCCTGAGACGCTCAACGAGACCCTGTTCATCCCCGAGCAGAGCTTCACCGAGCGCCTGACGGCAAATAACCCGAAGTCGGTCTATGTGGCGCTGTGGTACCTGCTCGCCGATGGCAGCGGCATTCGCTCGTCGGATGTCGGCGCCACGGGGGCGCGCATCTCGCGCTCGATCACCGAGGCTGGCACAATGCTGGCGGGCGCCCGGCTGGACATCTCACCGGCGCAGGCCCTCGGCCGGCACCAGGAGCAGGTCCAGCGCCTCACACTCATCCTCACGGTGTTCAGCATCCCGGTGCTCGGCCTGATCGCCTACTTCATCATCCTGGTGGCCGGGCTGGTGGTGCAGCGCCAGAGCAACGAGATCTCGGTGCTGCGCTCGCGCGGCGCATCGCGCGCTCAGGTGCTCGGCATCTACCTGCTCGAGTGGCTGCTGCTCGGCGCTCTGGCGCTCGGGCTCGGCGTGGCGCTCGGCCAGATGGCGGCCTTCCTGATGACCTGGACGCGCTCGTTCCTCGCCGTCGAGGTGCGCGAGCAGCTCCCGATCAGCATGACCCCCGACGCCTGGCAGCGCGCCTGGCAGATGCTCGCGCTGCTGCTGGTGGCCAGCCTCCTGCCGGCCTTCACCGCCGCCCGCTACACGATCGTCTCGTTCAAGTCCGAGCGCGCCCGCGCCACCCGCAAGCCCTTCTGGCAGCGCACCTACCTGGACCTGCTGCTGCTGGTGCCGGTGATCTACGGCTACACCCAGCTCAGCCAGCGCGGCACGATCGCCTTCCTCGGCTTCGGCGTAGCCGCGGGCGACCCGTTCGGCAACCCGCTCCTGCTGCTGGCGCCGAGCCTCTTCATCTTCGCCCTCGCGCTGGTCTCCGCCCGCATCTTCCCGCTACTGATGTCGCTGCTGGCCTGGCTGGCCAACCGCATGCCCGGCGTCTCTACCGTGACCGCCATGCGCTACCTGGCCCGCACCGCCAGCGCCTACACTGGCCCGGTGCTGCTGCTGGTGCTTACGCTCAGCCTGGCGACCTTCACGGCATCGATGGCCCGCACGCTCGACAACCACCTCTACGACCAGCTCTACTACGAGCACGGCGGCGACATGCGTCTGTACGACCTCGGGTGGAGCACCGAGGGCAGCTCGGGCCCGGCCGGCGGCTTCGGCCAGCCGACCGCGGACTCGGCGGCCGAGTCGCCCGACCAGCTCGATGAGGCGCGCTTCGTGTTCCTCCCGGTGACGGACTACCTGCTCGTCCCGGGAGTCACCGCCGCCACCCGCGTCTCCACCAGCGAGATCGATGTGAGCGCGGGCGGGCGCTCCTTCCAGGCCCGCTTCGTGGGCGTGGACCGCGTGGACCTGCTGAACGTGGCGCGCTGGCGCGAAGACTACTCGCGCGAGTCGCTCGGGGCGCTAATGAACCGCCTCGCAGAAGACCCCTCGAGCGTGCTGATCAGCGGCGCCTTCGCGTCGCAGTCGGGCCTGCGCTACGGCGACCGCTTCACGGTTCGGATGAACGACCTCGACGTGACCCGCGAGGTGCAGTTCACGGTGGCGGGCTACCTGAGCCTGTTCCCCACCGTCTACCCGGCCGAGGGGCCATTCATGATCGGGAACCTGGACTACGCCTTCGAGCAGCAGGGCGGCCAGTACCCGTATGACGTCTGGCTGCGGCTGGCGCCGGGCGCCGAGCAGCGTGAGATCGGCGTAGGCCTAGCCGAGCTAGGCCTCAAGACCTTCGAGCGCGGGTTCGCCCCCACGGAGCTGGTAGCAGAGCGCGAGCGCCCGGAGCGGCAGGGCTTCTACGGCCTGCTGTCGGTCGGGTTCATCGCGTCGGCGTTCCTCACGGTGCTGGGCTTCCTGTTCTACTCGGTGCTCTCGTTCCAGCGCCGCTTCGTCGAGCTCGGCATGCTGCGGGCCATCGGCCTCAGCACGCGGCAGCTCGGCACGCTGCTGGCCTGGGAGCAGGCGCTGATCATCGGCGCGGGCATGCTGGCCGGAACCGTCATCGGCATCGCGGCCAGCCGCATGTTCATCCCGTTCCTCCAGGTGCGGCGCGGCCAGAACTCCCAGATCCCGCCGTTCCTGGTCGAGATCGCGTGGGAGCAGATCGGCATCATCTACGTCACGTTCGGGGCCATGCTGGTGCTGGCAGTGATCGTGATGGTCGTCCTGCTGCGGCGGATGAAGCTGTTCCAGGCCGTCAAGCTCGGCGAGGCCATCTAGCCGCCGAGCAGGCGGCGCGGAGGGGAGCGCCCCCGCCGTAGAGAACACTCCCCGCGCAGCAGCGCACGCAGGTGGCGCGGAGGGGCTCGCCCCTCCGCAGAAATACTCCCCACACGCCAGCGTGGGAAAGCGAAAACAATGACAACCGAACCGATCATCCTGTGCGATAACGTCGTCAAGATCTACAAGCTTGACGAGATCGAGGTGGTGGCCCTCCAGGGCCTCGACCTGACGGTGCAGAAGGGCGAGGTGATGTCGCTCGTCGGCTCCAGCGGCTCGGGCAAGACCACGCTGCTCAACGTGCTCGGCGGGCTGGACCGCATCTCGGCCGGGCGCGTGTTGGTGGCGGGGAATGACTTGCTGAAGCTCTCGGAGCAGCAGCTCGACCAGTACCGCCGCCGCTACGTCGGCTTCGTGTGGCAGCAGAAGGCGCGCAACCTCATCCCGTACCTGGACATCCAGCAGAACATCGAGCTGCCGATGATCATGAGCGGGGTGGGGGCCAAGGAGCGCCGCGAGTGGGCGCGCGAGCTGATCTCCGAGGTCAAGCTCGAGCACCGCCGCAGCCACCGCCTCGCGCAGCTCTCCGGCGGCGAGCAGCAGCGCGTCGCCATCGCCGTAGCCCTCGCCAACCGACCCGCCCTGCTCCTGGGCGACGAGCCCACCGGCGAGCTGGACTCGAACACCGCCGAGGTGATCTTCGAGATCTTCCACAGCCTCAACCGCACCTTCGGCCTCACGGTGGTGATCGTGTCGCACGACCCGAACATCGCCCGCCATGTGGACCGCGTCGTGGCTATCCGCGACGGCAAGACCAGCAGCGAGACGAAGCGACGCTCGGTGGACGGCAACGGCAGCGGCAACGGCAACGGGGAAGATAAGCCGGAGCAGCACGTCTTCGAGGAGCTGATGATGCTGGACCAGGCGGGCCGGCTCCAGGTGCCGAAGGAGATCCGCGAGAAGTACGGCATCGGCAACCGCATCCGCATGGAGGAGACGCCCGAGGGCCTGCTGCTGCGCCCCGTCGAGGGTGGCGAGGAGCCGGTCAAGCGCCTCACCGAGGTGGACGCACCGCCCGAGGAGAAGGCCAAGGGTATCAAGAAGCTTCTGTCATCGCTCCGGAAACGTGGGTAGCCCGTACGTGCAACGCGGGGAACGAATGGTGCCGACGAACCTCCGCACCTTGCACGTTGCACTTTGCACGCTCTACAAAGACCATGACGACTAAGACAGAAACACCTGCCGTCCGCGTCTCCGGCGTCACCCGCGCCTACAGCGTCAACAACGAGCGCGTGCTCGCGCTGCGCGGCGTAGACCTCACTGTGCCTGAGGGGTCGTTCATCGCCCTGATGGGCCGCTCGGGCTCCGGCAAGACCACGCTGCTCAACATGATCGGCGGGCTGGACCAGCCGACCGACGGCGACGTGGCGGTGTATGGCCAGTCGCTGCGCGGGCTCAACCAGGAGCAGCTCACGCTGCTGCGGCGCACGAAGATCGGCTTCATCTTCCAGTCGTTCGCGCTGCTGCCGATCCTCTCCGCCTGGGAGAACGTCGAGATGCCGCTGCGGATCTCCGGCGTGCGCAGCGGCAAGGAGCGGCGTGAGCGCTCTGAGGCCGCCCTGGCGCTGGTAGGCCTGGAGAAGTGGGCCACCCACCGCCCGGCCGAAATGTCCGGCGGCCAGCAGCAGCGCGTCGCCATCGCCCGCGCGCTGGTGTCGCGCCCGCGCCTGCTCCTGGCCGACGAGCCGACCGGCGAGCTCGACTCGACCACCGGGCGCAACCTGCTCACCCTGATGCGCGAGATCGTCCGCACCGAGAACGTGACGCTGGTGATGGCCACGCACGACCGCACCGTGCACGAGTTCGCCGACAAGGTCTATAAGATTAGCGACGGGCAGTTCGTGACGTAGCACATACCTTGGGCGCGACAAAGGCACGAGGGATCTGCTCCCCTCGTGCCTTCGTGTATAGTGCCAAACCTTCACCCGTCACACCTGCTCCGCGTAGCTACCACGAGCACAGACCGGGCTATCGTTACAACAATTGTTGTCGAATGTTCACGAAACGTTGGTATAATACAACTTTGTGAAGTTTGACACAGCTAAACCGCTATGCTAGACTCGGCACACATCCTGCGGCTCCCAACTGATGTGTACCGAGACCCAAGCGACCTCCGGCTGCTCGCAGGGCCTTGCCCCGTGGCTAGAAAACATAGGTATGGACAGGACAAACGCTCGTAACGCCGCGCTCGCCCTCGCCCGCTCACGGACCTCTTTGTTCGTGTTCGCCGCGGCCGCCTACGCCGCGGCCCTGCTGAGCATCGCCATGCCGCCGCTGGCGGGCGCCACCCTGAGCGCGCTGGCCACAGCGGCGCTCGGCGCCGCGCTGGGGCTGCACACCTGGGCGCGCGTCGTCCCGTCGGCCCAGCGGCGCCTCGGGGCGCGGGCGCAGGCGGCGCGGCGCGGCTACCTGCGCCTGTCGCTGGCGAGCGTCGTGGCGCTCTACCTGGTGCTGGTTGGCGGCGCGCTGGTGACCGAGCGCGGCGCGCTGTGGAGCTGCACGAGCTGGCCGCTCTGCGCGCCTGCGAGCGAGTCCGCCTGGCTCGCGCTGGGCCACCGCGGGGTGGCGGGCGTAGCCACGCTGCTGATCGCCGCGCTGGCGGTGCAGTCCTGGCGGCGCGGGCTGGAGCGCCCGGTGCGCGCGGCCGCGGGGCTGGCCCTGGGGCTGATGCTGCTCCAGAACGTCGTGGGCATGCTGCAGGTGGTGGCGGCGCAGGCCGGCGAGGGTCTGCCGGTCGACGCGGCGCGCCTGGTGCACATGGCGGCGGGCGGGGTAGCGTGGGGCGCGCTGGTGGTCGCCGCCACACTCGGAGCGCGGCTGCCGTGGCCCGCGGGTGGCGAGGCGCGCGGCGGCACCGCGAAGCCCGCCGACGCTCGTGACTCGCAGCCCGCGCCTCACGACACGGCCGTCAAGGGCGCCTCGGACACCGTGCTGCTCACCGGCAAGCCCTCGCTGCTGAAGGACTACATCAGCCTGACGAAGCCGGGCGTGATCTCGCTCCTGATCCTCACCACCATCACCGCGATGTACATCACGCCGGCCGGCGCGCCGGACCTGATGCTGGTGCTGTGGACGTCGCTCGGCGGCTGGCTGATGGCATCCGGCTCGCACGCGCTCAACTGCTACTTCGACAAAGATATCGACATCAACATGGGCCGCACCAGCCGCCGCCCGATCCCCAGCGGGCGTATCCCGGCGTGGCACGCGGCGGTGCTCGGCACGGTGCTCGGCGTCGTGGCCTTCGTGCAGCTGGCGCTGACGGTGAATATGGCGGCGGCGCTGCTCTCGCTGGCGGGCCTGCTGTACTATGTCTTCATCTACACGCTGTGGCTGAAGCGCACGTCGCACAACAACATCGTGATCGGCGGTGGCGCAGGGGCCTTCCCGCCGCTGGTGGGCTGGGCGGCGGTGACGGGCGGCGTAACGCCGGCGGCGCTGATCCTGTGGCTGATCGTGTTCTACTGGACGCCGCCGCACTTCTGGGCGCTGGCGCTGATCCGGCAGAAAGACTACGCCCGCGCCGGGGTACCGATGCTGCCGGTGGTGGCAGGCGACGACGAGACCAGGAAGCAGATCGTGCTCTACAGCATCCAGATGCTGGCGCTCACGGTGCTGCCGGTGCCGTTCGGCATGCTCGGCCTGCCGTACCTGGCCCTCGCCCTGGCGCTTGGCGCGATATTCATGCACTACGCGCTGCGGCTCCGGCGCGAGGGCAGCACCCCGGCCGCGTGGGGGCTCTACAAGTACTCACTGCTCTACCTGGCACTGCTGTTCGTGGCGATGGTGCTGGACCGAACGCTGTTCGTCTGACGGCGGCGGGGCGAAGATGAGGGCGCCGGGCGACATCGCCCGGCGCTTTGGTTTGTCCTGCACAAGCTCGTGGCACGGTGCGTGCAGGTCTCTCACCCGGGTCAGCATCTTATTCACGAGCGCAAGCACAACCCACCACCGCTCGAGCGCTCAGATGTACGTGTGTCTGAGGCGAGGTGCAACAGTCTATTCGCTCGTCGGGCCGGGACACGCCGCCGGGGGAGCGAGAAACGGAGAGCAGGACCATGACATACGACACGAGCAACACCGCAAACACCGGGAACACGTCACGCACGATGGACCGCGCGCAGGATCAGGCGCGGCAGGCCGTCGACAACGCGCGCAGCAACGTCCAGGACACCGTCGACAACCTGCGGCAGAAGGCGCAGGAGACCTTCGGCCAGGGCGGCTTCGACCTGAAACAGCAGCTGCAGGAGCGGCCCTGGGTGGTGATCGGAGCCCTCGCCGCCGCCGGCTACTTTCTGAGCAAGGTCAGCAGCAGCAGCGGCAACGGGCAGAGCTATCAGGGCTACCAGGGCCAGCAGCCGTGGCAGAGCTACCAGGGCCAGCAGCCGTGGCAGGGCCAGCAGGCCTACTCCGCGGCGATGGAGCAGGCCAAGCACTACGAGTCCTCGCAGCACGAGGGTATGGCCAGCAAGATCGGGCGGCGAATGTTCGCCAACATGAGCTCGCTGGAGGAGCTGTTCCGCGAGAAGCTGCAGGACATGTACGACGCCGAGCACCAGATCCTGAAGGCGCTGCCGATGATGATCGAGGCGGCCACGTCGCACGAGCTGAAGCAGGCCTTCGACATGCACCTGAGGCAGACGCAGGGGCAGATCCAGCGGCTCGACCAGGTCTTCTACCGCATCGGGATGCAGCCGACGGGCAAGACCTGCACGGCGATCCGCGGCATCCTCGCCGAGGGGAAAGAGGTCATGGGGATGCGCGCCGACCCCGAGGTGAAAGACGCGGCCATGATCGGGTCCGCGCAGCACGTCGAGCACCACGAGATCGCGGCCTACGGCACGCTGCGCACCTGGGCGCGGCAGCTCGGGCAGCACGACGTGGCGCAGATGCTCCAGCAGATCCTGAACGAGGAGGAGCAGACCGACCGGCACCTGTCGCAGATCGCTGAGCGGTCGATCAACCGGCAGGCGATGCACAGCTAGCGCGGAGAGGGCTCAGGGAGGGCTAGACCCTCCCTGAGCCCTCTCTACACTCCGCTACGAGAGGCCGATAGTGTTGCCGTGCTCGTCAATGTCGATCCGCTCGGCGGCCGGGTGCGCCGGCAGGCCGGGCATCGTCCGCATCTCGCCGGCCAGCGGGTAGATGAAGCCGGCGCCGGCCGCCAGGCGCACCTCGCGGATCGGGAAGGCGTACCCCTCGGGCGCGCCGATCAGCTTCGGGTCGTGGCTGATGGAGAGGTGGGTCTTGGCCGTGCAGATCGGCAGCCCGCCGTACCCCTGCCGCTCGAACAGCGCCAGCTGCCGGCTCGCCTCGGCCGAGTACTCCACTCGCGCGGCGCCGTAGACCTTTGTCGCCAGCGCCTCGATCTTCTGCTTCAGCGACCACTCCAGCGGGTAGAGCGGCGTGAACTCGCCGGGCTCCTCGCAGGCCGCCACCACGGCTTCGGCCAGCTCCCTGCCGCCCGCACCCCCTTCGGCGAACACGCTGCTCTCGGCCACACTGTGCGCCCCGGCCCCCAGCGCCGCGCGCCGCACCGCCGCCACCTCGCGCGGGTGATCGCCCGGGAAGCGGTTGATCGCCACCACCACCGGCCGCCCGAAATGCCGCGCGATCTGCACCTGCCGCACCAGGTTGGCGCAGCCGGCCTCCACGTCCTCCACGCTCTCCTCACTCAGGCGCGGGTCCAACGGCTTGCCCGCCACGATCGTGTAGCGGCCGCTGTGCGCCTTGAGCGCGCGCACCGTGGCCACCAGCACCACCGCATCCGGCGCCAGGCCCGAGACGCGGCACTTGATATCACAGAACTTCTCGAAGCCGATGTCCGCGCCGAAGCCGCTCTCCGTCACGACGTAGTCGGCGCAGCGCACGCCGATCAGGTCGGCCAGGACCGAGGAGTTGCCGTGGGCGATGTTGGCGAACGGGCCACAGTGCACCAGCGCCGGGGAGCCCTCCAGAGTCTGGAGCAGGTTGGGCTTGAGCGCCTCCTTGAGCAGCACGGCCATGGCCCCGGCGGCGCGCAGGTCCTCGGCGGTGACCGGGCGACGCCCCTGGCCCTGCGCCACCACGATGCGCCCCAGCCGCTCGCGGAGGTCGCGCAGGCTGGTGGAGAGCGCCAGCACGGCCATCACCTCGGACGCCACGGCGATGTCGAAGCCGCCCTGGCGCGGGCGCCCGTCGTCCTTGGTGCCCAGGCCCAGCACCACGCGGCGCAGGCTGCGGTCGCTGATGTCGCTGACGCGCGGCCAGGAGATGCTGTAGGGGTCGATGCCGAGCTCGTTGCCGTGGAAGATGTGGTTGTCCACCATCGCCGCGAGCAGGTTGTGGGCGGCGGTGATGGCGTGGATGTCGCCGGTGAGGTGCAGGTTGAACTGCTCCATCGGCACCACCTGGCTGTAGCCGCCGCCCGCAGCGCCGCCCTTGATGCCAAAGGTCGGCCCCATGCTGGGCTGGCGGATGGTGACGAGCGAGCGCTTGCCGAGCCGTGCGAGGGCCTGGCCGAGGCCGACGGTCGTGGTGGTCTTGCCCTCGCCCAGCGGCGTCGGAGTGATGGCGGTGACGACGACGTAGCGGCCGCGGGGCCTGCCGCCGAGCCGCGCGAGAGCCCGCAGGTCCACTTTGGCAGTGGCGCGGCCGTAGGGCTCGACCTCCTCCTCGATCAGGCCGAGGTCCTCGGCGACGGCGGGGATCGGGCGGAGCGTGACGGACTGGGCGATCTCAAGGTCGGAGGGCATATATTGTCCTTGCGGTGCTGAGATGTCGGTGAGATGCAGTATAGCACCGGGTAGGAGGGGTTGTCTGCGGGCGCTGCGACCCGCCCCTCACCCAGCTCTCTCTGCCTTGCCTTGCGAGACCAGCATCTTGTTTGCGGGGCGTAGAGCCCGTCGAGCCGCTCCTGATCCAGGCCGATCAGGCAGCCGTTGTCCAGGTCCAGCACGGCGGTGCCGCCCGACGCCGCGAGGAAGCCCGAGTTGATCTGGAGGAAGCTGATGATGCTGCCGTTGACGGATGAGCCGGGGATATCGGACTGGAGCGCGTCCTGGCTAGCGTACCAGTCGCCGCGCCTCCCGCCCTGGTCGCTCACGCTGTCGATCCGCCCGAGGGCAGTGGTCAGGATGTCGGCGCCGGCGGGGAGCTCCTCCTCGCGCGCGTCGATCTCCTCGACGGCGCTGCTGCTCTCGACCTCATTGGTCGTAGCTCTGGCACTCGGCGGTGTAGAGCAGGAAGAGCGGCACCTGCCCGTGGCTCGCCCACGAGCCCAACACAAGGCGGTGGAACGTCGCCTCAGCCAGGAGCGACTTACGGCTCGGCCGCGTACCCCGCCGCGTCCTCAAGGATCACCTCGTAGCCGCCCTCGGCCACGCGGCGCAGACGCAGGTGACGTGGGGCAGGGGGGATCTCGCGGCGGCGCAGCTCGGCGTCCACCGCGCGCTGGATCTCGCCCCACAGGCCGGCCTCCCCGGCGTAGTAGCGGGCGATCAGGGTGCCCAGCGCCTCGTCGGCGTCCCAGCGGAGCATAGGGGCCTCCTTCCTGGGGTGGGGAGGGCGGGGCCCTCCGACTCGTACGGCCGCGTAGGTCGATGATAGCACACGGGGGCAGACTTGCCGGTTTCGCCAGAAGTGCGTACAATTTCTCACACTGAAGCACAGCCCATCGACAGACAGAAGAGAGGCAGGGCATGGTCGAGCTACAGGTCGCAGTCGCCAAAGTGCCCCGCCACGGCGCCGACGAGAGCGGCGACACGCTGGAGATGATCGAGCGCCCCGGCGGCGGGATCTCAGTCGTGCTAGTGGACGGCCAGGGGAGCGGCCGCGGGGCCAAGACTCTGAGCAACCTGATCGCCACGCGCGCGATCGCCCAGATCAAGGACGGCGCACGCGACGGGGTGGTGGCGCGTGCGGTGCACGACTACCTCTACACCTACCGCGCCGGCCAGGTGGCCGCCACCCTCAACATCCTGTCGGTGGACCTCCGCACCGGCACGGTGCTTATGTCGCGCAACAACCCTGCGCCGTTCTTCGTGATCGACGGCGGCCGGGTCCATGGGCACACCGAGCACTCCACCCCGATCGGGCTGCACCCCAGCACGAAGCCGCGCATTACCGAGATCCCGCTGCGCTCGGGCGTGTACGTGGTGCTCTTCACCGACGGCCTGCTCAAGGCCGGCACCAGCTACGGCGAGGACCTCGACGTGGTGAACTACCTGGCCGGCTGGCACGTGGAGGACGGCGCCCCGCCGCTGGCCGAGTCGCTGCTGGCGCGCGCGATCGAGGCCGACCGCGGCCAGCCCGAGGACGACATGAGCGTGGTGGTGCTCTCCGCGCTCCCGGCGCGCTCCGAGGGCCGCACCCGCCGCATGTGGGTCAGCTTGCCCGTCGAGCACACCGCCCCCGACAGCCAGCGCGAGATGGACGTGGACGAGGAGTAGGCAGACGCTTGCGCGAAGGGCGCCCGTGGTGGGGGGGGGTGGTGCCAGCCCCC
>JBDLTZ010000190.1:0-2989 GCA_039805565.1 Chloroflexota bacterium | reverse complement strand
AAGCGCTGGTAGAGATCGTCGATCGTCGCCGGCGACCAGGCCGATCGCCCAGGCGCGAAGAGCGACCCGTCGCGGCGCAGCGCCTCGTCGACGAAACGCTGCGCCGCGATGTAGAACGGTGTGAGGTCGGGGTTCTGGATGATCGCCATAGGACTCCTCGTACGGGCCTACAGGCAGCCCGATCTGTAACCGCTGGTGGCACTCCTACACGAGATCCTCAAGCCGCATGATCCAGTTGCAGTCCGGGTAGCGTGTGCAGCCGAGAAACACGCCTCCGTAGCCGCCCTTGCGTCCTTTGACCATCGCCCCGCAGCGCCCGCAGGTGATGCCTGAGATGTGCGCGAGCTCGGATGCAACGGCGGGCGTCATGTTGCGAGTGAGGCCACAGCCTTGGCACTTTAGATACGCGCCGTACTTGCCGGTTGTCACCCACATCGACTGTTTGCACGCCTGGCACGTCATCTGGAGCACCTTGCCAGGCGCGAGGTCTGTCTCGGGCACGATCCGCCACAGCGCATAGAGCAGCGACGCAGTCTGCGGCAGCTCCAGGCGCAGTAGCACCGCACTCTCGCTCGTGGGGTCGAGTGCCAGCCAGAGGCGCTTCCGGTCGATACCGATTAGGCCGACACTCACGGAGGACCGTATGTCCATGATCTGCGCGTTCTTTAGCCCGGTGGGGAACGTCTTCGCACCCGCGCCGCTGATGTAGAAGCGGACCTTGGACGGATCGCACTGCAGGAGTGAGCGGAAGGAGACATGCGCGTCGGTGAGCCGCGTGGGCCAGTAGATCGCGATCTCCTCACGCGCGGCTAGAAGGTCACGGTCGATGCGTGTGAACGCTTCCTGCCGCGATGTGTACACGTCGACGCCGGGCATTCCCTCGCCGAACAGTCCGCCGCTCATCTTCTGCGGCCACCGCAGCGACTCCACATGCGAGCGCTCGGCCAGATCGCGTATGAACGTCAGGAAGATGTCTGTGTAGCCGAGGTGCTCGGTGAAGAAGGCGCGGTTGAACAAGCCGACGAACTTACCCTGCGCCCGGCTCAGGGCCACGTTGGCGAGGCGCATCGCCGTGCTGTCCATGCCCCCCTGCAGCAGCTTGCCCGGCTTGTTCTGCGGCTCGCCCTCGACGGCGTCGAAGATGATGCCGTGGTTCTCCGAGCCCTGGAAGCGATGGACGGTCGCCACACGCACGCGCTCATCGGGGAGATGCATGTCCTTGAGCATGCGCCGGATAAGTCGCGACTGTGCGCTGTAGGGGGTGACGATCCCGACGGTATCCACACCGTCGCTCCTGACCGCCTGACGCGCGAGCTGCACGGCAGCGAGTGCAGAGACCGGGTTGAAGCGGCTGTGCGTCTCCTTATCGCTGAAGCAGTGCGCGCCGAGTGGCCTCAGGTCGTAGAAGACGAGTGGCCGCCCACTCCCCGGGGGCGCGGCCACCGCGGGCGCCGCCTGATCTTCGACGTTCGAGCCGTTCCGCAGGCGACCGCCATAGAAGAGCCGGTTGACGACATCGGCGATCGCCGGGTGCATGCGGTGCTGCGTCGTGAGCATCACCATGCGCGGGTCGGGCTCATTCTTGTTGACGCGCTCAGTGATGCCAGCCTCCGCGAAGATGTCGCGCTGGAGCCAGCGCTGCACACGCTCCGTCTCTGCCTGGGCGATCGGCGCGAGCTGCCGGAAGTCGCCGAATATGGCGATCCTCCGTCTTGCGAGGCTGGCGGCGAACACGCAGTGGGGGATATAGGCCATGCTGGCCTCATCGACCACGACAGCGTCGAAGGCGCGCTCGAAAATCTCTGGGGCGATACCAGCCTTCGAGAGCGTGCATCCAACGACGGTGGCGGCGCGCACCAGCTCCGCCTCCTTCAACTTCAGCTGCTCCCGGAGTGGCGTGAGCTCTTTCTTGACACTGGCAATCTCGTCTTTGATTCGCAGGCCCTCGGCGGCGCTCAGGCCCTCTGCGCGCGATCGGTTCACTAGCTGGCGCCGCTGACGCTCGAGCTCCTCGATCTTCGCGATCAGGCTCGGGTTCTGCCGGCGCACGACGCCACGGACGTGCAGCTCGGGAAACGTCTCAAGGTCGGGGAGCGCCTCCGGACCGAACCGCAGCAGGCGGCCCCCTTGGTACGCTACACTGTAGCCGAGCTGTACGGCGATGCTCGCCATCGCGACGTCGACTGCGACGTTGCTGTGGGCCAACACAAGCACCGACTCCCCCTGCTCAACCAGCGCGGCCACTGTCATACCGAGGGTGGTGGTCTTGCCGGTCCCGGGTGGTCCCCAGACGAAGCTGACTGGATTTGCGATCACGTGGCCGATTGCGCGCAGCTGATCCGAGTTGCACTTGAAGGACTTGCCGCGATGGCGGCGCGCCGGCCCTAGTAGCTCGACGGCCCGGGTGGCTTCGGGCTCGTACGAGGGCGTGCGGTAGCCTAGCAGCCAGGCCACAAGCTCGCTATGGGTGCCGGGAGTGAGGCGCAAGGCGCTCAGGCGCCCGGCGAGCTGGCGGAGCAGGAACCATGGCTCGGTGTAGAGGATCGCTGTCGCCACCGAGTCGCCGATGTGATCCGAGAGCGCGATGACGATATCGACGCCGGCAATCGACACGATGATGCCGCTGTAGCGGGTGTTCCGGTGCTCGAGGTCGATGGTCGTGTCGTCGGGGAAGCGCAGCTCGCTGTCGGCGGTGAACGAGTAGACGGCGCGGCCGTCGCGCATGCCTAGGTAGCGGCCATCGCTCAGGTAGCTCTTCTGCCCGCCGGCCTTGCGGATCTCGGCGATCTCCTCGTCGAGCGCGAGCTCGAACTCGGCGAGGCGGGATGTTACATAGCGCTCGGTGCCCAGGTCTGCGATGGGTGCTGTTGTCATAGGGCAGTGCTCCGGTGCTCGATCTGCTGTGTCTTCGGGTGGCTACCGCTACGATGGGACGTCTAGCAGCGCGCGGACGAGCGTGCTGCTCTCATCGAGCTTCGCGCAGATCTGC
>JBDLTZ010000189.1:0-26482 GCA_039805565.1 Chloroflexota bacterium | reverse complement strand
GTTCGCGACCGGCTTGCCTTTGGCGTCCAGGAGCGCGGCCTTGGCGTCGTTGGTGCCGGCCGGGTCGCCGCTCTCCACCGCGAAGCGGCCCATCTGGGCGTAGGTCAGGCCATTGGAGCTGTCTGCAGCGTGGTGCTGGATGATGTCGGCCATGCTGAGCGCGGTGGGGATGTCGTTCACCGGCGCGTTGGGGATCGTGGCGTCCTCGGGGGTGGTGATCTGCTGGGCGGCGAGCTGCTGGCTGACGAACGAGTTGATATAGACGCCGGCGCCCACGACGACCAGACCGGCAAGGGCGAAGGCGATGCCGAGCACGATGACCATCTTGGGGAAGAGCCGTAGCGCGTTCATAATGAGCCTCCACATTGAGTGCGAGTTCTTCGCGACTGATGATACAAAGTATAGCGGGGCAGCCGCGGCTGTGGAGTAGTCATCTGCGCACCGCTGGGGAATACTTTGCAACCAACCGACCACATCCACGCTCAATGTAGCCGCCCAAAGACGCCCCGCCGCTTCAGCCACTTCAACCACCTCTAGCACCAGCGAGATCGAGAACGCCAGCGCCAGCACGATCAGCCAGTCGACGAGCGGCAGGCTGATCGTGCCGAATGGCCCGTGCACGAAAAGATCATCGTCATCGCCTCTGCCGTGCCGGTGATGCCCACGGCCACGCCGATGTCGGCTTTTTTGAGCGCCGGCGCGTCGTTCACGCCGTCGCCCGTCATCGCCACGATCTGGCGGCGCCCCTGAAGCGCGGTGACGACGCGCAGCTCGTGCGCCGGCGAGACGCGCGTAGACCTCCGATCGCCTCGTCGTCGCGCGCGAGCTCAGCGTCGCTCATCGCCTCAAGCTCGGCGCCCGTGAGCACCCGGCCGCGCGTCAGCATGCGGTCGAGGCCACTGACCTGGCGCGACAAACGAGTGGTTGAACAGCGCCATGCTGACGAGCAGGATGTCAACCGCGCTGCATGCTGAAGCGCACCAGGCACGCTGCTGCGGGCTACGCATCACCAGCCCTCCCCGGGGCGCCGCCAGGTGCAGCACACGGCAGATATCAGCTGGTGAGCGTCTTCCGACCAACGACGATGCCATAGCCGAAGTAGTCGAACATGCGGAAAACGTGCGGCGAGGACGGCCACAGTGTGCGGATGTAGTGGCGGAACTCGGCGCTCGAGACCAGGAGCGCGAGGAAGGTGCGCCAGGCGCGGACGTAATCCGGCAGGTCGCTTCGGTCCAGCCGGCTCACCTCGCCGCGCCACTGCTCGCGCGGTCGGACGCGGTGTGGCTCCGCCGAGATGACGGCGAGCCCGGAGCTCTGCAGGAGCGTCGCCCAGTCGTCCGGGCTCAGGAAGTGTGCGCCGCCCATCGCCCGCGCCAGGTAGGCCTCGAGCTCCGGCGGCGGAGGCGCGAGCCAGGCGCCCTCAGCCAGCCCGACGTAGCCACCCGGCCGCGTCACGCGCGCGTACTCGGCCAGCGCACGGTGCTGGTCGGGCACGAACGCCAGCACCGACTCGCAGATCACGGCATCGAAGCTGTGGTCGGGAAAGGGAAGGTGCTGGGCATCTGCGGTAGTGAAGGTGATCCGATCGGCGAGATTCAGCCGCAGCACCCGCCGCCGCGCCCAGCCGATCATGCGCTCCGATAGGTCCACGGCGGCCACGCGGCAGCCGCGCGTCTGCGCCGCGTAGCACGGAGTGATGCCGACGCCGCAGCCGATCTCCAGGAGGCGGGTGTCGGCACCTACCCTACAGCAGGTGAGCAGCGTGTCGGTGGCGGTCGTGCCACCCAGGTGCTTGGTGAAGCCCCACGAGGCCTGCAGGTCGAAGTACGCGACTGAGGGCGCGGGGTGTGGGGACGGCTCAGTGGGCAGGGTTGAGCTCATGTCGAACCTCCTCCTTGGACGCTTTACGCTACACACACCGCTTCAGGCAGGCCACGAAGGGTGGGTGTGTGTGCTCCGTGACGGCCCGCGCGGCAACAAGGACACGGAGACAGCGGAGGGAAAGGAGGTGTGTTGAGCGTGGACGGCAGCGCGCAGCGAGGGGATCCCCCTCCGCCCAAAGTATACGGTGACAGCGTGAGCGATGGAGGGAAGAGATCAGCACCAGGCAGGAGGATTCGATCACGCCTGCGTCGCTCCATCCAAAACGAGCTGAAGCCCGGCAGCTTGCGGCAGGCTCCTGAAGGTTCGCCAGCATCGTGGGCGGCACGTTGCAGATCAAACGCGCCAGGCGGTCGAGTCGTCCCCTCAGCGGCGATGGGCTGTGCTATCATCCCCTATCGAGCTGGTGCTCAAGACAGCAGCGAGAGGAGCCCACCGTGGGTCATGTCCCCGATTCCTGTCCGGTGCAGGTCCCGCCTGAAGTCACAGCGGCCCTCAGGCACGCCCTCGCGGCGCCACAGGTCACCCTCACACAGCTCACGGGCGGCACCAACGGGCGCACCTACCGCGCCACACACCAGCGGAGGTCGTGGATCACTCGCGTCGAGCGTGAGCCGGCGCTCTCGCTGCTGCGCGGCATCGACGCCCAGGCTCGCGCCTACGCCGCAGGTGTCCGCACTCCTCTGACGATCGCGCACGGCAGCACGGCGACGCCCGATGGCCGCTACGTCTGGAGCGTCGAGACGCTGGCCCGTGGGCGCCCCTTCGCGCTGGGGAGCCTGAGCACTGAACAGGTGCTGGCGGCCGCGGCAGACCTCGGGCGTCAGCTCCGGCGCCTGCACGCCGTCACACTCGATGCGTTCGGCGACCTGCCGCCGCGCCCCTACCCAGTCTACCCCTCGTCCAACGCGTGGGTCGCCAACAAGGCCCGGCGTATCCCGGAGGCGATCGCCATCGCCGGCGGGAGGCCTGAGTCGGTCGCATCCGTCGCGGCGGTCTACGCGGCGCTCGCGACGTGGTACGATGGCCCGCCCTGCCTCTGCAAGGGGGACTGCGCGGGCGACAACATCCTGGTCGATGCGCGGGGCCGCACGACGATCATCGACTGGGAGTGGGCGCAGGGGCTCGACCCGGCAGCCGACGTGGCCTACTGGTGCGCCTTCACCCCCGAACCGCAGGCGCACGAGGCCCTGCTGGCGGCCTACGCCCCCGACGATCCGGCGTCCTTCCGCCGGCGCGTGTGGGCACACCAGATCGTCCAGTGCATCGAGACGATCCACGTCTACAATGAGCACCGCGACGCCTTCGACGGCGAGGTCCGCACGGCAGGCATTCGCGCCTCGTGGCAAGCCCTGCTCGGCCTACTCACACGCGATGCGGAAAGCGAGACGTCGACGACAGCAGCACGCGCCTGATCGTACCGATCTGGGCTCGCGCTGGAGGCGTTCCCCATTTACAGCTGAGGCGTCACACACGATGCGAAGGGTATGTGGCATTTCGCGCAGCAGTGGCGCACATGGGACACGCGCTGACACGAGCCCGGCGCCAGAGCCGGCGTGCCCTTGCGATATTGCGACAGCTGGACCGCCATGGTACGCTCAGAGCACGTAGGTGTTGCCGAGGAGCGAAGGGCAAGGCTGACGGATGGCGCATATTCTTGTGGTTGACGACGACCCGGCCGTGACGAACATGCTGCGCCGCGGTTTGGCCTACGAGGGTTTCACCGTCACCGTGGCGGCCTCAGGGCCCACCGGCCTGGCGCTTGCGCGCGAGCAGCCGCCGGACCTGGTGATTCTCGACATTATGATGCCGGTCATGGACGGGCTGGAGGTGCTCAGGCGCCTGCGAGCCGCCGACCGGCAGCTCCCCGTCATCCTCCTCACCGCCCGGGATGCGCCCTCCGACCAGGTGCAGGGGCTGGAGGCCGGCGCCGAGGACTACGTCGTCAAGCCGTTCAGCTTCGACGTACTGCTCGCGCGGGTGCGCGTGCTGCTGCGGCGGCGCCAGACCGAGCAGCCGCAGCGCCTGAGCTTCGCCGACCTCACGCTTGACCTGGGGGCCCACAGCGCCCGTCGTGGCAAGCGCCTGATCACCCTCACCAGCCTGGAGTTCAAGCTCCTGCACGAATTCCTGCTGCACCCAAACCAGGTTCTCTCCAAGGAGGTGCTGCTCGAGCGGGTGTGGGGCTACGACTTCGGCGGCAACGCCAACGTCGTCGAGGTGTACATCAAGCAGCTGCGTCAGAAGCTGGGCGCGGCCGGCGAGCCCGCGCTCATCCATACCATTCGCGGCGCCGGCTACATCCTCAGGGAGGGGGCGTGATGTCGATCCGCCTGCGCCTGGCGCTCTGGTACAGCGCGCTGTTCGCCGCCATCCTGCTCCTGGTCAGCCTGCTGACCTATGCGCTGCACACGCGCGGCCACTACGATGACCGCGACCGGCTGCTCGTAACCAGCGCGGCCCACGCGGCGACGGGCGTGACATCCGCCGCCGACGAGCTGCACTTCGGGAGCGGCGGCGCGGCGGTCGAGGTCGTGCTGCAGCTGTTCGATAGCGACGGGACGCTGCGCGAGACGTCAACGACCAGCGAGGGGGGGCCGCACATCAATCCGCGAGCCGTGCTGGCAAACCCTGCCGGCCCCGCCTTCGACACGCTGGCGGGCCTGGCGCCGGGCATGGGAGACCTGGAGATGATCCCGGGCGGCGCGTTCGGCCTCGCCATCGGCCGCGACGAGCGCTGGCGAGTCTATGTCTTGCCGATAGGCGCCGGCAGCCCGCACGTGGGCTACGTCGCGGCGCTCACCCCCCTGGGCCGGCTCGACGCGTCGATCGTCGCGTTTCGGGCCAGCCTGCTGGCGATCAGCCTGCTCGGGCTGGCGGCAGCACTCGCCGGCGGGTGGGCGATCGCCGGACAGGCGCTCTGGCCGCTCGACCGGATGACGCGCACGGCGAGCACCATCGCCCAGGCGCGCGATATCTCCCATCGGGTCGAGGCGCCGCCTACCCGTGATGAGCTTGGCCGCCTGGCGGAGACCTTCAACACCATGCTGGCAAGCCTTGAGGAGTCCTCCCGTGCCCAGCAGCGCTTCGTGGCTGACGCCTCGCACGAGCTGCGAGCCCCGCTCACGGCCATACAGGGCAACCTGGAGATCCTTGAGCGGCAGCCGGAGATGCTCGCGGCAGAGCGTGTGGAAGTGCTTGGCGAGGTGAAGCGCGAGGCTACGCGCCTCGCTCGGCTCGTGGCCGACCTGTTGGCCCTCGCCCGTGCCGACGCAGGTACGGGGATCCGCCACGCGATGGTGGACCTCGACGCGGTGGTGCTGGAAACGTTCCAGGCTGCGCGACCGCTCGCGCACGGCCAGACGCTCATACTCGACCCGTTCGAGCCGGCGCAGGTGCTTGGCGACGAGGACCGGCTCCGCCAGCTGGTGCTCATCCTCCTCGACAACGCAATCAAGTACACCCCGCCAGAGGGACGTGTCACCCTGGGGCTGAGCATCCACGAGGGCCGCGTCGAGGTGGTGGTCTGCGACACCGGCGTAGGCATCCCCCCCGATGATCTGCCACACGTCTTCGAGCGCTTCTACCGCGCTGACCCCGCTCGCGGCCGTGATCCTGGTGGCACCGGTCTCGGTCTCCCGATCGCACACTGGATCGTCGAGCAACACGGCGGGACGATCCACCTGCAAAGTGCGCCAGGTGCAGGCACTTCCGTCACGGTACGTCTGCCGGCCGAGCCCTAGTTCGGGCGTTCACCGCGGCGCCATCAGCACCCCGCCCTCCCCCCAGCCGCCCCCGATAGACGTCCGGTCTGCGGTACCGGCGCCTACGGCTGCTCCAGCCCAGTGATGCCGTGCTTCTCCATGCGGTAGAGCAACGTGTGGCGGGTAAGGCCGAGCAGCTCAGCAGCCTTGCTCTTGTTGCCGCGTGCCTGGTGAAGTGCCTGACGGATGAGCTGCTGCTCGACGTCATCGAGGCTGACGCCCTGCGCTGGGAGCTGGAAGGGGGCCTGAGCCACACGCTCAGCCCGGCTGCGGACCGACAGCGGCAGGTGCTCGCGGTCGATCGGCCCACCGCCCGCCAGGACGACCGCCGACGTGATCGCCGCGCGCAGCTCGGCGACGTCCTCCGGCCAGTGATACTGCTCCAGCGCCTCCATCGCCCCCGGCGTGATGCCCACATCTGCGGCGAAGTGGTGCGTGAGCAGCGGCACGTCGCCGGCGCGCTCAGCAAGCGGCGGTACGACGAGACGCAGCGGGATGTGCGCGATGAGCGAGGGAGGGAACATGGTCTCGTCGGTGGCAATCACCAGCACTCGCGGGCCGACGCGGCGCTCGCTCATCACATCGCCGAGCGCTTCGGCAAGCACAGCGTCGTCCTCCAGCCCGCCGATCATGAGCGTTCCGCTCCCGGCCGCCGACCATGCCCCACCGCCCGTGCTGCTCCCCAGGAGCGCGGATCGGCGCACATCGCGCTGGTAGAGCTGCGCGTCGAAGGTGATGAACCGGGCAGTCGCACGCGCGCTCGCGCCGTGGACCGCCCGCCCAAGTGTTGCGCGCCCGCTCCCCGCACGGCCCAGCAGCAGCGCATGCTCGTCGGACTGCGATGCAAGCTGGGCCTGTGCGATCACGCGCTGCCAGGCCGGCGATGCCCCGACGAATGATGCGAGCGCGGGGGCGGCACGCTGCGCAGTCGCGAGCCGCGCCAGCTCCTGCTGCATCTCCCGCCGCTCCAGCGCCCGCGCCACCTTGAAGGTGATCTCCTCGACATCAAACGGCTTGCGCAGGAAGTCGGCGGCGCCAAGCTGCATTGCCTCGACGGCCGTCGCCACCGTGCCGTAGGCCGTCAGCAGCATGACCACCAGGTCAGGCCGCCGCCCGCGCAGCCGCCGGAGCACCGTCAGGCCGTCCTCCCCCTTCAGCTTCAGATCGAGCAGCACCAGATCTACGGGTGTGCGAGTCAGCGTGGCCACGGCCTCGTCGCCGCTGCCTGCGGTGTACACTGTGTACCCCGCCTGCTCAAGCGCCTTGCCGAGCACCCAGCGCATGTTCGGCTCGTCGTCGACGATCAACACGCTCCGCGTCGCCATACCCGCTCCTTTCCTTCCGCGGCTCGGAATGGTACCACTCGCAGCCGACAACGCCAATAGCCCGCACCCACTCCTGACAGCACGAGAGACACGCGTGGAGGTCTGCCACCGCCACGCGCAGATGGCACACGGCGACGCACGTATGCAGGACTGCGCCGACTCCTGCCGCCGCATAGCGGCGGTGGCCGCGCAGCGATGCAACAGGCGCTGGCGCGAACAGCATCAGGCAGGGGTGGGTACGGAGGCCGTAGCGTGTGGTGGTACTCGTTCTGCAGTCTGCGAGTCGGGCGCCGGAAGCCGGACGACGAAGGCAGTCCCTACACCCAGCTCGCTGATCACGTCGATCGCGCCGCCGTGCTCCTGGACGATCTGCTGCACGATGCTGAGGCCGAGGCCGACGCCATGATCGCGCGTGGTGAAGAACGGATCGAACACGCGCTGCAGATCGTCCGGGGCGATCCCCAGCCCAGTGTCCCTCACCCCCAGGATCGCTATCGGCACGCGCTCGTCGTGCGCGGTCGACACCTCAACAGACACGCGACCGCCGTGCGGCGTGGCCTGTACCGCGTTCATGAGCAGGTTGACGAGCGCCTGGAGCAGGAGCTCGGCGTCCCCTTCCATCACCGGCGCGTCGCCGCGACCAACCACCTCGCACACCACACCGTGCTGGCTCGCGTACGCGCGCGTGAGCCCGAGCGCGCGCTCCGCAAGCTCGCCGAGGTTGACCGGGCCGCGCGTGAGCGGCCGCGGTCGGGCGTAGACGAGCAGCTGCTCGATCAGGCGGTCGACGCGGTCGATCTCACTCTGGATCACCTGCGTGTACTCGCCGAGACGCGCATCGTCCCACAGCTGGCGGTGGAGCATCTGCGCCGCCGCCCGCACAATGCCGAGCGGGTTGCGGATCTCGTGCGCCAGGCCGCCGGCGAGGCGGCCGAGCGCCGCGAGCCGATGCGCGCGCTGCACCTGAGCCTCGAGCGCCTTCAGCTCCGATAGGTCGTCCAGCACCAGGACCGTCCCGAGCGCCTCGCCGTGTGCCCCTGAGAGCGGGCTGCCGCGCAGGCCGAGGACGTGCGTGTCAGTGGTGAGCTGACGGTACCCGCGTGCACCATCGTGGGCATAGGTCTGGATTGGCTCAGGAAGCTCCCCGTGGGCCGCCCCCAGCAGCGTCAGGAGCGACTCGGCCGCGCGGTTCGTTGTCACTACCCGGCCGCCGGTATCGAGCGTGACGACCCCGCTGTCGAGGCTCTCCAGGATGGAGGCCACCTGCCCACGCATCTGCTCGGCGTGCGCGGCCTGCTCCTGCAGGCGCTGGTTGGCCCCCGCGAGCTGTGCGGCGACCTCCTGCGCCCGCTGTCGCTGCGCGCGCTCGGCGTCGGCCAGAAATCCAGCGAAGCCGCCCACGAACAGGAACAGCATGTTCTCCAGGGCGTCGTTGAAGCCGTCCATCGGCATCAGCTGGGAGGAGATCACCACGTGGGGCAGGTACAGCAGGGTGGTGGCCACAGCGGTGAGGACGCCGCCGCGCCAGCCGTAGCGCACAGCCGCGACGGCGATCGGCACATAGTACAGGCTGCGGTAGATCGAGTGGTACGGGATCAGCCGCACGTCGGTCAGGTAGTGCAGCGTGCTGATGGCGGCGAGCGCGATGAACACGAACCACAGCGCCGGGTCGCGCGGCGAGGGCCGGGCGGGGCGCGCCGGCCGTACGGCAGCTGGCGGGGAAGCCATAGGCACTCCAGAGACGGTGAGTCGGCAGATACCAGCGGTAGTATAGCAAAGCCCTCCGCTGCGCGATGGTTGCGGCGGTTACGCTGCGTGCGATATACCACGAAGCCAGCGGGTAGTGTAGCAATTCACACACTCCTGTGGCAGATGCCGCGTGCGCTGCGGCAGAACGGCGCCCTATCCGCGTAGAGGCGGGCCGCATTTGACGGCAGAGCCCGAGGCTCGCTATGGTACGGGTACTGGATATGGAGCGACTGGAGGAAACACGTGCCGACCCGACTCAGATGCCTTGGACTGCTGCTCGCTGCAGCAGCGACCCTCGCCGCGTGCGGTGGCGCGCAGCCTGCGGTCGCGCCGGCGCCGACGGCGGCGAATAGTGCAGCCCCCCTTCCCACGGCTGCACCTGCCGCGACGGCCATGAGCGACATGACCGGAGCCGACCACAGCGCGACGGACCACGGCTCGATGGCTGGCGCCGATACCCCCTACGATGCACAGTTCATCGACAGCATGATCGCCCACCACGAGGGGGCGATCGCGATGGCGAAGCAGGCGCTATCGGAGGCCGAGCGGCCGGAGATCAAGGCGCTCGCTGAGGCGATTGTGACAGCGCAGACGAGCGAGATCGCGCAGCTGAAGCAGTGGCGGCAGGCCTGGTACCCCAATCTGGCTGAGACCAGCGGCACGGGCATGGACATGGGGACGATGGAAATCGCGGCGGACGCCAGTACCCCGTTCGACCAGCGCTTCATCGCAGCGATGATCCCGCACCACGAGGGAGCGATCGCGATGGCGAAGGACGCGCAGCAGAAGGCCGAGCACCAGGAGATCAAGACGCTCGCCCAGGCGGTCATCACTGCCCAGGAGGCCGAGATCGCCCAGATGAAGCAGTGGCGGCAGGAGTGGTTCGGCCAGTAGCCAATGCTGAGCGCTGGCGCCGGGCGTGCAGCTGGACATTCGGCAGCTATGGTCAGAAACGCCAATGTCGCTCTCACCGCCATTGACCTTATGCGCCCATCGCGGTACTCTCTGCCTGGGAACAGATGAACGTGTACCTGGGAGCTCTGTCTATGTCGCAACCTCACACCAAGGACACATCTGATACGCCGCCCGCGATGCCGGGCTGGGTGAAGGTATTCGGAGCGACCCTCGTCGTCCTCGTCGTGGCTGTCGTCGTCCTCCACCTCACCGGCACGAGCTTCGGGCCGAGCATGCACGGGATGCCCGGGCCGCATGGGGCACCGCAGCCGTGACGATGCCGCCGCTCCTGCGCAGGCTTGCGCTCACGCTCCACGTCGTCTGCTCGGTCGGCTGGCTCGGGGCGGTCGGTTCTTTTCTGGCGCTCGCACTGGTTGGTCTCGCCAGCCAGGACGTGCCGGTCGTGCGGGCTGCCTACGTAGGGATGGATCTGATGACCACACTGGTGATCGTGCCGCTCAGCTTGGCGGCGACGGCCACCGGGATCGCCCAGTCACTCGGCACACCTTGGGGGCTGTTTCGGCACTACTGGGTGCTCGCGAAGCTGGTCATCACCATCCCGTCCACGGCCCTCCTGCTGACGCACACGCGGGCTATCCATTACATGGCTGTGGCCGTGGCCGAGTTCCCGATCGCCCCCGGCGACTTGCACGAGCTGCGCGTCCAGCTGGCCGTCACCGCGGGCGCCGCCATCGCCGCGCTGCTGATCACCACGGGCCTTTCCGTGCTCAAACCGCGCGGTCTGACCCCCTACGGCTGGCGCAAGCAGCGCGAGGGGCGGCCCGTCCTCCCGGACCTCGACGGCGTCGCATAACGCCCCTCTCGACGATGCTCCAGCGTTCATGGATGCCAGGCTCTGCACGAGACGGCGCGCTGATCCACTCAGCGCGCCCTTTCTGAGCACTGCATCTTGTGCGGGCACGTGCCCCTCGTCACGGAGCGGCCGCTGCACACTCGCCCGCGGCACCCCGCCCCGCGCGTCCGCGCGCTGCTTTTTGCGGGAGAATCGCAGCAGCGGGTGCTGCTAGCGGGTGTAGAATAGGCCCGGCAACACATTGAAGCGCGCAGAGGAGGCGGCGTGGGCACCTATCGCACCCTGACCGACGATCAGGTCCAGAGCTTTCTGGACAACGGCTACCTGGTGGTCCGCGACTGCGTGGACCTGGACGTGGCGCAGCGCTGGATCGACCAGGCCTACGCCCGGCTCGGCTACGATCGGGAAGACCCGAGCACCTGGGCCAAGGACATCGTCTGGATGGACCACCTGAACCACATGCCGGTGCACGAAGTCGCGCCACGCGCCTGGGACGCCATCCTGGACGTGGTGGGCGGCGAGGAGCGGCTGGAGCCCCAGGTGATGTGCATCGAGTCCCGACACTTCAGTACGATCGACACCTTCTCCTGGTCTGACTCGTTCATCGTCAACTTCCGCCGCGGGAGCGACCAGCCCTGGCAGCCGCCCTCTGCCGCCTCGCCCGGCTGGCACAAGGACGGCAGCTACTTCCGCCACTTCCTGGACAGCCGCGAGCAGGCGCTGCTCCCGATCGTGCTCTGGTCGGACATGCGTCACCAGGGCGGCGGCACGTTCGTCGCGCCCGACTCGGTGCGGGTGGTGGCGCGCTACCTGGCCGAGCGCCCCGAGGGCGTCCACCCGAAGGACTTCCCCTTCGCAGAGCTCATCGCGCAGTGCAACCGCTTCGAGGAGCTCACCGGCCGCGCGGGTGACTTCATCATTCTGCACCCGTTTATGCTCCACGCTTCGTCCCAGAACGTGCTCGGCGTGCCGCGCTTTATGACGAACCCGCCGGTGGTGCTGCGCGAGCCGATGAACCTCAACCGCGCCAACCCGGCCGAGCTCTCGCTGCTGGAGCGCGCCACGCTGCACTACCTCGGCATGGAGCGTCTGGACTTCCAGCCCGCAGCGCCGCGCGAGTCGTTCTGGTGGCCGGCTGAGCCCGCACCCCAGCACTGATCGCCACAGCTTCACGTCGAGCGGGCACGCGCCGTGCAGCCGGACTTCGCGCTCGACGCGACCACGGCCGGGGAGATCGTCCGGCGCACCGCGCGTGAGGCCACGGTGGTCATGAGGCCACGGTGGTCATGAGGCCATGGTGGTCATGAGGCCACGGTGGTCATGTGGGCGCGCTGCCCCGGCCTCCTTCGCCGTGACCGTGAGCGTGGCGCGCCGGCGCTCCCCCAGCGTAGACGATGTAGATGACCCCTTCCCGCGTGCACAATGGGGATGCGCTCAGCGCTCGTTGTACGCACGAAACCCGGTGCATCGCGCGGGATTGCTGGAAGGGATGGAAGTATGAGCAGCGCTGTCTTCACCCGTGCCGAGGCGTTCATCTGGACCCACGCGCGTCTGCTTGAGCGGCAGCTCTTCGCCTACCACTTCCGCGGCGGGTCACGCGACGCGGTGCTCAAAGCCCTCCTCGCCTACCAGAACCCCGACGGTGGCTTTGGACACGCCCTGGAGCCAGACATTCGCTGCCCCGACAGCCAGCCGGTGCCGGCCCAGCATGCCCTGGAGATCTTGGATGCGGTGGGGTTCGAGCCAGCAGTCGTGCTGCGCATCTGCGACTATCTCGTCTCCATCTCGACTCCCGAGGGCGGCCTCCCCTGGCTCCTTCCGTCTGCGCTAGCCTACCCGCGCGCGCCGTGGTGGCAGACCGCCGAGACACCTCCGGCATCGCTCAACCCCACCGCCCTGATCGTCGGACTGCTGCACAAGCATCAGGTGCGGCATCCCTGGGTCGAGCGGGCGACCACGTTCTGCTGGAAAAAGATCGTCGACGCGGAGCCAACCGACATGCACGAGCTCGGGGCGGCGCTGGTGTTTCTCTACCACGTCGACGATCGACAGCGGGCAGAGCAGGAGCTGGCGCGCCTCGCCAGGTATCTTCTGACCTCGGGGCTGCTTGCTCCGGCCCACGCCACCGGCTACGTCCGCAAAGCATTGGACTGGGCGCCGACACCGCAGCATCCGCTGCGAGCGTACCTCCCGACCGCAGCCGTGGAGGAACACCTGGACGAGCTCCTCGCCGGCCAGCAGTCTGACGGCGGCTGGCCGATCTCCTTCCCGGCCTTCAGCCCCGCCTGCGAGTACGAGTGGCGTGGCTGGATAAGCCTCACGGCGTTGCTAACGTTGCGCGCGAACGCGCGCCTTCCGTAGCTGACAGTACGCTCCCGGGCCAGCAGAAGCGGCGCAGCAGATGCACTTCAGTGCCTTCTGACATACCAGTCCGCCTAGAGGGTGCTCCCGGGTAGGATGTATCCTTGATGGTCACGCCGTGCCTGCGCGCTCAGCGAGGGAGGCGCGCTGTCCGCAACTCTGGTTGGCGCCATACCACCAGTGGACACTCGAGCAGCATCAGCTGCATTGCCAGCCGATCCAGTCGTTCGTACTGCCCGCGCAGCACCTCACCACTGGGAACGCTCGCTCCACGACCGTGATGGCAACACCATTATCCTCGCCCACCCTGATAGGCCGGCGCAAGGAGAGGCATCATGAAATTGTTACTCACGTCCGGGGGTGTCAGGAACACAAGCATCCGCGAGGCGCTGGTCGAGCTACTGGGCAAGCCGATCGCCGACTCCAGTGCCCTATGCATCCCGACGGCGGAGTACGGCCACCCCATGTGCACGCCAGCCTCGGCCTGGCGCTTCATCGCCGGCCAGAGCCCGGCCCCTATGTGCGACCTGGGCTGGAAGTCGGTCGGCGTCCTCGAGCTCACCGCGCTCCCCAGCATCAGCAAGGAGCGCTGGGTCCCGTGGGTGCGGGAGGCCGACGTCCTATTGGTGGACGGCGGTGATGCGACATACCTGTGCCATTGGATGCGGAAGTCCGGGCTGGCCGACCTCCTGCCGTCGCTGCCCGAGACGGTCTGGGTGGGGGTGAGCGCCGGAAGCATGGTGATGACCCCGCGGATCGGAGCGTACTTCGTCGAGTGGTCGTCCGCGCCGGACGACCGCACCCTGGGAGTCGTCGACTTCTCGATCTTCCCGCACCTGAACGCTTTCCCAACCAACACCCTGGCTGACGCAGAGCGCTGGGCAGCCGATATCGACGTCCCAGCCTACGCCATCGACGAAGAGACCGCCCTCAAAGTTGTCGATGGCGTTGTCGAAGTCGTCTCCGAGGGGCGCTGGAAGCTGTTCACGCCCTGATAATATGCTCGGCGCGATCCTGCTCGCCACTTGTCGATCGCGCAGCCGGTGGTCGCGTAGCCCCAAGGCCCAACCGCCGCGTATGGTGGCTACCTGACGAGGCTGGAGTGTCAGGGGTGCCAGGGGCTGTACCACCGCCGCGGCAGGCTGTCGGCGGCGCTGACGCTGATCGAACGTATCCTGCCACACGTGCCAACGCACTCCGCGAATGGCTGGGACAACCCGCTCCGCCAGTACGATGCCCGCGGATCGCGCATGGTCTCGTGGCCGAGGGCCTCTCCAGGTACGTGTGTCGCTTGACATTCCCTGCGAAGCGCCATAGAATAAATTCGAAGTATCACTTCGAATTTATATCTGGCTTTCGGTATTGCCAGCGCCGAGGCAGAGCGTCATGGGTGAAGCACAACCGCCGCGCCGGGTCTACCGCGCGCACCGCGAGAAGCAGCGCCGTCACATCCTGGCCACCGCCCAGACTCTCTTCGGCCAGCACGGCATCGACCGCGTCACGATGACAGACATCACCGCCGCCAGCGGCCTGATGGTCTCGACCCTCTACCAGTATTTCGCGAACAAGGACGAGATCGTGTGGGAGCTCGTCCAGCAGGTCCTTGAGCACAGCGCCTCGGCCATACAGCAGCACCTGCAGCCATCGTCCGGCTCCGCACTGACGGCGATCGCCGCCATCCTCGCCCACCTGGGCGATGAGCTCATCGCCAATCCCGAGCGCGTGCGCTTCATGGCCCAGTTCGACGCCCTCTACGCCCGCGACTGGTCAGCCGCGCAGCTGCTCGCCCTCGAAGCGCAGTTCCTGCCACAGCCACTTGCCGCAACGCTCGCCACCCTCGTCCGAGAGGGCATCGCCGATGGCTCACTCCGCCCTGACCTTGACCCTGAGCTCACCTTGCACAGCGTCCTCAACGCCGCCATCGCCACCCAGCGCCGCCTTGCCTCGCTCGGCGTGCGCGTCGAGCAGGAGTACGGCCAGCCCATCGATCGCCTCTTCCACGAAGCCTGCCAGGTGCTCCTGCGCGGCCTGCAGGTGCCCTGACCCTGGTACGCGCCGCACATCGCATCACACGGTCGCTCGCGCCATCCGTGCTCACAAGGAGTGTCCATGATCCGTCAATCGTTCAACGCCAGCTGGGTCGTCGGGCCGAAGCTGACCGGATTCGCAGCCATAGCCGGCGGGGGCACAAAACCGCAGCCCGTAACCCTGCCGCACGACGCCATCCGTGACCTGGCCCGCTCCGCCGAGAGCGACCAGGGATCACACACCGGCTATTTCCCAGGCGGCGTGTTTACCTACACGAAGACGTTCGATGTGCCCGAGGCCTGGCGTGACAAAACGGTCATGATCGTGTTCGAGGGCATCTACCGCGACGCGGTCGTGTTCATCAACGGTGACTTCGCCGCCCAGCGACCGAGCGGCTATGCCGGCTTCGCCGTCACAGCCGACCCATTCCTGCGCTACGGCGAGGTCAACACCATCTCGGTAGATGCCCGCGCCCATCAGGACAGCCGCTGGTACACCGGCGCGGGTATCTATCGCGATGTCCACATTGTCGTGAGCGACCCCGTACACGTAGCGCTCGACGGGGTGCGGGTCACGACCCCCGACATCGACCGCGAGCGCGCGATCGTGGCCGTCGTCACGACGCTGGAGAACGAGACGCGCGCCACGCGTACCGTGCGCGTCGAGACACAGATCCTGGCCGCCGATGGCGCCGTGGTTGCGAGCGGTTCCACACCCGTGACGCTGCTGCCCGGGACGCCCGCGACCAGCCGTGTTCGCCTGACGGTATCTTCCCCGGCGCTCTGGAGCCCGGATAGCCCCTCGCTCTACGAGGTTCGCACCACGGTGCTGAGCGAGAGCGCTGTCCTCGACGAGGAGCGCAGCCACTTCGGCATCCGCCACCTGCAGCTCGACCCGCAGCACGGGCTGCGGATCAACGGCGTGCCGGTCAAGCTGCGCGGCGCCTGCGTGCACCACGACAACGGCCCGCTCGGCGCCGCCGCGATCGCGCGCGCTGAGGAGCGCCGCGTCGAGCTCCTCAAGGCGGCGGGCTTCAACGCGATCCGCAGTGCGCACAACCCGGTCAGCCGCGCGATGCTCGACGCGTGCGATCGACTGGGCATGCTTGTGATGGACGAGCTGACTGATGTGTGGACCAAGGCGAAGACCATGTTCGACTACGCGCTGGCCTTCCCCGAGTGGTGGGAGCGCGACGTTGGGGCGATGGTGGCCAAGGACTTCAACCACCCCAGTGTGATCATGTACTCGATCGGCAACGAGATCTTCGAGGTCGGCACGCCGATCGGCTCGGCGTGGGGGCGCAAGCTTGCCGAGAAGGTGCGCGAGCTCGACGACACCCGCTTCGTCACCAACGGCATTAACCCGCTGGTTGCCATCCTGGACCGGCTTGGCGAGATGATGGGCGGGGGTGCATCCGACCAGCCGCCCGACGTCAACGCGATGCTCGCCGGGCTGGGGCAGATGATGAACCAGATTGCCGTCTCCGACCCCGTGACGCTCGCGACCGAGGAGTCGGCCGCGGTGCTCGACGTGGTGGGCCTGAACTACGCCGACTCGCGCTACGAGCTGGATGCCGCACGCTTCCCGCACCGCATCATCGTCGGATCCGAGACTTTCCCCGGCCATATCGACGAGCTGTGGCGGCTGGTCACGGCCCACCCGCACGTGATCGGCGACTTCACCTGGACCGGCTGGGACTACCTCGGTGAGGTCGGAATCGGCCGAATCGACTACACGGACGAGGAGGGCTACCTGCCAGGCTTCGCCGCCCCCTATCCCTACCTCCTCGCCAGCACCGGCGATATTGACATCACCGGCCACCGGCGGCCGGTCTCCTACTACCGCGAGACGGTCTTCGGCCTGCGGCACGCGCCCCACATCGCGGTGCACCGTCCGCAGGGCTATGGCCGACCAACCGCGCACACGCCGTGGTCGTGGACGGACACAGCGTCGAGCTGGACATGGGATGTCCCGCCCGGCTCCCCGGTCACCGTCGACGTCTACAGCGACGCCGAGGAGGTCGAGCTGCTGCTGAACGGCAGGTCGCTCGGGGCCGCGAAGGTCGGTGGGGAGAAGCCGTTCCTCGCCCGCTTCGAGACCAGCTACGCGCCGGGCGAGCTGGTCGCTGTCGCCTGCACGCCAGGACGCGAGCCAGCGCGCAGCGCGCTCAGAACGGCGAGCGGGCCGCTCCACCTCCGCGTCACAAGTGATCGGGCCGAGATCCGCGCGGACGACACCGACCTGGCGTACGTGGCGATCGTGCTGGAGGATGCCGACGGCACTGTGCCCACCGACCACGACCGGCGCGTATCGGTTACAGTGGAGGGACCGGGTGTGCTTGTCGGACTCGGGAGCGGGCACCCACGGCCCGAGGGGCCATTCGGCGCCGCCTGCTGCGTGACGTACGAGGGGCGCGCGCTCGCTATCGTCCGGCCGCTCCAGCCAGGTGAGATCTCGGTCACGGTCAGCGCCGATGGCTGTGAGACACGCAGCGTCGGCGTGCGCGCGGCAGCACTCACGTAGTTCACCGTTCACTCAGCCGGTGCACCGGCTCATACGCAGCAGCACTCCTGGGCATATCCGTAGGGGTATGTCCAGGAGTGCTGACTCATAGCGTGGGAAGCATATCGCACGCGGTGGTGCGATACACCTCGGATGTGCTCACAGGCCGGCGCTCTCCGCGGCGGTCCTCCGCAGCCGTTCCAGTGGTAGGCACCATATCAGGGGCGAGCAGCTACATCCTGAGCCTTTGTGTGCGCGAGGGAGCGTGAGACGGTCGTGTGGATGACATCACGCTCGCCCGAGATCTGCACGCACTACCGCTCGACGCTCTCCAGCCCCTCGATGGCGTCAGCAATGTCGTGGCCCAGGGCTCGCCGCTGCTCGGGACCGCCGGTGGTGGCGTTTGCAGTTGCATCGCGTGAGGATGTCGTGTGGCTACTGGTTACGTCTCGGAGGGCTGGATCAGCCCGAGCTGGATCGCGCGGACAGCAGCCTGTGTCCGGTCGGAGACCTCGAGTTTGGCGATGATATGCTCGACGTGCACCTTCACCGTCCCGGTGCTGATAACGAGCTGCCGGCCAATCTCACGGTTCGTCTTGCCCTGCGCTAACAGGCGCACCACCTCGAGCTCGCGGACTGTTAGGCGCTCACTCTGCCGCCGCTCGTGGCTCGGGGCATCTCCGTTCAGCTGGCGGAGGACGCGGGTGACGAGATCGCTGTTGAGAAAAGACTCCCCCCTGATGACCTGGTGGATGGCGGCGATCAGCGAGCTGCGCTTCATGTCCTTCAGCAGGTAGCCGGACGCGCCAGCGCGGAGCGCCATCAACAGGTACTCTGGCGTCTCGTACATCGTGACAATGAGCACAATCACGTGTGGGAACTCGTGCTTGAGGGCGGCGGTCGCTGCAAGGCCGTCCATATCGGGCATCCGCACATCCATGAGCACGACGTCGGGCTGGAGCGCGTGACACATGCTCAGCGCCTCCAGCCCACTGGTCGCCTCACCAACGACCTCGATGTCGGTCACACCGTTGACGAGGCTGCGCAGCCCGGCGCGTGCAAGATCATGGTCGTCGGCGATGAGCAGCCGCGTCGCACGGGGCGTGGGTGTCGCGGTCATTGTGGTCATCGGCGGGGAGACCTCGCTCATCGGGGTATGCTTTCGCGGTTGTGAGGCGGAAGCGGTACCTCGGTGACGACGTGGGTGCCCTGTCCAGGAGCGCTCCAGATCGTGCATCGCCCTCCGATGACAGCGATCCGCTCCTGCATGCTGTGGAGACCGATCCGCTGGCCGGGCTCTGCTCCGATGTACGCTGTGCGCATGTCGAAGCCGCAGCCCCTGTCTCGAATCGAGAGCTGGATGAGATCCGGGGTGTAGGAAAGGTCAACAGCGACGCTCGTTGTCCCGGCGTGCTTGCGGATATTGGTGATCGCCTCCTTCGCGACCCAGAACAGCGCGGTCTCAATGGCAGGAGGGAGGTGGATGGCGGGCTGCGGTTCGGTGAAGGTGATCTCCCAGCCGACGGCGCTCAGCGCATCCACCTGAACACGCAGAGCCCTGGCAAGACCAAAGTCGTCGAGCTCGGTTGGGCGCAGGCCGGTGATCATCCGGCGCGTCTCCTGGACGACACTGTGGAGCTGCGTGAGCGCGGCCTCGAGCGCTGCGCGCCCCTCCGTTGAGCGGGGGCAATGGCGCGCGGCGTATGCCTGAAGATGGTGATACGCGCTCACACTCACCTGCGCCAGCCCGTCGTGGAGATCGTAGGCCACCCGGCGGCGCTCGGCCTCAAGCGCCAGCTCAGCCCGCTTGTGCTCTGTGATGTCTCGGACGATCACCAGCACAGATGGCTCGTCTCCATCGACGAAGCGCCTACCGCGCACTTCGACCGGAATGTACCTGCCCGATGAATGTCGAACCATCAGCTCAGCCACAGGCTCGCCTGCCTGTGCTGCACGCTCCAGCACCTCGGCACACAGGGACACGTGCGGTCCTGCGATGAATGTGGCAAGCCCGCACCCGACGACCTCCTCGAGCGGCAGCCCCAGGAGGTCAAGGAGGGCGGGGTTCGCAAGTGTGACGGCCTGATCACTTCCCACCAGCGCAATCCCATTCGGCGACTGGTTGACCAGGAGCTCGTACTTTGCGCGCTCGTTCATCAGGCGTCGGTAGCGATTCAGGCACGTGATTGTCCGGGCACGCGCCTGGAGCTCGACGAAGTCAAACGGCTTAGAGATGAAGTCGTCGGCCCCGGCCTCGATCCCCTGCAGCCGCGACTCGCGGTCGTCAAGGGCCGTGATCATCATGATCGGCACTTCGGCCAGACGCGCATCAGAGCGCAGGGCTCGGCAGACCTCAAAGCCATCCATCAGCGGCATCATGACGTCGAGCAGCACAAGATCAGGCGTACAGGTCGCAGCAACCGCGAGCGCGTCAACTCCATTGCAGGCAAACACGAGGTGGTAGCTGCGGTGGAGGAGGGCGTTCAGGGTGGCGATCGCAATCGGATCGTCGTCTACGACGAGGATAGTGCTTTGGTGCCGCAGCATAGGTTCGGTGCCTTTGGGGCAGGACAGCCGAGAGATCTTCGGCGCAGGGTTTCGTATCAACGTGTGCAGCAGATACATTATAGCAGAGTCAGGTCTTGACCGAAACATGCAAATTCCTGTAGGTTCGTGTATGATGTATGACAGTAGGAAGCACCCCCCTCGTATCTACACCGCTTGTTTATCGAAGAGGACCCGCAGCATGCAGACATATGCTGAGCAGCATATGTTGCCAGGAGGCCGAGGTGGAAGTGCTGGGCATGCGACTGGCAGTTCGCTGCCCGCCGCACACAGCCGCATATGCTATATTGCCAGAAAAGATATGCCTTCTAGCATATTGCTCCCCATGCTCGTCTGCGGCGATGATAAAGTAATACGGTTAACCACGGCTACACCATGTCTACCCTGATCCCATACGATGATATCCCTTACCCCAGCTATGCCTTCCAGCAGACGCACCCTGATCGTCTCGCTACGGTCGCAGCGCTGCTGGGCCTCTCGCCGGCGCCGGTCGTGCAGTGTCGCGTGCTCGAGCTTGGCTGCGCCTCGGGCGGCAACTTGATCCCCATGGCCTACGCCCTCCCCCAGAGCTCGTTTGTAGGCATCGACCTCTCGCAGCGCCAGGTGGCGGACGGCCAGGCCGCGGTCTCCCGGCTCGGCCTGACCAACCTCGACCTGCGCCACGGCGACATCACTCAGCTCGGCGACGAGCTCGGCACGTTCGACTACATCATCGCCCACGGCGTCTACTCCTGGGTGCCCCCGCACGTCCGCGACGCGCTGCTCACCCTCTGCCGCACGCATCTCGCCCCGCACGGCGTGGCCTACATCAGCTACAACACCCTCCCCGGCTGGAGCACCCTGCTGCCGCTGCGCGACGTGCTGCGCTATCGCACCCGCGACGCCAAGACCGCCGAGGAGCGCCTCGCCATGGCCTACGACCTGCTCGAGCGCTTCGCCACCCTGGCCGAAGACCCGAGCCTGCCGCAGAGCCACATCCTCGTCGCCTGCCGCTCGTTCCTCGAGCGCCAGGCCGGCCGCACCTCGCTCGAGGGAAAGTCCTACACCTACCACGACATCCTGGCCGAGGTGAACGACCCCTGCCTGTTCACGCAGTTCGCGGCGCACGCTGCCGAGCACGGCCTCCAGTACCTGGCCGAGGCCGACTTCCACACGGTGCTGCCCGGCAACTTCGCGCAGCCGGTGGCCGAGGAACTGGCGGCGCTCGCCTCCGATCTGATCGAGATGGAGCAGTACATGGACTTCGTGCGCGGGCGCATGTTCCGCCGCACGCTGCTGTGCCATGCCGAGGCACCGGTCCGACGCGGGCTGCGGCCGGATCGGGTAATGAGCCTGTTGTCAGCCTCCCGTGCGGTCCCAGTATCGCCCAAGCCAGATATGGCTCAGGGCGCCGTGGAGCAGTTCCGCGCGCCGAATGGCTCGACGCTCTCGACGAACCAGGCGGTGAGCAAGGTGGCACTGGGGGTGCTGGCTGAGCGCTGGCCGGCGCCGGTGGCCTTCGGGGAGCTGCTGGACGCGGCGCGGGCGCGCCTGGAGAGCGATGGGGAGCGTGAGCGCGACGCGCTGGCGCTGGCGTCTGACCTGCTGGCCGGGTACTGCTACAGCGCCGGGCTCGTCGAGCTCTACTCCCACACCCCGCCCGTGGCCTCGAGCGTCGGCGAGCGCCCCCTGGCCAGCTTGGTGGTGCGCTCCCAGGCCGAGCGCGACGACATCGTGGCGAACCTGCGCCACGAGTGCGTCCCGCTGGACGAGCTGCAACAGGCGCTGCTGCCACTGCTGGACGGGACGCGTGACCGTGAGGCGCTGGCGGATGCGCTGGCCGCGATGGTCGCGGACGGGCGGCTCTCGCTCGGTGAGGCGCCGGAGGGCGAGGAGGGCGATGTGCGCGCGCGACTGGAGCGCGGCCTCGAGGAGCTGCTTGCCGGTCTGGCACAGAGCGCGCTGCTGGTCTCGGAGCGTTCTCACTCTGTTCACCTGTAATGTCACATACCGTCTCCGATAACAAGAGAGAACACCTCAGAACTGTAATGTCACATACCGTCACCGACAACAGGAGAGAGCATCTCAGAACTGAGGCTGTGGAGCACCGGCCACCTTCCGAGTCACGTGAGCGTCTCCCTCGTGACCTGACTGTGCTGCTGGCCTGGCTCGATCGTCTGCTCGCCTGGCAGGTAGACGCCACCCGCGCGACCTTCGGCGCTCTCGCAGACGACGCCTTCCGCGGCCTCCACATCACCGATGCTGAGGTGGAACTGCTGTACGGTGACCGCGTCCCGCCCTCGCACGAGCTTGCCGCCCGCTATCAGCAGCTTGTGCAGGAGCGTGCCGTCATCAATGCCCACCTCCACGCGCCCACCAGCTCCCTCGGCGCGGTCGCCCGCCGCTTCGGGCTATCGGGCCTCGAGCTCAACGTGCTGCTCCTGGCCCTCGCGCCCGAGCTTGACCTGCGCTACGAGCGCCTCTACGGCTACATCCAGAACGACGTCACCAGGAAGCGCCCCTCGGTGGACCTCGCGCTGCGCCTCTTCTGCCCGCCCCCCGCTGAGCGCCTCGTCGCGCGGGCTCTCTTCGCCCCTGACTCGCCCCTGCTCCAGCATCATCTGCTGACCCTCTCGGACGAGGGCGCCCACGCCCCGCTTCTCACGCGTGCGCTCCAGATCGATGAGCGGGTCGTCGCCGAGCTGATCGGCCGCCCGCGCCTCGACCCAGCGATTGCGTCGCAGCTCTCGCTTGCGCGACGCGACCGCACACTCGACGATCTGGCGCTGCCGGCGGAGATGGTGGCCTGGCTGCGCGCGATGCTGAGCCAGCGCCAGCGGCGCCTCGTGCTGGCGCTCCAGGGGGCCGCCGGCAGCGGTCGCCTGGCCCTGGCCGCGGCCCTCTGCGCCGAGGCCGGCGTGGAGCTGCTGATCGCGCACCTGGACACATTGATGGACCGCGAGATGCCTGGCGCTGGCACATCACCCGCGCCGGCGGAGCAGATCGCGCGGGTCGTCCGCGAGGCCGAGCTGCGCGGTGCGGCAGTCTTCTGGCGCGGCGCATCGCGGCTGATGGACAACCACACGCCGAGCGTGTGGCGGGCGGCGCTCGTCGCGCAGCTCGAGAGCGGGCGCGGGTGGCAGTTCCTCCCGCTCGACCTCGGGCGAGCGCCGCGCGCGACTGGCCTGCTCCCACACGACGCACTGGTGGTCGAAGCGGGCTCGCCGGGCTATGTGGAGCGTGAGCGGCTGTGGCGCGAGCGCGTGTCGCCGGACGAGGCCGATGACCGGGCGCTCGAGGCACTGGCGAGCACCTTCCGCCTCAACCCCGGCCAGATCCGCAACGCTGTCGCGCTCGCCCGCAGCCACGGCCCCATCACCGTCGAGGCCCTCTACGCCGCCTGTCGGGCACAGTCCGATGGGGCACTGGCGACGCTGGCCAGCAAGATGCCGATCACCTACTCCTGGGACGACATCGTGCTGCCGGCGGACCAGATGGCGCAGCTGCGCGAGGTGTGCGCCCAGCTGCGGCACCGGCGGACCGTGCTGGGGCGCTGGGGCTTCGACCGGCGGCTGGCGATGGGCAAGGGGGTCAATATCCTGGTGGCAGGGCCCTCGGGCACCGGCAAGACAATGGCGGCCGAGATCATCGCGGCCGACTTAGGGCTGGACCTGTACCGCATTGATCTGTCGACGATGGTGAGCAAGTACATCGGCGAGACCGAGAAGAACCTCGACAAGGTGTTCAACGCGGCGCGCGAGGCGAATGTAGTGCTGTTCTTCGACGAGGCCGACGCGATCTTCGGCAAGCGGAGCGAAGTGAAGGACGCCCACGACCGCTACGCGAACGTCGAGACGGGGTACCTGCTGCAGAAGATCGAGGCCTACGACGGGGTGGTGGTGCTGGCGACCAACCTGCGCAAGAACCTGGACGACGCCTTCGTGCGGCGGCTGCACATGGTGATCGAGTTTGCGCTCCCGGAGGAGCCGGACCGCCTGCGGATCTGGCGCAAGGTCTTCCCACCAGAGGCGCCGCTGGGGGCGGACGTGGATCTGGCCTTCCTGGCGCGGCAGTTCAAGCTCGCGGGTGGCAACATCCGCAACATCGCCCTGCTGGCGGCCTACCTGGCCGCAGAGGATAACACAGAGATAGGGATGTCCCACGTGGTGCGGGCGCTGAAGCGCGAGTACCAGAAGCTGGGCCGCCTGGTGACCGAGTCGGAGTTCGGGACGTACCTTGCGCTCCTGCGCGCGGAGAGAGCTACTGAGAGACTGCAATGACCGATCGCCACCACATTGACCAGTCCAATCGCGAGCCGAACCGGCACACCCAGCCGTCTCACGAGAGCAGCTCTCCGGCGCCCCACGGGGCGATCCAGCGCATGACCGCGCCTGGCGGGCAGGTGGGAGCCAGCGATCTGCTCGCCGCCCAGCGCGCGGCCGGGAACCACGCGGTCCAGCGCTCGCTGAGCGGTCAGGCAAGCGGCCCGGCTGTACAGCGCGCGCCGGGAGGCGGGGTGATACAGCGCGCCCTTGCGCCGATGACGGTTGATGTGTACTTCAGCACGTACCTGTACGACTACACGACGCAGCCCTCGACTGACCCGAACACGCCGGCGAGGGTCACCGTGGATGATGACGTCGTCATCGGGCACAAGCTGAAGGACAAGTATGTCATCCAGGTCGACACCACCAGGAAGGATGTATCGGGCAAGTACGCCTACGCGGAGAACGGCCCGTACAAGGGGTATATCCCGCTCAACGATATCAAGGCCGGCGGGACCGTGGCGCCCGCGAAGAAAAACGCCAAGCTGACCAAGAGTGCGGTGCAAGAAACCAAGAGTGTGACGGAGAACCCCGAGGGCGAAGAGGTCAGCCAGCTGGAGCTCGCCGGCGAAGTGACAGACACCGCGGGTGGCTCGACCGACGATATGGCGACCCAGCTGGACATCGACAGCAAGGAGCTCAAGGACGGCTACTACAAGGACAAAGAGGAGCCGGAGGGCGCCAAAAAGGACGAGGGGCCGAACCACACCGAGAACCTGAATGTCGCAGCAGGCGTGGGCGATACACTGACCGGCATCTTCAGCTTCGTCAAAGCCGTCAAGGATATGGCGGACGGTGGGGCCGAGACGCTCGACCGGATCGGAGCGGGCTTCGAGGGCGCCGACGCGCTGGCGAAGACGACCGCCGGCGTGACGAAGGTGGTCGACTCGAGCGCCAAGGTCAGCGGCAGTGATAAGGGGATCGGCGCCTCCGATTCGGCCGGCAAGTGGACCGGCTCAATCGGTGATGTCTTCGCGGGCATCAAAGAAGGCTTCATGACCGTCAAGAGGATCTGGGAGACCTACAAGGAGGCCCAGGCCGGCGAGCTGAGCAACCGGGAGAAGTTCAAGGCCGGAATGGACATCGTCCTCGGTCTGCTCAACACCGCGACCTCGGCGCTCAAGGCGGCGCGCGGCTTCCTCGAGATCATCAACGATGGCATCAGCCAGGCCCTGACCGCCGCCATCCCGGGCCTCTCGATCGCGATCAGCGGCGCGACGATTATCGTGCGCGTGATCGACATCATCTCGGCCGCAGTGAACAAGGGGCGCATGAAAGAGATGCGCCAGCAGTTCAAGAAGAAGTACGCGAGCAGCGGCGTGGTGAACGAGCAGCGCACCAAGCTGCACTGGTACTCCAGCACCGTCAAGAAGTCGCAGAAGGTGGACCCGGCGCTGCTCGCCGAGCGCAAGAAGTACCTTGAGGCCTACATTGGCTACCAGGCTACCGAGCTCCCGCCAGAGCTCGCGGCCATCGGTGGAGCACCGGTGGGCACCAAAGCCGAGGCCGAGAAGGAGCTGAAGAATATCCAGGGGTCGGCGTTCGGCCAGCTCGCGAAGAAGGCCGCGGGGAAGGACCAGAAGAAGCTCGATGCGCTGATCGAGCAGCGGCGTGCGTACCTGACCGCCATCGTCGGCAACCCGCCGATCGAGCTGCCCGCCACTCTGTCGGGCGCTGGTGCGAAGGGGGCGGTGAGCAAGGACGAGGCGAAGGCCGAGCTCGCGGACATCAACACCTACCACGTCGCCACTGAGATGAAGAAGATCAACCAGGAGCGCGTGGTCGAGGGCAGCGTGGACATCGGCGTGGAGGTCGTGAAGATCGCCGGCGATATCGCGACGCTCTCGGGCGTGGGGGCGGTGGCCGGCATGCCGCTCAAGTTCATCGCCAGCGGCGTCAACCTCGGCCGCAGCGCGTACAAGAAGGGCATGCAGCTCTACTACGATAAGACGAACGACGCGGAGAACAGCACGCAGGCGAAGAACGCCAGGCGCGTCGGCCACGCCCGGACGATCCTCGAGATGGCGCGGGACCTGCCGAACCTGAGCACCCCACCGAAGCAGGGGGAGGTCGCACCGTACAAGGTGGTGGAGCGGCTGATCGCTGCGACGGGCGTGGATCTGGCGGCGCTGTACCGCAAGAAGACGGCGAAGGAGCAGATCGAGCTGCTGGTGAAGGGCATGGCCACGATCTAGAACGACTGTCGGGGTGTGCAGAGGCCTCAGAAGGCAGAGC
>JBDLTZ010000188.1:0-43964 GCA_039805565.1 Chloroflexota bacterium | reverse complement strand
TCTAGAGCAGTTCCCAAATAGGTTGAACTGATGGTAGACTGAGGGCATGCGAGCTTACTCAGTCGATCTACGTGAACGGGTCGTGGCCGCACTCGAGCGGGGAATGAGCCGCAGCGAAGCGGTCACGACCTTTGCCGTCAGCCTGTCGAGCATCAAGCGGTGGGAAGCCAAAGCACGCTCAGGAGCTTCACTCACGCCTGGACGCTCGCCAGGACGCACGCCGCGCTTGGGCAAAGCTGAACGTGCGGAGTTGCTCACGCGCTTGCAGGCCGCACCCGACGCCACGCTCGAAGCCCATACCACCTGGTGGAACACGCAGCATCCCGAGCGCCCGGTCGCTCGCTCGACCATCGATCGGATGATCACGCGTTTGGGCTGGTCGCGCAAAAAAAGAGTCTCCGCGCCAGCGAGCGCGACGAGAACGCGCGAGCCGCTTTCCGTGAACGACTGCTGAGCCGCTCGGCCGACGACTTCGTGATTGTCGACGAGTGTGGAAGCAACCTGAACCTGACCCCACGCTACGCACGTGCGCCTTGCAGCGAGCGTGCCTACGGCAGTGTCCCGCGCAACACGCCGCCGAACACCACGCTGATCGCCTCGTTGAGCTTGAGCGGGATTGGTCCAGCAATGCTGCTCCAAGGTGCGACTGACACGCTGGCCTTCGACGCCTTTATCGACCACGTGCTCGCTCCTTCGTTGCGTCCGGGTCAGGTGGTGGTGCTCGACAATCTGAGTGCCCACAAAGGAGCACACACGGCCAAGGCGATTACTGACAGGGGCTGTGAACTGTGGTTCTTGCCGAGCTACTCACCCGATCTGTCGCCGATTGAGCAGGCGTTTGCCAAGCTCAAGAACCACTGGCGTAAGGAAGGAGCGCGCACCGCCGAGGCCCTACTCGACGCGGTTAGCTCCTCACTTCCCTCCATCACCCCTGGCGACGCCCGCAGCTTCTTTCGCGACTGTGGCTATCAACTCCCACTCGTCTCGGTTCAATCATTGTGAGAACTGCTCTAAGCACAGCGAAGAGTCTGGGCCAGAGATCCTTCGCTTCGCTAACACACTAAGAGATGTGGTGGATGCACCACGAAACCGTTCACAATAAAAGCGCACCGGGGCTCGTCGCGGCTCTCTGTGGCGGCGGTGCGCTCTGCGGATCAGCGAACGTACCGCCTCAGTGGAAACGCTGCAGCGCACGGTAGATCGCATCTGCACCGAACCCCACCGCCGCGACTGGAATGCGCTCGTCGGCCGCGTGCAGCGTGTCCCAGAAGCTGAAGTCCGGCGGCAGCTGCATCGGCAGGAAGCCGTAGGTCTGGATGCCGAGCCGCGCGAAGAAGCGGGCATCGGTCACACCGTGGATCATCAGCGGGGTCGGTGTGCCGCCCGGGTCGGCCTCGCGCAGGACGCCGGCCAGCGTGCCGAACAGTCCCATGTCTACCGTGGCCGGGCCCTGCTCGAAGCTCAGGACCTCCAGCGCCACCCCCGGCCCGACCAGCGGCCGGAGCTCGCCGATCGCATCCTCGGGGGTGAACCCCGGCAGCAGCCGTAGGTCGATGTCCACAGTGGCCTCGGAGGGCACCACATTGAGTGCCGCCCCCCCGGCCCGCACGATCGTCGGGCTGACAGTGTTCCGCAGCAGCGCCTCGATGATCCGGCCCTGTGGCCCGAGCAGCCGTAGCACGCCCCCGGCCAGGACCGGGTTGAGCACCTGGCTGAACGGCACGCGCTGGTGCAGCGGTAGCGCGGCCAGGATATCCTCGAGCATGCGCCGCACCACCGGGGTGATGTGGATCGGGAGCCGCGCCCGATCCAGCGCGCCCAGCAGCCGCCCGAGCTTAGCGGCGGCCGTGCCGGAGGTGATCGATGCACCGTGGCCGCCCGGCCCGCGCACGGTGGCCCGTAGCCGTGCGCACTGCTTCTCGCTCACCATGATCGGGTAGAAGCGCCGCCCGCCGCGGTAGGCGCTGAACCCGCCGAACTCCCCCAGGGCGTAGCGCACGCCGGCGAACAGCTGGGAATGCTGCTCCACCAGAAAGCGCGCGCCGCAGGCGCTGCCGGCCTCCTCGTCGCTCATCAGCGCGAGGATCACGTCGCCTGGCGGGCGGAGCCCCTCGGCGGCGGCGCGTAGGAACGCGGCCAGCAGCATCGCCACGCCGCCCTTCATATCCAGGGCGCCGCGCCCCCACACGAAGCCGTCGGCGATGGCGGCCTCAAACGGCGGGTGACGCCACGCCTGGCCCGCCACGCCCACCACGTCCAGGTGACCCTGAAGCAGCAGCGGCGGCGCCTCGCCCCGTCCCGGCAGCCGCGCGATCATATTCGGGCGGGAGGGGTCGCGCGCCACAACCAGCGGCTCGACTCCGGCCTCCGCCACTAGCTCGCGCACGAAGGCGGCGCAGGCGGCCTCGGCGCCCGGCGGGTTGGCGGTGTCGAACCGGATGAGACGCTGGAGCAGCTCGACGGGGCGCTGGTAGATCATGGTGTCCTCCTACCTCGCTATTGTACCCCAGGAGGTATGGTAGGATGGCGGCGGGAGCTTCTACCACACGCAACATAAGAAGGGCACCATGTCACAGATTGACGCCGCGGTGGGCGCAGAGAGCGCCGCACCCGGCGCGGGCCAAGACGAGCGGGTCGCCATGGAGCTGGCTGCGCAGCGGACGATCGAGCGGCACGCCAACCGCAACTTCATCCTGAACGTCGCCGACGGCAACATGTTCTACCTGGGGATCGCCATGGTCTCGCGCTTCACCGTGCTGCCGCTGCTCGTCGAGCGGCTCGGCGGCGAGCGCTGGATGCAGGGGCTCATCCCCACTATCGCCTACACCGGCTGGTTCCTGCCCGGCCTGTTCGTGGCACCGATGCTCGCCCACCGCCAGCGGCGCCTGCCGTTCCTGCTGGTGGCCACGGTCTTCGAGCGCCTGCCCTTCCTGGTGCTCGGTCTGCTGCTGCTGCTGGCACCCGGCGCGCCGCCCGCCCTGCTGCTCACCGCATTCCTGGTACTGTTCGCCGTCCACAGCTTCGCCGCGGGCGTGGGCGGTGTGCCCTGGCAGGACTACATCTCGCGCATTATCCCTGGCCAGCGCTGGGGGATCTTCTTCGGGCTCCAGGCCGGGCTCGGCGGTCTCCTCGGGGTGGGCGGCGCCGCCATCGCCACTCAGGTGCTCGAGACTCAGCTGTTCCCGCAGAGCGTCGGCATGCTCGCGCTCGGCTGCTTCGCCGCCATGGTTGTGTCGTTCATCTTTCTGGCGCTCAGCGTCGAGCCGCCCATGCCGTCCCAGCCGGCTCAGTCGGTGGCGACATTCCTGAAGAGCGTGGTGCCGCTGCTGCGCGCCGAGGTGGTCTTCCGGCGCTACCTGATCAGCCGCGCGACGATCTCGCTGGCGCTGGTGGGGCACAGCTTCGTCACCGCCGCTGCGCTAGAGCGCTTCAGCCTGCGGAACGAGGACGTCGGGCCGTTCACCGCGGCGCTGCTGGCCTCGCAGGCGCTGGCCAACCTCGGGCTCGGCTTTCTCGCGGACCGCTGGGGGCACAAGCAGGTGCTGGTGCTGTCGGTGGGGCTGGGGGTCGGCGCGCTGCTGGCGGCGGTCGTCGCCCCGGCGCCCGTCTGGTTCCTGCCGATCTTCGTGCTGGTGGGCGCGGCGCAGGCGGGGTACCAGCTCACCGGCTTCACGCTGCTGTTCAGCTACAGCAGCCCGGCCGACCGCTCGCGATTTATCGGCGTGGCCAACATGATGCTCGCGCCGATTGCGATGTTTAGCCCGCTGCTGGCCGGGGCGCTCGCCGAGGCCGCGGGCTACGAGCTGCTGTTCGTCGTGCTTGGCGCCGTGGGCGTCTTCGGCATGGGCTGGCTGGCGCTGCGCGTCCCGCGCCCGGTGAAGTCAGGCGCTGAAAGCTGAACGACGGACGACGGACGACGGACGACGAACAGTGAGTAAAGCCCCCGGTCGGCAAACGCCGGCACGGGGGCTTCGGGTTGTTTCGGCCTTCAGCGTTTAGCCTTACTCGGCTGAGGCGGGGGCGGTGGCCGGCGTGGGCGAGGCCCCCGCGGGCACCGGGGCCTGGCGCTTCGGCAGCTCGATCAGCGGCAGCTCATTGAGCTTCGTCACGCCCTGCAGCTTCAGCTCCTCCGCAAAGTGGCAGGCCACCCAGTGCTCGCTCCCCACGTCGCGCAGCGGGGGGCGCTCCTGCTTGCAGATGTCCTGGGCGTACTGGCAGCGCGGGTGGAAGTAGCAGCCCGAGGGTGGGTTCGCCGGGCTCGGCACGTCGCCGGGGAGCCGCATCGGGCGGTGGCGCCGGCGCGGGTCCGGCTTCGGGATGGCATTCAGCAGCGCCTCGGTGTACGGGTGCTTCGGGTTATAGTACAGCTCATCGGTGCTGGCCATCTCCACGATGTAGCCCACGTACATCACCGCCACGCGGTCCGAGATGTGCTCCACCACGCTCAGATCGTGCGCCACAAACAGGTAGGTCAGGTTGTACTTCTGCTGCAGGTCCTCGAGCAGGTTCAGCACCTGGGCCTGGATCGACACATCGAGTGCCGAGACCGGCTCGTCGCAGACGATCAGCTTGGGGTTCAGCGCCAGCGCGCGGGCGATGCCGATGCGCTGCCGCTGGCCGCCGGAGAACGCGTGCGGGTAGCGCGTCATGTTCTCCGGGCGGATGCCGACCTCCTGGAGCAGTTCGGCCACCCGATCCTTGAGGGCCTGGCCCCTTGCCACACCCTGGATCTCCAGCGGCTCGCCCACGATCTGGCCCACGGTGAGGCGCGGGTTGAGCGACGAGAACGGGTCCTGAAAGATGATCTGCATGTTCGGGCGGATCTTCTTCATCTCCGCCGCGCTCAGCTTCTCCACATTCACCCGGCCGAGGTGTGGGTCATCGAAGATGATCTCGCCGGCGGTCGGCTCGTGCAGGCGCAGCAGGGCGCGGCCGGTGGTGGACTTGCCGCAGCCGGACTCACCCACCAGGCCGAGCGTCTCGCCCTTCTTGATGTAGAAGTTGATTCCGTCCACCGCCTTGACGTGGCCGACGACGCGCCTGAGGAAGCCCTTCTGGATGGGGAAGTGCTTTTTCAGCCCCTTCACCTCAAGCAGAGTATCGTTCTTTGCCGGTTCCATGGGACGCCCTCACTACGTGTAGAGGTGGCAGCGCACCGTGTGGGTGCGGCTGCTACCGACGAAGATCTCCTCCGGCATGACCGTGTCGCACAGGCCGGGGATGGCGGCCGGACAGCGCGGGTGGAACGGGCAGCCCTGCACCGTCGAGTACGGGTCAGGCACAGCGCCCTTGATCGACTCGAGCTTCTCGCCGCGGTTGGCGCCGAGGCGCGGGATCGAGCGCAGCAGCGAAATGGTGTAGGGGTGCTTCGGGTCGTAGAAGATATCGTCGATCAGAGCGCGCTCGACGATGCGCCCGAGGTACATCACCGCTACCTCGTCGCACATCTGTGCCACCACGCCCATGTTGTGGGTGATGAACATGAACGACGTGCCGATCTCGCTCTGGAGCTGGCGCATCAGATCCAGGATCTGAGCCTCGGTAGTCACATCGAGCGCGGTGGTCGGCTCGTCGGCGATCAGCAACGTCGGGTTGCACGAGAGCGCCATCGCGATCATGGCGCGCTGGCGCATGCCGCCGGAGAGCTGGTGCGGGAAGGACTCGGCGATGCGCTGCGGGTTGGGCATGCCCACCTTCTGCAGGATGTCCACCGCGCGGCGCTTGGCCTCATCTTTGTCTTGCGTCTGGTGCAGGCTGATCGCCTCGGAGATCTGATCGCCCACCGTGTAGCACGGGTTGAGCGAGGTCATTGGCTCCTGGAAGATCATGGAGATGTTGTTGCCGCGGATGGAGCGCATCTCGGGGCCATTCTTCTCCAGCTTCATGATGTCCACCGGCTCCTTGCTGGCGAACTCACGGAACAGCACCTTGCCGCTGTCGTAGCGCCCGACGCTCGGGGTGAGCTGCATCACCGCCAGACCCGTCTGGCTCTTGCCGCAGCCGGACTCGCCCACCACGCCGAGCACTTTGCCACGCGGGATGTTGAAGCTAACGCCGTTGAGCGCCCGCACCACGCCGAGGCTGGTGTGGAAGCTGAGCCGCAGATCCTCGACGCGGATGACGTCGTCCTCGCTCACGATCTGCGTACTGACCCGCTCGGGCTGTGTCGCAACTGTCATCGGATTACTCCCTGATACACTACGCGTACGGGTCCACGGCGTCGCGGACGCCGTCGCCGAGCAGGTTGAACGACAGCACGGCGATGATCAGGCAGGCGACTGGGATCAGCAGCCAGGGGTAGCTCACCACGGCCTGGATGGTCTGCGCGTCGCGCAAGAGGATACCCCAGCTCACGGCAGGCGGCAGGATGCCGAGGCCGAGGAAGCTCAGGGCGGTCTCGAGGCCGATAGCGCCCGGGATGGCGAGCATGCCCACCACGATGATGTGGCTCATCGCGTTCGGGATGAGGTGGCGCGTAATGATGTGCCAGTGGCTGGCGCCGGCTGCCAGAGCGGCGTTGGTGTAGTCGGCCGAGCGGAACGCCAGCACCTTGCCGCGCACCTCACGAGCCAGGCCAGTCCAGCCGATCAGCGCAATGATGATCGTGATCAAGAAGAAGCGCCATAGCACAGGCACGTTCATCGGCAGCGCGGCCGCGAGCGCCATGTAGAGCGGCAGGTCGGGGAACGAGCGGATCAGCTCGATCACGCGCTGGATGATGTTGTCGATCGCGCCGCCGAAGTAGCCCGAGGCGGTGCCGACGATCGAACCGATAGTGACAGACAGCAGCACACCTACGAAGCCCAGCGTGAGCGAGACCTGAGAGCCCTTCATCACGCGCGAGAACAGGTCGCGGCCTTCTTTGTCCGCGCCCCAGATGAACAGCTTCATCTGGATGTCCGGCGGGGTATCGATGCCGAACAGGTGCGTATTCATCGGGATGAAGCCCAGCAGGCGGTACTCGTAGCCCGGCACGAAGAACTTAATCGGGTAGGTGACGCTCGTATCGGTGGTGTACACCCACTTGAATAGCTCCGGGTCAAGCTCCTGCTTGATGCCGTACACTGCCAGCCCGTTGGGTCCCCAGATGATCGGGGTGGGCGGCGCAAACGACGACTCAGTGGCCAACACATCGTGTGGGTAGGGCGCCAGGAAATCACCCAGGATCATCAGGAGGTAGAGTACGATGAGCACGAACAGCGCGCCTACGGACAACTTGCTTTGCCCGAACCGCCGCACCATCAGCTTCCACTGCGGGATCTGGCCGACGTCCTCAGTCTTCTTGCCCTTGCGCGATCGCTTGAGCTCGTCTGCTACGGTTGCCATCGCTCACTCCTCCGTCTACTCAAGGCGAACGCGGGGGTCCACCCACGCCAGCAGCAGATCCGCCAATAGGTTGCCGAACAGCAGCAGCGCCGAAAGCATCACCAGGATCGTGCCGGCGAGGTACATATCCTGCGAGCGCAGCGCGTCAAGGTAGAGCGGGCCGATCGTCGGCATGCTGAGGATGATGGCGATCAGCGTCTCGCCCACCACCAACGCCGGCAGCAGCGTCCCGAGCGACATCACCAGCGGATGGATGGCGTTGCGGACGGCGTGCTTCCAGATCACGACGGCCTCGGCCAGGCCCTTAGCGCGCGCGGTCTGCACGTACTGCATGTTCAGCACGTCGAGCAGATTAGCGCGCATCACGCGGGTGAGGCCGGCGGTTGCGCCAAAGGCCAGCACGACGATGGCGATCCAGACATGCTGGAGGAAGTCCACGAACTTCGCCCAGCTCCAGGGTGCGTCGGCATACTGTGGCGAGAACAGGCCGCCGATCGGCTGGTCCCATAGCCGCGACGCGGTGATCAGCAGGATCAGCGCCAGCAGGAAGCCGGGGATGGAGAGCCCGAGGAACTGCACAAAGGTGATGAGGTAGTCCGGCCAGGTGTAGCGGTGTGTGGCAGAGTAGACACCGATCGGGATGGAGACGAGCCAGGTGAAGAGCAGCGCGGTGAGTGAGAGCCCGAGTGAAATACCAAGCCGGTTATAAATTCGCTCGGCCACTGACTGGTCTGTCTCGAAAGAGGTGCCGAAGTCGCCCTGGAGCGAGCGCGAGATCCACTTCCAGTACTGGACCAGGAAGGGGTCATCGACGCCGAAACGCTCGCGGAGGGCTTGGATCTGCTCCTGTGGCAGGTTGCCGCCCTGCGCGCGGAGCTGAGCGATACGGACGTCCAGGATGGAGCCAGGCGGCAGCTGGATGATCCAGAAGCCGACGAATGACACAACAACTAGCAGCATCGCCATATTGACGACACGCCGGGCAATGTAGTTAAGCATAGTGTTGCCCTCTCGTAGCCCCCGCCCCTGGCAGCCGCACCCGCATGCATACGTTCGGGTCTGGGGTTTTGGAGGTAAGTACCCCGTTGTACCGATCCCTCTACCCCACTGATGGGAGCGATAAGGGAGAGGGGGTGTGGGTGCGACGGAGGGGTGCGTCGAGACGCACCCCCCGTCGTGCCTCACTTGCTAGGGATAGGCGTTGCTACCTCTAGCCACCGTGCGCAGACGGATCGTCCCAGTACCAGGTCTCCGGGTCATACGTGGCCGGGGAGGGGATGATCCACGGGTTGACAAAACCGCCCAAGCCCTCAGCGAGCAGGTCATCGCGAGTCGGCACGTTCATCAGGCCCTGCTTGACCAGGATGATGCGCGGCGGGTTCGCGACGGTGCCGGAGAAGAACGGCCCCTCAGCGACGTGGACCTTGATCATGTCCCACACCAGCTGGTGGCGCTTCATGGAGTCCGGCTCAACCTTGGACTGGTCGTAGAGCTTGTGGATCTCGGCGATGGGGGCCATGTAGGCCTCCTCGTCAACGTTGATGCGTGGGGGGTTGCGCTCCCACGGATCGACGTCGAGCTCCTCCTGCTCCGAGGCGGTGCCACGCAGCATATAGCCTTTGCCGTGCAGCGGCGCCCAGCGGTCGTGCTCATCGGCCACCACCCACGACGGGAACACCAGGTGGTTCGGGCCGTCGCCCACCTCCCAGTTGGTCTTCATCGGGATGTCGCCCGTGCGCCACTTCTCGTCGTAGCCCTCGGCCGGAATCGGCGTCAGAACCGCGTCGATGCCGATCGCCTGCCAATCGCGCACGAGGCGCTCGTTCTTCGACAGGTGCTCACCGCCCGGCGCCTGGTCAGCGCCGTAGGTGACCTGGATCTGCATCGGCGCGCCACCCGGAAGCGTGCGCTTGCCGTCAGCACCCTTGGTGTAGCCGGCCTCGTCCAGCATCGCCTCGGCCGCGGCCGGGTCATACTTCACGAAGGCATCGCGCCACTCGGCGTAGGCCGCCTTGCCCTGGTCGTTGATGTTGTACTCAATCGCCTTCGGGCTCATGGTGCCGGAGGTCAGCTCGCCAAGGCCAAAGTAGACCGCCTTCTGGACGTCAGCGCGGTTGTAGGCCATGGAGAGCGCCTTGCGGAACTTCGGGTCGCGGAACGCCGCGCGCAGGCTTGCATCCTTGAAGTCGTGGTTGAAGAAGTAGATCGAGCCCGTGCCCGAGCCGGAGTCCCAGAAGCGAACCTCGAGCTTGCTGTTGGACTCGGCACCGCGCAGGTCCTGGATGTCCGCCAAGGCCTGGGAATGGAAGTGCGCGTGATCGGCGCGGCCTTCGGTGTAGGCCAGCTTCTCGATCTCCTTGTCCTTGACTGCCGTCACGTTGATCGTGTCGATGTACGGCAGCTGGTTCCCCTCGCTGTCCACCACCCAGTAGTATGGGTTGCGGCTCCACACCGCACGCACGCCATCCTCGAAGGTGTCCAGCTTCCAGCCAGTGAGGCGCGGGATATCGGGGTTGTTGTGATTGAACTTGGTCTGATGCTCCTCGAAGTCCTTGTACTGCGCGTTGTTGAGCACCGGGTTGAACTGCTCCATGTAGTGGCGCGGCATCACCCAGGCCGGTCCGATGAACATGTTCGTCCACATCGCCAGACGGTCTGCCGTCAGCGGCGCCGGGGCGTCGAACGTCATGGTGAACGTGAAGTCATCGGGGGCTTCCAGGGTCATCAGCGAGCCAGTGCCGGAGCGCGCCTCGTCAGGCGGGTTGTTGATCGGCTTGAGACCCTCGGGGAACTCGGCCTCTTTGCCGTTGCCGCCAACGGTGTACTCCCACCAGTACATAATGTCGTTGGTGGTGAAGGGCTCGCCGTCCGACCACTTGATGCCCTCGCGCATCTTGAAGGTCCACTGCGAGGCATCGGCGTTGGACTCCCAGCTCTCCACGAAGCCCGGGCCAATCGCCAGGCCGTCCTTGAGGTAGCGCAGCGGCGAAGAGCCGTACTGCATCTCGTGGATGAAGCCGGTGATACCCCAGTTATTGTTGTAGGTCTTGTTGAGCACGCCGCCGTAGTTGCCAACCGTGAGCCACGCGTGCGGCGGGGTGTAGGGGTTCTTTGGCAGACGCTCGTCCACCGGCGGGAGGTTGCCGGCGGCAACCATCTCGGCCAGCATCGGGGACTCTTTGAACGTCGAGGTGACGGCAGGAACGGCCGTGGCGGCCGGAACGCTGGTCGCAGCCGGGGCGGCCGTGGCGGCCGGAGCCTCAGGGGCAGTGGTAGCGGCAGGAGCTTCCGGCGCGCTTGTCGCAGCCGGGGCGGACGGAGCGGCTGCTCCGCCACACGCGGCAATCGTGGCGCCGGCCGCCGTGACGGCGGACAGGCGCAGGAAGTCGCGCCGATCTAGCTTCTTAGCCATCTGATACCTCCTCGTAGAGCGGACTTCGATTTGCTCAGTCGTCGAGCTATTCGTTGCGTTGTCGTGGGTTGTGTACGCCGTGCTTAGGGCGTCCTGGGAATCTGAGGTGTGTCAGGAAACACGAGGTCAAGCGTTTTTTGGCCCATGTACCTCCTTCATATTCACTTGGGGTGTGCGAATACTGTGAGAAATATTGTACGGTGTGTCCGCACCCTTGTCAAACCTGAACCGGTAAACCGGCGCAAGTCCTGGGTTGAGATTCCGCACCTCTGCATCCGGAGGGGGATAAATTAATGGATACAGTCTCATTTAGCGCCGGCGCAGCGCGCGGAGACGCGCCTCGAGCTACTCAAGCCACGGCCAACGCTCGCGCGTGCCCACGCAGGGGAGCGCCACAGCGTCGAACCGGCGGCGCAGCACCTCGGCGCCGGTCGTCCGAGCAGGAGATCTGCCCGCCTACGGCGTCCCCTTGAGAGCACCACCGTGACGGTGACCTTGGAAGGTCGCACCTCGTAGCCGCAGGCGAAGTAGTTCACGGCGTCGAGGTTATTCGTGTCGAGGTAGACACGCTGATAGGCGACGCCGCGCCGCTCAAGGGCATAGCCGATCGTCTGGCTGTGGGTGCGGAAGGCGCGAGCCTGAGGCAGAGCAACAACAACAGCACGCGTGCCAGCAGCTGGAGCGACAGGATCACGATCCTGCGTCGCGGTGCCGTCGGTTTACCCCCGGCCTGCGAGATGGTCGAGCACATCCTCGGCCCACAGCAGCCACACAGGCGACTCGCGCTCCTCGACCAGATCAGGCAGGGGCTCGTTCATAATCCCGAGCGAGGGCAGTGAGTAGAAGCACGTCGTTCGCTCTATGCGGCACTCGAGCTGGCCGTAGATCGGGGAGCGCCCCGGCAGGCGCACATCAAGGTTCGCGGCGTACCGGATAGTATTGACGGTGTTAGGCCAGGAGTGATCGATATAGATCTGCTCGTAGCCGATGTCGTGCTGAATGAGGGAGTAGCCGATCGCGTCGCTGAACGTCGTGAACTGGCGCGGGCGCAGCCACAGCGCCACCGACGCGAGTGCGACGCAGGCCACGCACACGATGATCATGCCGAGGGCCGCGCGTCGCGCCAGACGCTGCCGGTGCTCAGTTGTCACGCCTGGGACTGTCGGCCGCGCTTCACGCGCTCCGGCTCGGGCACCGGCGAGGCCTTGTTCAAGTCGCGGTCGGTGGCGAACCACAGCTCAGGAGGGATGATGAAGTGGAAGAAGGCGTAGTTGCCCATCGGCAGCCAGTACTCGTACTCCTCCGGGCTGGAGCCCTGGTACGTCAGCACGATCTGCCACCTGTCCACGAACATCAGCCACACCTTACGCTTGCGCGTAGCCACGCCGTCGTGGAACGTGTAGACGCGCTCGAACTTGAGCAGGTTGCCGTAGGAGCTGTTCTCCTCGGACTCGATCGCGGACTCGCTGAGCTGCTCCAGACCGAGCCCCACACCCTCGCGCAGCACCGGCTCGTCCTCGAGGACCACGCTTGTCTCGAGCTCTTTGACCCAGGCGGAGATGTAGGTCTGCGGGTCACTCTGCTCTGGCGAGAACAGCACGCCCTCGAGGCCGTTGTCGAGCTCGAAGCGGTGCCAGTTGCTCGGGAAGCGGAAGGTAAAGCGGCCTTTCGTGTCTGCGTATGTGTCAACGCCGGTCCACTGCGGCCGGGGTGGTCGCTCGGTCATGTGGCCCTCTATATCTGCGTGCCTTTGGCGGGACTAAGTACCGGGCATGCTACCATGCACGTCGTTGGCGTGCAAATCAGCCGCCCAGCGCCGCGAGGATGGCCGCGAGCTCGGGCTGGTCGGCGACGGTGCGGCTGTAGTGCGCCAGCGCGATGCGGCCGTCTCTCCCCACCACGAACAGCCCCGGCATCTGGCGCGGCTCCCCCACCGGCGCGCCCTGTGCGTGCCCCTCCAGCGCGGCCTTCACACCAGCCACCATCACGCTCGGGGAAAGCACCTCGGCCGCGCCGAGCATGCCGAGCCCGTACGAACGGTAGGCGCTGCGCTCCGGGTCCGACAGGCACAGAACCCCTGGCGCGCGCGACCCGCAGAAGGCGACAATCTCCTCTGGCCCTCCCATCGTCACGGCCGCGGCCCGCGCACCGCGCGCCTCGATCTGCCCCCGGTTGCCGGCCAAACTGGCCAGTGCTCTGCGGCAGAAGATTCAGCCAAAGTGGCGCAGGAACGAGATAACTGCGGGTCCCTCGGCCCAGAGTGCTGAGAGATGTACAGCGGCGCCGTCGGGGCCGCGTAGCAGGAGGTCGGGCGCGGTGTCGCCTACGGCGAGGCGTCGCGCGGGGAGTTCGTAGCTCACAGGTGGTGATACCTTACGTGCAGGTGCGTATCCACCTAGTATGCTACGGATGAAGGGCGGCTGCGGATGTAGCGATGCCCCTCTCCCTGGTGCGGGAGAGGGGAGAACAGCCGGACTCACGACTCACGCCTTCGCCTACGGCGCGGGGTCATTGGCGCGGCGCTGGCGGGCGATATCCGCCTGGCGGTCGGGGTTTGGCATGTCGGCGTCGAGGTCGTCGGCCGGCGAATCACCGGGCGTAGCGCCCATCAGGCCGCCGGCCGCCGTCGCGCCTGCGCCGAGCGGCGCGCCCATGGTGCCGCCCGCGGCCGCCCCGGCGCCCAAGTCGGTGGGGCTCTCCAGTTTCTCGCGCATGTTCCAGGTATTGGCGGCCGAGGGCTCGGCCAAGTCGCGCCCGACCTCGTTCTCCGCGTGGCGGTAGGGGCGCTCGGTGCCGGCCACCTCGCGTGAGCCAACCCAGCCGGCCTCTTCGGACGCGCGCGCAGCGATGTCGGAGGCGCCTGCCTGCCGCATCACCGTCTCGCAGGTCATAGCGTACTCCTCGGGCACCTCGGCGGCGACGATGCGCCCGCCACGCCGCAGCCCCTCTTCGAAGCCACCCGGCGCGTTGGGGATGCCCAGACGCGCCGACACGTCTGAGTCGCTCGAGAGGACGCTGATCGCTCCGTCGCCCACGCCCACGCGGCGCATCCCCTCGACAGCGCACTCGACGCCGCTCTCGTTGTGGAACAGCCCGATCACAGTCTGCATGCTGGCCTCCTCTGCGCGACGCTGGCGCTCATCGTGGTCCACTGGTAGCGTGCGCTGCAACATCTGTGCCGGGGGCGCGAGCACGCCGGCAACGCTCGATAGACGCCGCAAACATTACACATGTCATCTGCAATACCTCCACAACGCCCCATTCTTGACACTTACAGCCACGTATGCTATATGATCGTCATCGTTCGCCCATCAAGCAATCCTGTCCGTTGTTGAAGATGTTTCCGCGGAGCTCTCCGAGAATACTCTGCCCCTGAAACCCCGCGCCAGACCGACACCCATTTACACGTCTCGTAGGATTGCAGTACACCATGTGAGGAGGCGGAACGTGGCCGTTCGCAGCACATATGCGCTGAAGGGGCTACTCGAGCTGTCGCGCCGCGTGCGCCTGTGGTTTGACGACCACGCCACGGTCAGGTGGTGGCTCGGCGTTCTCCGGCTCGGGCTGTTCCAGCTCGGCATGGGCGTATCGCTGGCGCCAATCACCGGGACGCTCAACCGCGTGCTGATCTCCGACCTGCACATCCCGGCGGTGGCGGTCGGGTTCCTCATGGCCATCCACTACTTTGTCTCGCCGGTGCGCGCGCTATTTGGCTACAAGTCGGACCAGCACCGCGCCGAGGGACGCTGGCGCACACCGTACATTGTGCTCGGGGCGATGCTGACCTACGGTGGCCTGGCGCTGGCGCCGTTCTCGCTGCTCCTGCTTGGCGGCGGCAAGATGTCCTTCGCCACCGCGATGGTGATCTGCTCGCTGATCTTCCTCGCCTACGGCATAGGGGTCAATATTGTCGAGACCACCTATCTGGCGCTGGTGAGCGACATCACCCCCGCGCGTGACCGCGGGAAGGTGCTGGCGATCCTCTGGGCGATGCTGGTGCTCGGCACCATCCTCGGCTCGGTGGTGGTAGGTGCGCTGCTCCAGAGCTACAGCCACGTGATGCTGATCCGCGTGATGCAGGGCTCGGCGGTGGTCTTTGTAGTCTGCACGGCTGCGGCGCTGCTCGGCAAGGAGCGCATGCGCCCGGATGGGACGCTGATCACGCACGAGGAGACCATCCGCGTCCGCCTGACGCTCGGCCAGCAGATCGGCGTGCTCTGGCGGCAGCCGGCGCTGCGTGGCCTGTTCGGCGTGCTGTTCGTGGGCACGCTGGCGCTGGCCACCCACGACGTGCTGCTCGAGCCGTACGGCGGCCAGGTGCTCGCAATGAGCGTGGCGGCAACCACGCGGCTGACGGCGCTGTGGGGTCTGGCGATGGTAGCGGCTATTGTGGCGGCGGGGCTGCTGCTGTGGCGCGGTCACCTCCCGACGCTGCTGATCGTCGCGGGGCTGGGTGTGGGCGCGCTCGGGTTCCTGGCGATCATTCTGGCGGGCGGGCCGGGGCTGGTGGGTGTGTTCCAGCTCGGCGTGGCGCTGATCGGCGCCGGGCGCGGCCTGTTCATCGTCGGCAGCATCGCGCTGATCATGTCGCTGGCGGACAAGGACCATATCGGGCTGTTCGTGGGCCTGTGGGGCGTGATGCAGGCCCTGGCGCAGGGCTTCGGCACGGTGGGCGGCGGCCTGGCGCGCGATGTGGCGCAGGCCCAGACGGGCAGCGTGCTCCTGGGCTACACCGCGGTCTATGGTGCGTCGCTCGCGCTGATCGGCGTAGCACTGTTGCTGTTTACCGCACTGCGCCTCGGGCGGCTCGTCCGCAGCGGGGCCGTACGTTCGCCGTGGGCCGGCCTACAGGACGTGCCCGGCGACCAGATTCTGTACTGATATGACACGTTATCTGCTGCCGCTTCTCTACGCGCTTGTGCTCTGGTGGGTAAGCACCGGCGCTATTATCCTGCTCTACCGGCTGCCGCGCCGCACCTACTCGCTGAGCTTCGCCGGTGCGACGCTGCTGCTCGGGGGGTGCCTGGCAGGGCTGTGGGCGGCGCGCGGCGACACCACCCTGGCGGGGGCCTACCTTGGCTTCACCTGCGGCACACTGGTGTGGGGCTGGCAGCTGACCGGATTCTACATGGGGTTCGTCACCGGCCCCGCGCTCGGCCCGGCACCACTCGGGGCGGGCGAGCGAGTGCGCTTCGCGCGCGCAGTGCGTGCCAGCCTGCACCACGAGCTCGCCGCCCTGGCCGGCGTTGTGGTAGTGTGGGCGCTCTCGTGGGGCGCGCCAAACCAGCTCGGCGCCTGGACCTACCTCCTGCTGTGGCTGATGCATCTGGCGGCCAAGCTCAATGTGTTCTTCGGCGCGCGCAACTTCACCGAGTCGCTGCTCCCTGAGCACCTGCGCTTCCTCGGCGAGTTCTTCCGCAGCCGCCCGATGAACGCCTTCTTCCCGCTGTCGATCACGCTTGCGGTGGCGGCCGCTGTGCTGGTGCTGCGCCGCGCGCTCCTCCCCGAGGCCAGTGACTTCGACGCTGCGAGTGGGGCGTTCCTCAGCTTCCTCACGCTCCTCGGCCTGCTCGAGATCTGGCTCCTGATGGTCCCGCCGGCCGGCGAGCCCTGGGGTGCGGCCTACCAGTAGGCCACAAGCTGCACACCGCGGCCGTGCTATAATAGCGGCTCTTTGAATGCGTATCGAAACAGACTCGCGCCCCTTCTGCGCGGGTGGAGCTTCATAGAATGCCCACAGTTCTGGTGGTGGACGACGACGTTGTGCTGCTCGCGCGGCTCGCGGCCCAGCTCGACGAAGCCGGCTACCGCGCCCTCCAGGCCAGCGATGTTCCCTACGCCGAGCACCTCCTCGCGAGCGAGAGCGTCGACCTGGTGCTGATCGACCCGGGGATCGCCCAGGGCTCCGGCTGGGAGCTTCTGGAGCGTGAGGCGAGCCAGGTGCTCACGATCGCGATCGGCGACGGACGCGAGGAGGTAGTGATCCGCGGCCTCAATGCCGGCGCCGTGGACTACGTGCCGAAGCCTTTCCGCACCGGCGAGCTGCTCGCCCGGCTCCGCGGCCGGCTGCGCCTCAGTCCCGCGCCGCAGGCCCACATCGGTCCGACGATGCCCCTGAACGAGCCGGCGCCGCCCGAGTATCAGGCGGTCCCCGCACAGGATGACGCGGCCGCTCCCTCTGCGAACGTGCCAGACGCAGACGATCAGGAAGAGCAGCCACTCGTACCTCCAGAGCCTCCGCGCGAAGCCCCCGATGCGCCACAGAAGAAGCGCAGGGACAACGAGGAGGAGCCGGTCTTCATCCCGCACGCCGAGGAGCAGCGGCTGATCGCCGGTTCCCCGCCGCGCGACGCCGCAGAGCTCGACCGCGATATGCTCGCGCAGCTGCCGCTCGGGCAGCGCCTGAAGGCCGCGCGCCAGCGTCGGCGCATCACGCTGGTGCAGGCCGAGCTGGACACACGGCTGCGGATGTACTACATCCAGGCGATGGAGGAGGAGAAATTCGCGCTGCTGCCGCGCGGGCCGATCGTGGAGGGCATGCTCCGCACCTACGCCACCTACCTTGGACTTGACACGAGCCAGGCACTCGAGGAGTACCACCGCTCGCACTACAGCGCCCCGATCGAGCCCCCGATGGCACTCGGCGGCCAACCGCTCGTGTGGCGCCTCCCCCGCTGGCTGCCGATCACGGTGGCGGTGGTGCTGGCGCTGCTGGTTGGCGGCGGCGGAATCTGGATAGTGGACCCGAGTGGTGTGCAGGCGCTCGCCGGACGGGCCCGCGAGATCGTGATCCCGCCCACGGCCACGGCGACGCCGACCATTACGCCAACAGCTACGGCCACGGCTACGGCCACGGCTACGGCCACGGCTACGGCCACAGCCACAGCCACGGCTACGCTGACGCCCACGGTGACGAATACGCCCGAGCCGACGCTCACGCCCACGGCCACCCCGCGTGGCCAGCGCCGGCCTCGCCCGACAGCGATCCCGCCGACTGCGGTCCCGCCGACACCTGTGCCAGCGCCCGCGCCGCAGGCGACGCCCGAGCCCGCCCCGCAGCCCGCGCCGTAGCGCCTCTTACCATGGCCGCGCCCGAAGATCCACAACCCCCCTTCCCCTCTCCCTGTCACGGGAGAGGGGAAGGGATACCCCGTCTCAGCACTGAGCACTCAGAACTCAGAACTCAGCACCATGCACGCGTCGGGCGGGAAGCTGACCGTGACCTGCTCCCCGGCGCGGGGCGCGGCCAGGCGCGGGTTGTTGAACACGTCGAAGTCCAGGTGGTGCTGCGACAGACGCACTCGCACCCGCACCAGCGCGCCGAGGAACGTCACGTCCTCTACCGTACCGCGCAGGTGGTTCGCCCCGGCTATAGAGCCCCCGTTGAGCGCCACCGCCTCAGGGCGCACCGCCACCGTCAGGCGGGGGGCACCCGCGGGCGGCAGCGGCCTCGCCACGCGCAGCTCCTGACCATCCACCGCAACGCGTCCCTCAGCCGCGTCCAACAGCTCGGCCGGCAGCACGTTCAGCGTGCCCACGAACGACGCCACAAAACGCGTTGCCGGGAAGTTGTACACCTCGAACGGTGTCCCAACCTGCTCCACATGGCCCTGGCTCATCACAATGATCCGGTCGGAGAGCGACATCGCCTCCTCCTGGTCGTGGGTAACGTAGATCGTCGTGATGCCAAGGCTGCGCTGGATCTCGCGGATCTCCTGGCGCAGCGACACGCGGATCTTGGCGTCGAGCGCCGAGAGCGGCTCGTCGAGCAGCAGCACCTGCGGCCGGATCGCGAGGGCTCGCGCGAGCGCCACACGCTGCTGCTGGCCGCCGGAGAGCTGGTAGGGGTAGCGGCGCGCGTAGGCCTCCATGTGGATGATGCGAAGCATCTCCTCCACGCGCGCGTCGATCTCAGCCTTGGGCCTGCCGGCAACCTTCAGGCCGAAGCCAATGTTGGCTGCCACTGTCATGTTCGGGAAGAGCGCGTAGCTCTGGAACACCATACCGATGCTGCGTCGGTTGGGCGGGGTGCCCGTCACGTCCGCGCCGTCGATGATGATCCGGCCGGCGCTCGGCGTCTCAAAGCCGGCCACCATACGGAGCGTGGTGGTCTTGCCGCAGCCGCTCGGGCCGAGGAACGAGACGAACTCGCCACGCTCGATGGCGAGTTCAAAGCGCTCGACAGCCACCGTCTGGCCGTAGGTCTTGTGGATATCACGGAGCTCGAGAAATGCCATCTGGGCCTCTTGTTCAACATACGGGCTAGCGCGGCCCGGCCACCGTCTGCCTGCCGCCGCTCAGCGCCTGGATCAGGGCTATCGAGCCCCAGGTGAGCCCGAAGCTGAGCACAGCGAGCGCCGACGGCTCGTAGACCTTGCTGCTCGAGAGCAGGTTCATATATGGCCCGAACGCGGGCTGAGCCAGGAGTGCGGCGATGGTGAACTCACCCATCACAATCGCGAAGGTGATGAACGCGCCGCTCGCCAGCGCCCCAGCCACGTTAGGGAAGATCACGCGCAGCAGGATCGTCGGCCAGCCCGCGCCGAGGCTCTGCGCCGCCTCGGTGAGCGCCCGCACGTTGATTGCCCGCAGCCCGGTGTCCACCGAGCGGTACATATACGGCAGCGAGAGCACCACGTAGGAGGCCACCAGCAGTACCCACAGCCCAGCGCGGCTGTCGGTGAGCGGCGTGCGGACGTAGGCGCGCGAGAGACCGAACACTAGCACCACGGCCGGCACCACGAGCGGCAGCAGCGTGACGAGCTCCACGGCGGGGCGCAGGCGCGGCAGACGCAGCTGGACCCAGTAGGCTGTAGGCACAATCAGCAGCGCGCTTACGAGGATGGTAGCCAGCGCCGTCTGGAGCGAGAAGCCGAAGCTCTCGAAGAACAGACGGTCCTGCAGCACGCGCCCGTAGGCTGTCAGCCCCAGCTCGCCCTTCTTCGCCTGGAGCGAGAACTGGAGCGTGGCGAGGAGCGGCATCAGGAAGTAGATGGCCCCGATGAGGAGCCAGAGCCAGGACCAGATTGAAGCACGCCGCATACGCATAGACTTTCTCAGCACTCAGCTTCACCGAAAACGCCTTCGGCGCGCAACGCTCAAGGCTCAAGACTCGAGCCTCGTCACCGGAGCCAGCGCTCGCTCAGGCGCTGCAACCAGGTGTAGAGGGCGATTGTCAGCGCCATCACCGCCACCATGCCAAGCGCAAGGGCGTTGCCAAGGCCCGGGTTGGAGAGGGCGTCGCTACTGATCTGCGCACCGATCAGGATGGTGATCACGTTCCCCTGGCTCCCGCCGCCCGTGAGCTGGAAGGCGGTAGCATGCGCGCCGAAGGCGTTGCCGAACAGGAGCACCATGGTACCGAGGATGGACGGTGCCAGGATGGGTACCCCGATGTGCCGCCAGTAGTGCCAGCTGCCCGCCCCCAGGCTCTGCGCGGCCTCGCGCCACTCGCGCCGCATGCCCTCAAGCGCCGGCGCCATGATCAGCACCATCAGCGGGATCTGGAAGTAGAGGTAGACCAGCGCGAGGCCCCAGAAGCTGTACAGGCTGAAGGTGGGGTAGAGCATGATCCCGGCTGAGCGTAGCGCCTGCGTCACAAGCCCGAGCTGGCCGAGCGTGGCGATGAAGGCGAAGGCCAGCGGCACGCCGGCGAAGTTCGAGGCCACGCCGGAGAAGGTGAGCAGCGCCGAGCGCACACCGCGCGGCAGCCCGCCCATCGTGACCGCGTAGGCCAGCAGTAAGCCGAGCAGCCCCCCGCCCACCGCAGTGACGAGGCTGAGCTGTACGGTGTAGAGGTACGAGGCGCGGATGAACGGGGTGTTGAGCGCCAGCACGTTGTCCAGCGTGAAGGTGCGCGCGGGCGAGAGAAAGCTCTGGACGACGATGGACGCGGCCGGGAGCAGCAGGAACGCCGCCGCGAACAGGAAGAACGGCACGACTCCGAGCCACGCGAGGTTCGGCGTACGCCGGGGCGACCGCTCCGCCGCACGCGCCTCCTGCTGGACTGCCTCTGCCATAGGGGTTCTTTCACTTCGTACATGGGGGCGGGGGCCTGCGGCCCCCGCGAGCGATAGTATCTGTGGAGGGGACAAGTCCCTCCACACCTCCCCGGTGCACGGGTTCTCCCTCCACACCTCCCCGGTGCACGGTTCTCCCCCTACACCTGCTCAGTCCTTACTGGACGGTGGTGCCGACGATCGTGGGCCAGCCGCCCTTAATTGCGTCGAAGGCCTTGTTGATCTGGTCGCCGCTTGGGAAGGCCACCGGCGCGTCGGTCTTGGGCAGCCTGTCGAGCAGGTCGGCCGGGATGGTGCCGGCGGCCTTCATCGCCTCGAAGCGCGCCGGGGTGGCGTAGCCCTTGACGAACAGCTGCTGGCCCTCATCTGAATACAGGAACTCCTGCCACAGGCGCGCTGCGTGCGGGCGCGGCGCGTAGGCGCTGATCGCCTGGACGTACACGCCAGCGATCGAGCCGCCCTTCGGCACCACCACGGCGATCTCGGGGTTGCCCGCGCTCTGGTCGCGGTTCGCAAGCGCGTTGTAGTCCCAGCGTAGCGCGATCGGCGTCTCGCCCTTGGCGATCGTCGCCGGCTTCGCGACCACCGGCAGCAGGTTGCCGGCCTCGTTCAGCTTCTTGAAGAACTCCAGGCCCGGCGTGGCATCGTCGAGCGAGCCGCCGTTGCCCAGTGCCGCCGCCCACACGGCGTTGATCCCCTGACCCGAGCCCGTGGGGTCGCCGGCGAGCGCGATCTGCCCCTTGTACTCCGGCTTGAGCAGGTCGGCCCAGTCCTGCGGGATGTTCTGCACCACAGCCGTGTTGACCTCAAAGGTCATCACACCATAGTAGCCCGCCCACCAGTAGCCCTCAGCGTCTTTGAGGGCATCGGGGATCTCGGACCAGGTGGCCACCTTGTAGGGCTGGAACAGGCCTTCCTTCTTGCCGGTGTCGCCCCAGGTGAAGCCGACGTCGACCACGTCGGGGGCCTGCGGGCCGGTGCTGCCGGCGTTGGCCTTGATCGCCTCGATCTCCTGCGCCGAGCTCGCGTCGGGGTTGAGGTCGTTGTGCTTCAGGAACGGGTACTTCTCGAGGAACTTCTGCTTGACCTCGCCGTAGTTGGCCCAGTCGTTCGGCAGCGCGATCGTGGAGAGCTCGGCCTCCTTCTTCGCGGCCTCGATCAGGGCCTCCATCCCGCCAGCTGTCTCGGCGGTCAGCGGGCCGGCCGCGGGCGGCGGCGGAAGCTGCGCGGGCGCGGTGGCGGCCGGGGCGGCGGTGGCGGCGGGCGCCTCAGTTGCGGCAGCGGCGGCCGGGGCGGCTGTGGGCTCGGCCGCGGGGGCGGCGGCGCCACATGCGGCGAGCACGGCGCCCGCGCCGGCGAGGGCGCTCAGGCGCAGGAAGGCGCGGCGGTTCATCTGGTCGCGGTTCACAGTCTTCTCCTTCTCGGGGCATCTGCGGCGATCGCAGGCGCGCACAGGAGCGCCGCCGGGCAGATGTCCCGGTGGTACGCGCATCTTGGCGCTTCGCGTATGGTTCGCCGTTCACACCCCTAGGATCGCACGCCCATATGATTGAACAGTGATGCCGGTGTTAAGGTGAGGTGAAGACTCGGTCAACCTCCTGCGAATCGGCGGCGCGCCGCACCCGCGTGCTATAATGGCGCGCATGCTCTACGACGATACGATCGCGGCGGTGGCCACGCCCCCCGGCGAGGGTGGCGTGGGGATCGTGCGGATCAGCGGACCGGACGCGCGCCCCATCCTGGAGCGGATCTTCGCGCCGGCCCGCCCCGGGCGCTGGCGACCCTTCCACCTGCGCTACGGCCGGGTGGTGGCGCCCGCGGGCGAGCCGGTGGACGAGGCGCTGGGAGTGTTCTTCCGCGGCCCGCGCAGCTTCACCGCCGAGGATGTGGCCGAGATCTCGTGCCACGGTGGGCCGCTGGTGCTCAGCCGCGTGCTCGGGCTGGCCCTCGAGTGCGGCGCCCGCCTCGCCGCCCCCGGCGAGTTCACAATGCGCGCCTTCCTCAACGGCCGCATCGACCTGGCGCAGGCAGAGGCCACCGCCGACATCATCGGCGCACGCACCGCCACCGGCCTCGCGCTGGCACAGGCCCAGCTCGGCGGGTGGCTCTCGGGCGAGCTCGGGCGCCTGCGTGAGCTCCTGCTGGCGCCTCTGGCCTACTGCACCGCTCTCGTTGACTTCCCCGAGGACGACATCGACGCTGACGAGGTGGCCACCCCGGTCGCAGCTGCGCTCGACCAGATCGAGCGGCTGATCGCCGGCGCGGACCAGGGCATCGTCTACCGCACCGGCGCGCGCGCCGCGATCGTCGGCCTGCCGAACGCCGGCAAGTCCAGCCTGCTCAACGCGCTGCTGCGCGCCGACCGGGCGATCGTCACGCCGGTCCCGGGCACCACGCGCGACACCCTCGAGGAGACAGCCAACCTGCGTGGGGTGCCGGTGGTGCTGGTGGATACCGCGGGCATCACCGAGACCGATGACCCGGTGGAGCGCATCGGTGTGGCCCGCAGCCGCCAGGCGCTCGCGGGGGCGGACCTCGCGCTGCTAGTGCTGGACGCCACCCGCGCGCCAGGGGACGAGGAGCGCGCAATCGCCCTGCTCACCGCCGGCCGCCCGACGGTGCTCGTGCTGAACAAGGTTGATCTGCTTGAGGGCGAAGGGCGAAGGGCGAAGGACGAAGGACCGCAGGAGCACCCTTGGACCTTCGCCCTTTGTTCTTCGTCTCCCCCGGCCGCGGTGGTCTCGGTCTCCGCTCGCACCGGCCAGGGGATCGACGCGCTGGCCGAGGCCGTTTCCAGTCTGCTGCTCCGCGGCGTGGCCGCGCCGGGGAGCCACCTCGTCACCAGTCCGCGCCACCGCGAGGCCCTGCTGCGCGCCACCGGCCACCTGCGCGACGCGCTCGAGGGGTGCGGCCGAGGGATCCCTGCCGACCTGCTGGCGGTGGACCTGACGGCTGCGCTCTCGGCGCTGGGGGAGATCACCGGCGAGTCCGTGGGCGACGACCTGCTGAGCGTGATCTTTAGCCGCTTCTGTATCGGGAAGTAGCGAGTACGGATGCTGACACGCACACACATCCTGCGGCCGCTCGGCCTGCTGGCGCTCGCCGGCCTCTGCTTCCTGGCGGCGCAGGGCACCGGCATCAGGCTTTTCTTCCACCTGTTCTACCTTCTGCTGGCGCTGCTGGCGCTCTCGTACCTGTGGGCGCGGCTCAACCTGCGCGGCCTGCGCGTAGAGCGTGAGATCTTCACGCACCGCACCCAGGTGGGCGAGTACGCCCGCGAGCGCATCACGCTGCGGAACCTGTGGCCGCTCCCCAAGCTCTGGATCGAGCTGCTGGACCACTCGGACATGCCGAACCACGCGCCTGGGTTCGTCTCCTACCTGCCCAGGCGCGACCGGCGCCGCTGGCTGGCGCGTACCCCCTGCACTATGCGCGGCAAGTTCACCCTCGGCCCGGCCACGCTGGTCAGCGGCGACCCGTTCGGCATCTTCCGCGTGACGCGCGAGGTGCCGGTGACGAGCGAGGTGCTGGTGTACCCGCAGATGACGCCGCTGCCGGGGTTCAGCCTGCCGAGCGCCGAGCTTCCCGGCGGCCAGAACCTTAAGAGCCGCACCTACCACGTCACGCCGAACGTCTCCGGCGTGCGCGACTACCAGCCCGGCGACAGCTTCAACCGCATCCACTGGCGCAGCACGGCCCGCAGCGGTCAGCTCATGGTGAAGGAGTTCGAGCTCGATCCGACCGCCGAGCTGTACGTGGTGCTGGATATGCAGGAGCGCGCGCAGGAGCGGCTCCTGCCGGGGCGCGGGGAGAACGGGGCGCGACACGGTGAGCTGCGTGTGCCTGAGTCCACCGAGGAGTACGGCGTACACGCGGCCGCCTCGCTGACGCGACATATGCTCGAGCAGGACCGCGCGGTGGGGCTGGTGGCGTGGGGGCAGCACCGCGAAGTCATCCCGCCGGAGCGCGAGGTGCGCCAGCTGTACAAGATCCTGGAGGCGCTGGCAGTGCTGCGGGCCTACGGCACCCATTCGCTGGCGGAGGTGCTGGCGGGCGAGGCCAGCCGCTTCGGGCGCAACTCGACGCTGGTGATCATCACGCCGTCGCTCGACGAGCGCTGGGTCGCGGGGGTGCAGCACCTGCGCTACCGGGGCGTGCAGGCGGTGGTGGTGTTCGTGGAGCCGCGATCATTCGGGGGGTGGAAGGACTCGCAGACCGTGCTCACGCGCCTGGCCGATGCGCGGGTGCCGTACTACCTTTACCGCCAGGGGGACTCGCTCGGCGCGGCGCTGCGCGACCTCCAGGGTGGCCGCGCGGCGTCTTCACGCCTGGTCGTGAGGGGCTAGGCCGCGCTGCTCTGCGCCAGCGCCCGCAGCAGCCCGCGCCGGGTGACGAGCCCTGCCACGCGGCCCTCGTCGTCCACGACGACGAGGCGCTCGTGGCCGCCCTCGAGCGCCATGCGGATTGCGTCGTCCTGAGTGTCGCGCGTGCGAACTATGGACGGCGGGAGGGCGAGGTCTGCGGCGGTGAGCGGCCCGGCGACCTCGAGCGCCGCCTGGGTGATCTGGGCACGGCCGCGGAGCGCTTCGAGCCAGAGCGGGCGCGCCGCCTCCAGCAGGCGCGCCGCCACGTGCGCGTCGGTGATGACGCCGACTGGCGTCCACCCATTCACCACCACCAGGAAGCGCCCCTGCGAGGAGAGCAGCTGGCTCAGCGCCTCGTGCAGCGGCGTGGTCGCGGGCACCGTGGGCGTGTGCATCTGCATGATCAGGCTCACCGGGGGCGGCGGGTCGGCGTCGCGCACCTTCGCGCTCTGCTCCGGCCGGCTCTCCACCGCCGCGCGCAGGGCCTGCTCCACACCAAACAGCCCTGCCAGGCGCCCGTCGCGGTCGATCACCGGCATGGCCTCGAGCCCCCACTCCACCAGCACGCTCACCGTCTGCGCGACGGCGGTCTCGATGTAGAGTGTGCGTGGGTCGCCGCTGGCAGCCTCGCCCACGGTGCTCACGCCGAGCTGCGACAGGAGTGCGACCCGCTCGGGCTGGGGCAGGGCGGCCAGCACGTGCAGCGGCGGTGCTCCCAGCCGCTGGAGCTCGGCGTCGCCAAGCACGGCCGTGACGCGCCCCTCCTGCGCCACGGGTAGCAGCGGCATGCGCGAGCGCAGCAGGAACTCGATGGCCTCGGCCAGAGGAGCGTGCGGCGGGGCGGCGGCGGACGTGCGCTGGAGCACCTCGCCCACCGAGCGACCGCCAAACGGTCCCCCCGAGCGCAGCACGGCGCGGTAGACGCGCAGGTCCTCCACCGTGATCAGCGCCTGGGAGAGGAGCTCGTCGAGGGCCGGCAGCACGCGCGCCACGCGGTCGGCGCGGTCGACCCACTCAATGACCACGGGGATGGACTGGCCGAGCTCGACAATCCCGCCGAGCCGGTGCCCGGCGCCGAACCCGGCCACTCCCTTGATGGCGGTGGCGCCGGTGGCGCCCTCGCGGCGGAGGCGCTCGAGCGTCACGAGGTAGAGCGGCTGGCCTTCGGCCGCGTCACGCTCGCTGAGGTAGATGCGGACGCGCTGGACGGGTTCGGTAGCACTCATGCGGCCGATTATAGCACGCCGCCCGCGATGAAAAGATCGTCAATTGACAGTACGTTGGTACCGTGCTACATGGAGATTCTGTCATAGGTATCGTCCTGTTATCCCGCGCGTAGGCCGGCCCACCCCAGCACCACATCCCGCCCCGTCGCCCTCAGCGCCGCCCGCCAGGAGGGGAGACATGGCCAAGGCAATCGTTCTCACCGCGATCACCGGAGTGCAGCTCGGGCGGAGGCACTCTCTCAGCAGCCGCAGCAATAGCGTGGGCAGCGCCAACACGAACGATCTGGTGCTGCACGACCGGCATCTCGACGCCCGGCACGCCGAGATCCGCCAGATGCTCGACCGCTGGTTCATCGTGCCGCTCTCGCCGAGCGCGGGGGGCATCTCTGTCAACGGCTTGATCGTCCGCTCCCAGGCGCGCCTCAACCCGGGGGACAAGCTGACGCTGGGGGCGGTGACGTTTGAGGTTTCCTACGAGGAGCTCGCCGAGCGCGAGGCTGGGGCGGACCAGCCGGTTCCGCGGCCGGGGGCGGTTCCGCGCCTGGGGGATTATTTCGTCCGCAGCGGGCTGATGACCGCCGAGCAGGTGAGCAGGACCCTCACGCGACAGGCGGAGATGCAGAGCAGCGGCGTTACGCGGCACTTCGGCCAGGTGGCCTACGAGCTGGGCTACATCAGCCGGCAGCAGCTCGAGCGCGCCCTCGCCGACCAGCGTTCGGATTTCAACGAGGCGTGGAGGGACTAGCGCTGCGCGCTGGTGCGGCGATAGGTGTTGGTGTCCGTGCAGGGGGCCGTGGCTAAGCCGTGCCACGGGTCCCTGTGCTGTACAATGCGTTCATTCACCTCCACTGTGCACAGGGGAACCAGCATGTCCCTCTCACCGCAGCTCGCGCTGCTCGCCCTCACCGCCCAGGCTCGCGGCCACCCCGCGCAGCACACACAGCTCCACCGTCACGCCCGCGCGCTTGAGACATGGGACGGCATGGCAGAGCTTGCCGAGGAGCACGGCCTCGCGCCGCTCCTCAGCGCTCACCTGACGGAGGCGGGCATCGCACCGCCGCCCCACGAGCGTGATGAGCTGCTCGGCTTTGTGCTTCAGCACGCGAATGCCGCCCGCGTCCGCACCCGTGCCCTGGCCGAGATTCTTGCGCGCTTTCACGCGGCCGGGGTGGAGGCGCTCGCGCTCAAGGGCGCCGCGCTCTCCTTCCTGGTCTACCCGCGGCCCGCGCTCCGTCCCATGCGCGATATCGACCTGCTCGTGCGCGCCTCAGATGCCCCGAGGGCTTACGCGCTTCTCGGAGAGCTCGGCTTCCGAATCTCAGATCACCCCTTCGCGCTGGCACCTGGTCACCACCACCTGGACTCGCTGCATCGCCGCGATGAGGGCTTTTCGGTGTGCGTCGAGCTGCACCACGCGCTAGACCTCAACGAGCGCGGCAGGCCCCACCGCACGTTCGACGAGCTCGCGACCGGCGCGCAGCGGTTCACGGTTGATGGCATGCCGGCTGCCGCTGTCTCGCGTGAGCTGATGCTCTGGCACGTCTTCCGCCACGCTCTCTGTATGCCAGCGTACACTGAACAGGTACGCCTCATCTGGCTGGCGGATATGGTGAGCCTCGCAGAGGCATGGGTCGATGACATGGATTGGGAGCTCGTGCGACAGCGCTATCCGGCGGCACTCCAGGCATTCGCGCTCCTCAACATGATCACGCCGCTCTCCCCGCGCCTCTGCGCCCGGCTCCAGCTCGGGGATGCCCGTCCGCTGACGAGCGCGGGGCTGTTTTTCGAGGGCTGGCCGCGCGCCCGCGCCATCGATGTGCTGCGCCGCGGAATTGTGCCCGCAGCGACCACGACCTTCTTCCCCCCGCCGTGGTGGCTCCACCTCGTGTACGGGCGCCCTCTCACCATCTCAGGCAGGGTGATGGCCTGGGCAGATCACGAGCGGGCTATCTGGACGCACGCGGCCGACTATGGGGTTGGCCGTCTCGCTCGCCGCGTGCTGCGAAGGCTCAGGAGGGCCTGGTAACCTGTTTTGACTATGGGCAGCTAAGGTCATATACTCTGCCTCGCTTGCCCCTCTGTATGCAGCTGCTCGCACGTGCATCGCGCTAAAATGGCTGCATCTCTATCTACAGACCATTTGTGACAAAATGCCTGTGACTGACGACCGTTGCTGGCACAAGACAAGGCGCCCCCGCTCACAGCTGGGCCGGACAGGCTGGGCTCGCGTTGCCTGCTACAGAGCCTTTGGCGCCCGGTTTGTGCTTCGGGCGAGCGACGCTGACCTGGCCGAGCGGCTTGATGCGGTGCTGCCGCTGGGCTGGCTTCCAGCCACACCTTGTGCCGACGCTGAGCATGATGCCTTGTACTCAGCGCTGGCAATCGGTCCCGAGGGCGGCTATGCACTGTACCTGGGCTCGCGACTGATAGCGCGGGCACCTACCCTCGAGGTGCTGTGCTGGCATTTCGAGCGCCACGCGCAGCTCCGCACCGCATACCTGGCCACCGAGCGCCTGTTCGTCCACGCTGGCGTTGTGGTATGGCGGGGGCGCGCGATCGTCATTCCCGGCCGCACCATGGCCGGCAAGACGACGCTCGTCCACGCGCTGGTAGATGCCGGCGCGACCTACTACTCGGACGAGTTCGCGCTGCTCGACCACGATGGCAGGGTCCACCCGTACCCGGCGCCACTCTCGATCCGCCAGCCGGTCGGCCCCACTCGGCGCACCCCGGTGACGGAGATCGGCGGCGTTGCAGGCGAGGGTCCGGCGGCTGTCGGGCTGGTGCTCGCGGTACGCTACCGACCTGGTGCGCGCTGGTCCCCACGCGCCATGGGTCCTGCGGAGGCGATGCTCGCGCTGATGGATAACACGGTGGCCGCGCGCCGAGACCCGGCCTGGTCAATGCCGATCCTCCGGCAGGCTGTGGGCGATGCACACGCCTTCCGCGGCCCACGCGGCGACTCCACGACCATGGTGCAGGACGTCCTCCACAGGCTTGCGTGGTAGCTCCTCTCAGAGAACCTCCAGCCTCGCCTGCTGGTGGACCGTATACTCCCCATCAGTTTCGGCACACACAAACGTTATTACCGAATATTGACAATTGCTGGTCTTGTGCCTATCCTGGTATGTGTCCTGGTGTCAACTCCTGGTTCCATTTGTCATCACCTGACGACGGGTGATATGGAAAGGGCGCTTCCCTCCTATGATGACCCATTCCAACCCAAAGCCGTCGACTACCCTCCACACAGAGGTGATCGGCGACGAGCTGTGCCTGTACGACTGGAAGCGGAAGGAAGTCCACGCGCTTAACCCCACGGCGGCGCTGGTCTGGCGGCTGTGCGATGGGCAGCGCAGCGCGGATGAGATTGCGCGGGAAGTGGAACAGCGCCTTGGTACACCCCACGCGGCGATGCTGGTGGAGGTGACACTGGACGAGTTGCGGCGGGCGCAGCTGCTTGAGGGCGCCTCTGAGGCCGCACGCGTGCCGCTGACGCGCCGGCAGCTGGTGAAGGCGCTCGGCACCTCGGCGCTGCTGCTGCCGGCGGTGCACTCGATCGTCGCGCCGCGGGCCATCGCCGCCCAGTCAGTTGCCCCAACACCCACGCCCACAGCGACGCCCACGGCGGCGGCGACAGCGACGCCCACAGCGACGCCCACGGCGACAGCGACGCCCACAGCGACGGCGACGCCCACGGCGACGCCCACGGCGACGCCCACGGCGACGGCGACGCCCACGGCGACGCCCACGGCGACGCCCACGGCGACGCCACAACCCTAATTGCAGACCTCTTGTGAGCGGCACCTGTGTCCCCAACCCCGCCGCAACTAGTGGTCAGATCGGCTATGCTTGCGCTCAGTTATTGGTCAAGCGCGGGCGGGGGGCGGCACCATAGGCCGCTCCCCGCGCTCCCCGCGGGCTACGCGAGCGCCGGCTCCTGCCACACGGCGGAGCCATTGCTCATGATCTCCTGCTGCCGCTCGCTGAGCCGCTCCAGCGTCTCCGGCTTGGCGGTGTACCCCGGCCAGGTCCCCGCATCGGCCCGGCCGAAGTTGACGATCAGCGTGATGCGCGTCTTCTGCGAGGGGTTGGGCGTGCCGTTGTGCAGCAGCGCCTCGTTGAAGATAATGACGTCGCCCGCGCGCACGTTGTCGAAGATGTGCTGGCCCGGCAGGTTCACGCGGTTGTCGTCCGTGGGAAACTGCGACTTATGCGAGCCGGGCACCACCACGAACGCCCCCTCCTGCGGCCCCACGTCCGTCAGGCAGTAGAAGACCTTGACCATCGGGCAGGTGAACGCGCCGTCCACCACGTGGCCGGTGGGGTGCGCCTTCACGCCGCGGTGCCAATGTCCGCCCTTGAAGCCCGGGTAGGTGAAGTACAGATCGTTGTCGATATGGCGGTAGTCGTCCCCGAGGAACACGCGCAGGTACGGCTCGGCCGCCGGGTGGTCGAGCAGGCTGGCGAATCGCACGTCGGCGTCGATCATGCGGGAGACCGGGCGGTTGAGCTGCTGCTTCATGCCCTCGGGGTTATCGGCATTCAGCGCCTGCAGGTCCGCGCCTTTGGTCTCTTCGACCAGGCGTAGGAGCTCGGAGACCTCGTCGGTGGAGAGTGCGTTCCGCAGGTGCAGGTAGCCCTGATTGTCGAACAGGAACAGTTCGTCGTCGGTGAGCGCCATAGTAAAATCCTCCAGTGACTGAGAACGAAGGCTGAGACACACCGGGTGTGTCCCGAACACCCGGCAGAGGGAAGTATCGTCTACGCCAGCGCGGCGGCGGCCTTTGCCATGCGCGCCAGGCTGCGCTCCTTGCCGAGCGCCACCAGCATCTCGAACAGCGGCGGGGCTACCGTGCGGCCGCTGACAGCCACGCGGATCGCGCCGAAGAGCTGGCCCGGCTTGACGCCCAGCTCCTCACCCAGGGCGCGCAGCTCCTCCTCGAGCTGGCCCTCGCTCCACGGATCGAGGCCGGATACCCGCTCGCGGGCCGCGGTGAGCACTCTGGCCGTCTGAGCGGCGTCCATCTTCTTTGGTACCAGCAGGGCCGGGTCGGGGTAATCCACGTCGCGGAAGAAGAACTCCAGCAGCTCGGGCGCCTCGCCCAACTCCTTGAGGCGCTCGTGGATCAGCGGCGTCAGCCGCTCGATGTAGCGCTGCTCCTCATCGCTCGGGGTGGCGGACATCAGGCCGGCCTGCGCGAGGAACGGCACGATCAGGCGCGCCACCTCGGGGGTAGGCAGGGCGCGGATGTAGATGCCGTTCATGTCGAGCAGCTTCTCGGGGTTCCAGCGCGCCGGCGAGGGCTGCACTCGGTCGATCGTGAAGCGCTCGATCAGCTCCTGGCGTGACATAATCTCAGTCTTGTCGTCGAAGCTCCAGCCCTGGAGCGCCAGGTAGTTGAACATCGCGTCGGCCAGGTAGCCGCGCTCCCAGAAGCTGTTGACTGGGCCGTCCTTGTCGCGCTTCGACATCTTTCCGCGGCCGTCGGCACGCAGGATCGGCGGCAAGTGCGCGAACAGCGGCGCCTGCCAGCCGAATGCCTGGTAGAGCAGCACGTGATAGGGCGTGCTGGGCACCCACTCGTCCGAGCGCAGCACGTGCGTGACCTTCATCAGGTGGTCGTCCACCAGGTGGGCCATGTGGTACACCGGCATCCCGGTGGACTTGATCAGCACAATGTCGTACAGGTCGGCGTTGCCGATGGTGATCCCTTCGCCGCCGCGCACCAGGTCGGTGAAGCTGGTGGTACCCTCGGTGGGCACCTTGAGGCGGACCGTGTACGGCCGGCCGGTGGCGGCCAGCTCGCGCTGCCGCTCGAGCGACCACTCGCGCTCGGGACCGCGGAAGCGGAAGGCCTTGACGCCGCGCGCCTCAGCATCGGCCTTCATCTGGGTCAGCTCCTCCTCGTTGGTGAAGGACATGTAGGCCTTGCCATCGGCCAGGAGCTGCTCGACGAACGGCTTGTAGATGCCCTGCTCGTGGCGCTGGCTCTGGACGTAGGGGCCATAGGGACCGCCGACGTCCGGCCCCTCGTCCCACTCCAGGCCGACCCAGCGCAGCGACTGCATCAGGTCATTGGCCGAGCCGGGCACGAAGCGTTTCTCGTCGGTGTCCTCGATCCGCAGGATGAACTCGCCGCCGTAGTGCTTTGCGAACAGCCAGTTGAAGAGGGCGGTGCGGACCCCGCCGATGTGAAGGTAGCCGGTGGGGCTGGGGGCGAAGCGCACCCGCACCGGCCCGCTGATCTCTGTCATACGCTCGTTTCCTTTCCAAACGCAATGCCGGCCATTATAGCAATCTTGCCGGATATAATAAAGTGGCGTTGGGTCTTCCTTGGGGGCTGCCCCCAAACCCCCGCTCTGCGCTGACACGCGCTTGCGACAAGGTCACCTGCTCCCCGGGGGCTGCCCCCAAACCCCCGCTCTGCGCTGACGCGCGCTTACGACAAGGTCGCCCGCTCCCCCGGCGCGAGCTCGGCCGACAGTGCGCCGCTGCGGACAGTCAGCGGCGCCGGCCCGCCCACGTGCAGCACTTCCACCGCCCCTGGCGTGACGTGTACGTCCAGCAGGTGCGCGCCCATGGCCAGGCCGCGCAGCCGCATGGCGGGCCAGCCGGCTGGCAGCCGCGGCTCGATCGTCACCTCGTGGCGGTGTGCCAGCGGGCTCACGCCCAGCAGCCCCTCGACGATCCCCTGCGCGTAGAGCCCGGCCGACCAGAGCTGGATGAAGCAGAGCCCGATTGGGATGAGCTCCTTGAGCGTGCCGAGCGTGCCGTGCCGCGCCGTCTCGCCGATGTTCCGCAGCAGGTGCAGCCCGAGCTCGGGCCGGCCGTAGCGGAAGGCGGCCAGCGCCAGCAGCCCCGTCGGCAGCGTCCAGACGCTCTCCTCAGCGCCACGGGTGTGCACCAGGCCCCACTGGTTGACCCACTCGGCCTCGATGCGCGCCAGTGCCCGCCGCGCCCGGTCCTCGCGGGCGAGGCCAGTCTGGAGCGGCACCGCCACCGTCCAGTGCCCATCGAGCTGCGGGCGGCCGTCGAGGTGCAGCGAGTCGGCGTACAGGCCCTCGGCCTCCAGCCACCAGTCGCGCTCGAAGCGCTCGGCGAGCCGCGCCGCGTGGCCTGCGAAGGTCTCGGCCTCCTCGGCGCGCCCGAGCACCAGCGCCATCTCGCGCAGCGCGCCGAGCGCCTGGTGCAGGTAGCAGACGCTGTCGAGCTTGCAGGCGCCCATGCCCAGCCGCTCGACCATGCCGTCGCCCAGGGGGTAGTGGCCGCCCGCCAGGGTCCCGCCGAAGTGCTCCAGCCCCTCGACGCATAGCGGGTAGACCTGGTGCAGGAAGCCGACATCGCCGGTCCAGCGCACGTAGTCCCAGCAGGCCACGGCGAACTGCGGCGTCTCCTGGGTGTTGCCGGGGTGGAAGACGCGCCCGCTGGTGGTGATCTCGTGGGGAATGCGGGCGCAGGCGCGCTGCCCGTAGGATGCCAGGGCCGCCAGGGTGCTCCGCACGATGGGGGCGAAGCCGGCGGCCAGCGCGCCGGGGACGGTGTAGGTGTTGTCGCAGCCGAAGAGCTGCGGGTACTCGGGCAGGCCCGCCAGCAGGTACGCCGGCAGGTCGGGGTAATCGGCACTGAGGGCCTGGGTGTTGCGCCGGGCGATCTGCCAGATCTGGTCGAGGAACGGCTCGGGGGTCTCCAACACCGTCTCGGCGTCGAGCGCTGCGTACCGGGCGGCCTTGATGGCCAGCAGCTCGCCGGCGCGCGACGCGTAGCTATGCGCCCACTCCTGCGCCGGCTCCTCGCTATGGTGCGACACGAGCAGGCAGAATGCGACCTCGGCCGTGGCGCCGGGTGCGAGCGCCAGTGCCACGTGCCCATGGGCTACGGACCCCTCGGCCAGCCATGTCGAGGGCGTGCTGCTCGCGATAGCAGCGCTGCGGCCGGCGTAGGGGCCGTTGTTCGCGCGGTAGGCTACAGCGTCGTGCGTGTCCACCCGCAGCTCGGCCGGCTCCCAGCCGCCAAACCAGCAGCCGCGCAGGTCGAGCTCAGCCCGCACGCGGAGCGCGCCGCGCCAGTTCTCCGCGCCGGTGTTCTCCAGCCGCACGATGCTCAGCAGCGCGGCCGCGTCCTCGGCCACCAGCTCCGTCCAGGCCACGGTGAGCGGACCGGCCGTGTAGCGCCGCGTGATATGCGTGGCGTACAGCTCGGCGAGAGGCGCGCCCTCCAGGGCCATGTCGCCGTTCGGCGCCTCGAGCGCCAGCGTCCAGCCGTGGAGCGCGCGCAGCGGGTGGGCCCATGCCCCTCCCATCCGGCCGACCAAGTGCTCGGCGCCGTAGGCATGTACCTCGCCACCGATGCTCGAGATAGCGTACATGTGCGGGCCGGCGAGGTACACCGGCGTCGCCGGGTCAGCCTCGGCCTCCCAGACCGTGCCGCCGACGAAGTAGCGCTGGAGAGTCATCTGATGTGTAGCTTCCTGCGTAAGTCAGTCCGTGGCGGCTATTCTAGCACGCTGCCGGATGCGACATCTGTCGTAGGCGACAGGGGCGAACGGCCGATGCGCGGGCGGGGGTGAGGCGCTACGATGGGGCGTGTTCGAGAGGTGGAGGAGCTTATGGATGCGATTCTGGCCGGGGTCGCGCTGCTGATGGCGCTGGTGTGGATGATCTGGGACGCCCACCACCAGCGCCGGTAGTCGGGGAGAGGACCAGCGGAGCGCGCCCCGACGACGTTGGTCATGATGATGACTACGAGGAGCGCGCGGAGCGAAGCACCGTGCAGTCAAGAGTCTGGCCTGCGCCGTCAGGTGCCTCGCCGTGCCGCTCGCAGACAGGCCATGGCTCTGACGGCGCCAGGACACAGTACGTCACGCTTCGCTCACAGCAGCGCGCGCACGTGCTGCTGGCGCAGCTCGTTCTGGTAGCGGAAGAGGATCGTCACCGCCGTCGAGCTGAGCACGATGAAGAGCGAGTAGAGTGCCGGGATCAGCACCATCTCCGAGGAGATCAGCGCTGGGAAGCTCAGCAGCACGATCGAGAGCGCGAGCGGGCCGTTCTGGATGCCGATCTCCAGCGCCACAGTGGACGCGCGCCGGAAGTTCATCTTCAGCAGCGTGCTGAGCAGGAAGGTGGCGAGGAAGCCCCCCAGGCCGATGCCAATGACAGCGGTGTACACCTGCCAGGGAGTGATCGCCAGGAGCGCGCTGTTCCGCGGCACCCAGGTCACGATCAGGAACAGGATGATCAGCACGCCGAGCACGCCCCCCGCCAGCTCCATCGTCGCGCCGACGTTGGCGTTGCGCCGCCGCACGAACATCCCGATAGAGACTGGCACGAGGGTCAGCAGCAGGCCCACGGCCACCCCACCGATCCCCACGCTCACCTCGCTGGTCATGAACATGCTGCCGTACACCAGCACCGCCAGCGGCGTGAGCACCACCGATGCCAGCGTTGAGCAGGCCGTCATCGTCACGCTCAGCGCCAGGTCCCCCTTGGCGAAGTAAGTGAAGATGTTCGAGGTGGCACCACCCGGCATACTGGACATAATGATCAGACCGATCGCCATCACCGGCGGCAGCTGAAGCGCCAGCGCCAGCAGGAAGCCGAGCAGCGGCATCAGCCCGAACTGAAACGCCAGCCCCAGCAGCATGATGAAGGGGCGCTTGAGCGCGCGCTTGAAGTCGCGCCAGGTGAGCGAGGCCCCCATCCCGAGCATGATCACACCGATCATGACCCCCAGCAGCGCCTGTTCCGTCTGGCTAACCACGCTGTCCTCCCGCTGTCCCCAGCGCCTCATCGCGCAGCTCCCGGCGCAGCACTTTACCCACCGGGCTCTTCGGCAGCTCCGACCGCAGCTCGACCTGCCGCGGCACCTTGTAGCCGGTGAGGAAGCGCCGGCAGTGCTCGCGGACCGTCTCCGGAGTGATTCGCGCGCCGGTCGCAGGCACCACGTAGGCCCGCACCAGCTCACCCGCGGCGCCGTCAGGCACGCCTACTACCGCGACCTCAGCCACGCCCGCGAGCTTGGCGATGCAGTCCTCGACCTCGTTCGGGTAGACGTTGAAGCCGCTGACGAGGATCAGATCCTTCTTGCGGTCCACGATCTTGAGGTAGCCATCGGCGTCTATGGTGGCGATATCCCCCGTGTAGAGCCAGCCGTCGCGCAGGACGTGGTCGGTCTCATCGGGGCGCTGCCAGTAGCCGCGCATCACCTGCGGGCCGCGCACCGCCAGCTCCCCCGGTTCGCCCGGCAGCACGTCGCGCCCGTCGGAGGCCACCAGCCGCACCTCAGTACCCAGCAGCGGGCGTCCGATCGTGCCGACGCGGTTGCCTTCGTCGAGCGGGTTGAGGGTGACCACTGGCGAGGCCTCGGTGAGGCCGTACCCCTCGATCACCGGCGTGCGGGTGACCTCCTGCCAGCGGTGCGCCACGGCCTCGTGCAGCGCGGTGCCGCCCGCTAGCGAGCCACGGAGGGTGCGCGGCAGCTCGTCGGCGAACCACTCCTCGTTCAGGAGGCCGTTGAAGAGGGTGTTGACACCTGGCACCCAGGTGATCGGGTAGTTCTCCACCGCGCGCTGGAGATTGCTGAGCGGGCGTGGGTTGGCCACCAGGATGTTGCGCGCGCCGGCGTAGAAGAAGTAGAGCAGGTTGGCGGTGAAGGCGAAAATGTGGTACAGCGGCAGCACGGCCAGGGCGCACTCGCGCCCGTAGGTCACGCGCCCTGCCACGTGGGCGTCGAGCTGCATGACGTTGGCGAGCAGGTTGCGGTGGGTGAGCATCGCGCCCTTGCTGACGCCGGTGGTGCCGCCGGTGTACTGGAGCGCCGCGAGGCTGTCGGGGGTAAGGTCGCCAGTGTAGCCGGCCGGGTCGGCGTGACGCCGGTGCAGAGCGGCCGCGCCCTCGGCGAGCGCCGCCGCAAGCGTGGTGGACGGCACCGGGCAGGGCGGGATGCGGCGGTCCCAGTACTTCATCACATTGTAGGCGATGAAGCCGGGGATGGCTGGGAACAGATCGGTGACGCTCGCCAGAACGACGTGCGCGACATCAGACCCGGGCAGGGCATCGGCGAGCTTGTCGGCGAACAGGTCCACGATCACGATCGCGCGGGCACCGCTGTCGCGCAGCTGGTGCGACATCTCCGAGGGGGTGTAGAGCGGATTGACGTTGACGAGCACGCAGCCGGCCTTAAGGATGCCGAAAGCGCACAGCGGGTAGGCCAGGCTGTTCGGCATCTGGAGCGCGACGCGGTCCCCTGGCGCGAGGCCGAGGCACTCGCGCAGGTAGGCGGCGAAGGCGTCGGTGTGGTGCTGGACCTGCTGGAAGCTCAGGGTGCCGAACATCCCATTCGGCAGCACGGCAGTGAAGGCGTGCTGGGTGGCGTAGCGCGCGCAGGTCTGATCCACCATCTCGCCGAGGTGGCGAAAGGGGATGTCGAGTGTCTCAGGCGCCGGGCGCACCGCGTGCTGCCGGGCGACGACCTCTTCGATGAGCATAGCTCCCCCGGGTGTCTGCCGCGCGACGCGCAGCGGTTTGAACGTTCGTTTCGGACGGATAGCCTTAAGAATAGCACATCGGCGCGGCCGGGTCTACGGGAAGAATATCCCGTGCAGGGTGGGAGATACTCCCCTACACGATACGCGCTGGCGAGTCTTCAGCGCCCCAAACGCCGAGGGCCGGATCGACGTGCTGCCACTTCGATCCGGCCCTCTTCAGTGTTTGACGTTCTAGTACGCGCCCTCCTGCTCAGCGTCGTAGCGTGGCCGGAGCTCGTCGCGGCCGTCGAGCCAGTGGCCCCACGCGATGAGCGCCTGGGCCGCGCGTGCGCGGGTGGACGTAGGGGCTCTGCTTCTCTCGGGCTTTGCGGTAAGCTCGGCCAGGCGGTGCTCCTCAGCCTCGGCGAGGCGGGCTGCGTGAGCCAGGCGGGCCTGGGGATCCATGTCGTGCATGCTGATCATGTTGCGTCCTTTTGTGGCGCGGGGTGGGTGAGGGGCACACGCGGGACCGCGCTTCACCTTCGCCTCGCGCCTGAGTTCAGCGTATCGAGAATACAACCGCTGCCATCCATCGGCTGTAGCGTATGTGCGCAGCAGGGCGACAGGTTGGCGGTATGCTTTTGGAAGTCGTCTATGATCAGGTTGGGGACGTCTGTGTCCGGGGGCTACGCCAGGTGTAGCAACGAGCGGCGGTGGGAGCGCCGGCACTCGGGCGTGGTGCAAGCATTATCTGTGCCGCGACTCCGATTGTGATTGCTTTCACGCATCCATGGTACGGTATTGTACCTGAGGGCCGGGGCTGAGTCAACCACAGAAGGCAGTACTTTCGCGTGCCCGCAGGTGACCCATGTGCGTCATGGGCGTGAGCGCGGGCCGCAGACTGCGATCCCGCAACCGTGATACGATAGCGCAGTAGGTTGACGGAGGGAGGAGTCAGCACTATGCAGCCGAACGACTTCGAGCACCACTACGCGCGCATCAACGGCGTGCGGTTCCACTACGTCCGGGCCGGCAGCGGGCCGCGCCTGGTGCTGCTGCTGCATGGCTTCCCCGAGCTGTGGTGGTCGTGGCGGCACCAGATCGGGCCGCTGAGCGAGCGCTTCACAGTGGTGGCGCCCGACATGCGGGGCTACAACGAGACCGAGAAGCCGCGCTGGGGATACGAGCAGGACGTGCTGGTGCACGATGTGTCGGAGCTGATCCGGGAGCTGGGGTTCGAGCGAGCCGTGGTGGCGGGGCACGACTGGGGCGGGGCCGTGGCCTGGGGGCTGGCGATCACGCGGCCGTGGCGCGTCGAGCGGCTGATCGCGCTGAACTGCCCGCACCCGGCGCTGTTCGCCGAGCACCTGAGGGGGAACTCGCGCCAGATGCGGCGCTCGTGGTACATGGGGTTCTTCCTGCTGCCGTGGCTGCCCGAAGCCGCGCTCAGCTCCGGGCACTACGCCTTCATCCCGCGAGGTTTCCGCACGGACACGGGCGACGACGGCACCTTCAGCGACGAGGATCTACGCCTCTACCGGCAGGCGCTGGGGCGGCCCGGCGCGCTGCGGTCGGCCCTGGCCTACTACCGGGCCAGCGGGCGGGGCGGGACGCGCGGGATGTTCCGCGGCACGAGGATGCGGGTGGAGGCGCCGACGCTGCTGCTGTGGGGCGAGGCGGACACCTATCTTGGGCCGGAGCTGGTGCCGGGCCACGAGCGCTTCGTGCGGGACCTGCGCGTCCGCACGCTGCCGGGCGTCTCGCACTGGGTCCAGCAGCAGGCCTGGCCCCGCGTCAACGCGGAAATGCTGGACTTCCTGGCAGACCTGTGAGGCCGTGTGGTCAGTTCGCCGCCCACGGCTGGTCGGCGCCGCAGCGATGGCATCGTACGCTGCGGTAGGCGCCGAGGTCGGCGGAGCAGTCGGCACAGTACGTCCAGAGGAACCCGGCGGCGTCGAGGAGCAGCAGGCGGCTCGCGTGGTCACTCCGCCCGAGCAGCACGTTGGCGGTCGCGACGAGCTGGCGACGCAGCAGGCGGTACTCGTCAAGGGTCGTGAACTCGTCCATGCCGGTGATGCTCCTTGGCTCCGCGCGCCGTAGCTCGGGCGCGTTGCGACGCATCCTAGCAGGACTTGCGCCGCCTCATCGTGTCGGAGCGGTGACGATCGCGGCACAGTACGAGATCGGAGCCAGCCGGTGTGCTCTCGGGGGCGGAAAGAGGCTACTCGTGGGGGGGCGGCTCGACGACGAGATGCGCCCGCGCACCACGCCGCGTGAGCTCGGCCAGGCAGTGTATCAGGTGCTTCACCGCCACACGGCGCTCCTCCTCGGTCGTGTCGAGCGCGGCGTCGTACCCCGGCAGCGTGGCCTTCGCAAACAGGCCGTCCAGAATCGCCCGCTCGTTGTCGGTCAGCGTGTCCACTCTGCTGTTCTCCTGGTTGTGCGCCGCGTGGCCAGCGTACTACACGGCCCACGCCTGATCAGGTCGGGCGTGCCGCCCAGCTACATACCCAGGCTACGTCGTTCGCCGGATAGAGATCTTCAGCGGCTGATCGTACAATCGCCACACACCCCCGACTCCTCACCGTCCTCGGCTTCATCCTACCCGCTGGACCGTGGCGCGCGGTTCGTCGCGCCGTCGATCAGTGGGAGGAGCGGCCAGATGTGCTACCGGGACGGCCCCTGCTCAGGGGCAGCGGCCCCGCCGTGTTCAGGCGTGCAGCGGGCCGTCGGCGCAGTGCGCTAACCCCCGATCAGACGCACCACCAGCAGCACCGCCGTCCCGACGACGATGGTGAGCAGGGCGCTGCCCGAGCGCCACGCGACGAGCGCCGCCGCCAGCCCGGCGAGCAGGCGCTCGTTGCCGAGCGAGAGGTCCGGCGTGCCGCCGGGCATCAGCAGCTCGGGCGCGATGATCGCCGAGAGGACCGCCGCGGGCACGTAGCTCAGCGCATCGCGGACAAGCGGCGGGACGCTGATGCGGCTCCACGCGGCGATGAACGACAGCCGTGTGAGGAAGGTGACCAGCCCCATGGCGGCCATGGTGGTCCAGATCACGGGCTCGCTCACGGGTAGACCTCCTGGAGCTGCGGGCCGCGGCGCGCGCGCGAGGCGGCGACGCCGGCCGCGATCCCGGCGCATGCAGCCGCCATCAGGCCGAGCTTGTAGGGCAGCCCGGCGCCAAGCAGCGCCACTGCGGCCGCCACCAGCGCGGCCAGCAGCGTCGGGCGATCCTTGAGCGTGGGCACCAGCAGCGCGATGAAGGTCAGCGGCAGCGCGAAGTCCAGCCCCCAGCCGGCCGGTACCTGCGCGCCAAGGAACACGCCGACGGCGGTGGAGAGCTGCCATGTGAGCCAGAGCGCCAGCGCGGTGCCGAGCAGGTACCAGTGGCGCTCGCCCGGGCCACCCGGCTCGCGGTAGCGGCGGATCGTCACCGCGTACGCTTCGTCGGTGAGCAGATAGGCCAGCGGCAGCTTCCAGCGGGCAGGCAGGTGCGCCAGGTGCGGCGCGAGCGAGGCCGAGTAGAGTGCGTGGCGCAGATTGATCACGAGCGTGGTGAGCACGATCACCGGCCACGGCGTCGCCGCAGCGAACAGCCCGGCGCCCACAAACTGGCTGGAGCCAGCGAAGACGATCGCCGACATCGCCTGCGCGGCGGCCGGCGAGAGCCCGGCGCTCAGTGCGAGCACGCCGTAGATCGCCCCGAACGGTGCCACGCCAAGCAGGATCGGCAGCTGGTCGCGCGCGCCGGCGAAGAACTCCGCGCGTGGGGACATCGGGGAACCTTTCGTCGTAGGTGGAGCAGCGGCGGTGAGTATACCACGGCCTCTGCCGATTGCCGGATGGACAGCGGCGCGGGGTGTGGTAGAGTAGGCGCGTGCAGCGAAGAGGCGCGGGTTACCCGCGCGGAAGGGAGGCAGGTATGTGTACGGTGGTTGCGGTGCGCCGGGTGTCGGTGAGCTCGGTCGCTCGCTGACTCCGCTGCCGCCTCCCACATGCCGGCTTGCGCCGGCAGGGGCTCCCGGTGGCGGAGTCGGCGACACGGGCGATTGCACGCTGTCGACGATATCCTGAGCTAGTGGAGACCGACCCCGATGACGAGCATCAAGCCGCACGAGTACGACCCGGACGCGTGGGACGACGAGGACGAGGGCCAGAGCTTCGAGCGCCTGCGTAAGCAGACCAGCAAGCCGGCAACGGTTAAGGCCGACCGGCGGCAGCAGGAGAAGGAGTGGGGCCGGGCGATCAACAAGTTCCACAAGGAGCGGTCGCGGCAGAACGGCGGCAAGCCGTAGATCCCCAGGAAGTGAAGCGGGCGCGGAGAGCATTCTCCGCGCCCGCGACGTTGTCCGTCAAGCGATGCGCTACTCGTCGAGCTTGCGCGTCTCGCCGGTGGCCGGCGGATCGTGGTCGATCGGCACCTGCTGCGAGGGGGTGCTCGCGGCAGGCGGCGCGCTCGTCTCCTGCTCGATGCGCTCGACGAGCTTGCGGAGCTGCGCGTTGAGGCTCGACAGGCCAGTCACGAAGGTGTCCTGCAGGTCGTGCGCGAGCTTGGTCTCGCGGATGTTGGACACCGCCTCGCGGCCGCGGGTCTCGGCCTGCTGCACGCGGGGGTCCTGCTGCATCGAGTCGATGGCCGACCGCAGCTGCGAGGTGACCTCGCGGACGCCGGTAGCGACGTCGCGCTGGAGCTGCTTGGTGCGCTCGCTCTCGACCACCGCGCGGAAGGCCCGCTCCAGCTGCTGGCCCATCTCGCGCAGCTCCTCCTTTAGATCCGGCGTGTCCCGGTCCGGCGTCGTGCGGGTGGGGTCCTCGCTCATCGTGGTGCTCCTTCTCGCTGCTGAGGCAGCGATACAGCAGTCCTGCTGGACCTAAGAGCAGGGGAAAGGGGCTCTCGGGGGGCTGTGTCCCCAACCCTCCGGTCTGCGCCCGCGCACACCTGCATTTTCAGATCGAACTGCTCGATATCAGTTTACCACTGTAGGACGTACCATACCCGTCGGGTGTTGCACCGCGCTTGACGCGGCTACCCCACGGGGGTACAATAATCGTAAAGTTGCGTAACAAATGCAAGATAAGGCAGGGACAGATATGCGAGTCTACAACAGTATCACGGAGCTGGTGGGCGGGACGCCGCTGGTGAAGCTGAACCGCGTGAACGATACGCAGGCCACGGTGCTCGCGAAGCTGGAGTGGTTCAACCCGGCCGGCAGCGTGAAGGACCGCATCGGCCTGGCGATGATCGAGGCAGCCGAGCGCGAGGGGCGCATCACCCCCGGCCAGACCGTCATCGTGGAGCCGACGAGCGGGAACACTGGCATCGGCCTGGCCTTCGTGGCCGCGGCCAAGGGCTACAAGATCGTCCTGACGATGCCCGAGACGATGAGCGTGGAGCGGCGCAAGCTGCTACGGGGCTTCGGCGCCGAGCTGGTGCTTACCCCGGGCACCGAGGGCATGCGCGGCGCGATCGCGCAGGCCGAGGCGATCGCCGCTGAGATGCCGAACGCCTGGGTGCCGCAGCAGTTCAAGAACCCGGCCAACCCGGAGATCCACCGCCGCACTACGGCCGAGGAGCTGTGGAATGACACCGACGGCCAGATCGATATCCTGATCGCCGGAGTGGGCACGGGCGGGACGCTTACCGGCGTCTCCGAGGTCATCAAGTCACGCAAGCCCTCGTTCCAGGTGATCGCGGTGGAGCCTGAGGCCTCGCCGGTGCTCTCGGGCGGGAAGCCGGGGCCGCATAAGATCCAGGGCATCGGCGCGGGCTTCGTGCCGGACGTGCTGAACACCGAAGCCTACGACGAGGTGCTCCAGGTCTCGAACGACAGCGCCTTCGAGACTGCCCGTCGCCTGGCAAAGGAGGAGGGGCTGCTGGTGGGGATCAGCTCGGGCGCCGCGGCCTACGCCGCCCTCCAGGTGGCCCGCCGCCCCGAGAACGCCGGCAAGCTGATCGTCTTCGTGTCGGCCAGCAACGGCGAGCGCTACCTGAGCACGCCGCTGTACAGCGATGAGGCGTAGCGGCGCGTGCTGAGTCTTGAGTGCTGAGAGCCGCGTTTCAAGACTTGAGGCTTTCGTGCTGCACGCGGAAGGCGTTCTCGGCGAAGCCGAGTGCCGTGAGGCTTGAGTGAGCGCGGGGCGCCCTGCTGATGCAG
>JBDLTZ010000187.1:0-3270 GCA_039805565.1 Chloroflexota bacterium | reverse complement strand
CAGCGCAAATGCGCTCAGCGGTGCCAGCTCGACACCGACCTCGCGCGCTCGCCGTGCCACGGTAGCCGCATCCAGCTCCGGCGGGAGCCAGGCTACGAGATGCATCCCCGCATCGGCAGGCTCGATCATGAGGAACCCAGGGAGCCGGTGCTGTACCGCTGCCACCAGCGCCTCCTGGCGGGCACGATACAGCGCCCGTGTGCGTCGAATGTGACGGGCAAAGTGGCCCTCGGCTAGAAAATCCGCCACCACCGCCTGCTCCAGACTCGGCGCGCAGCGGTCGCTGAAGGCCCGCGCCCGGCTAAAGACATCAACCAGATCCGGCGGTACCACTAGATAGCCCAGGCGCAGGGAGGGAAAGAGGACTTTCGAGAACGTGCCGATGTAAATCACCCGCTCGCTCCGATCTAATCCCTGGAAGGCGCCAAGAGGTGGCCCAGCGTACCGATACTCGCTATCGTAGTCGTCTTCGAGCACCCAGGCATCGGCCTGCTCTGCCCAGGCAAGCAGCGCCTGCCGGCGCGACACGCTCATGGTGACGCCGAGTGGATACTGATGTGAAGGGGTGACATACACCATGCGCGCCGTGGGGTTGCGCGCCACCCCCGCCTCGACATCGAGCCCCTCGCGGTCCACCGGCACGGGCACCAGGGTCGCGCCAGCCGCGATGAGGGCGCCCCGCCCGGCGACATAGGACGGATCTTCGACCCACACGGCATCCCCTGGGTCGGTGAGTACCCGCGCGGCGAGGTCGATGGCTTGCTGCGAGCCTGCTACCACGAGCACCTGGTCTGCGGTGCAGCGCACGCCGCGCGCAGCCACCAGGTAAGCGGCGAGCGCTTCACGCAGTGGACGGTAGCCGGCCGGGTCGGCGTAGCTGAGCAGGGCCGGGGGCGGCTGGCGCAGCCGGCGGTGGGTGAGCCGGCTCCAAACCTCAAAGGGAAACGCGTCCAGTGCGGGTATACCCGGGCGAAAGGGGCGCACGGTGGTGTCGGGTGCGGTCGTCAAGGGCGTGCTCGCGATCAGCTCGCCGCGTCGTGAGGGCGCTCGTCTGGCTCGGGAGCTCTGCGTTGCGGCCACACCGTCTGAGCGGTTCACGGTCAGGGTGGGCGTGACATAGGTGCCGTCGCCGACGTGGCTAGTCACGTAGCCTTCGGCCTGGAGTTGCTCGAAGACGCTGACAACGGTTGTCCGCGCGATCCCGAGGGCTTTCGCCAGTTCGCGGGTAGCGGGGAGGCGCGTGCCGGGGCTCAGCTGACCGGCCAGGATCGCCGCGCGGAACGCGCGGGCGAGCTCAGACGCGCGCGGCCTGCTCAGCTCGGTAGCGCTCAGCAGCGCTACGATGTCGGGCGGGGCGGCATACTTTGGCATCGCTCGACCATTCAGGCGAAGGGGCGATTGGTACGCTAATTGTAGCGGATAATGGCTCTTTTGCACAGACCATTTTCCGGCTATGCTGGAGCGTGAGTGAGCTAGTCACACAACCGTGATGAGGTTAGGATGTATATCCCTCGGGCATTTCGCAACGAGAACGTGGACGAGCTGGTGGCGTTCATGCAGGCGCACAGCTTCATCACCCTGGTGTCGATCCTCGACAGTGCGCCGTTTGCCTCGCACGTGCCGGTGGTTGTGCGACGTGATGGCGACGCCGTGACCATCCACGGGCACCTGGCGCGGACCAACCCGCACTGGCACGCCTTTGCCGCGGGTGAGAGCCTGGCGATCTTCACCGGCCCCCACGCCTACATCTCGCCAGCCCACTACGAGCAGCATGAGAGCGTCCCGACCTGGAACTACATCGCGGTTCACGCCGCGGGGCCAGTCCGAGCGCTGCACGCCGCCGATGAGCCCGAGGCGCTGGAGGACGAGGTGCGCGCCGTGATCCGTGCCTACGAAGGCGCCTACGAACAGCAGTGGGACAGCCTCTCCGAGCGCTACCGCGCCGGGATGCTCCAGGGCATCGTCGGCTTCATCCTGACAGTGACGCGGCTGGAGGGGAAGTACAAGCTGAGCCAGAACCGGAGCGTTGTCGATCAGCACGCGGTGGCATCGGCATTGGCGCACAGTGATGACCCGGCAACACGAGCGACGGGCGAGGCAATGGGCCAGGGGCTGGAGCACTCGCGAGCGGGGCGGGGATGATTCGACGCAGCAACGGAGGTAGGTGTGGTCATTCGGAAACTCACGGAACCTGATATCCCGCAGGTGCTGGCCCTGATGAAGGAGCTCGCGATCTTCGAGCAGTATATCGATGTCTTTGCTATTACTGAAGCCGACGTGCGTGAGCACGGGTTTCAGCGTTCACCACCGACATTTAGCTGCTTCGTGGCCGCTGAGCCCCAGCCTGATGGTACCAGCGTGATCTTCGGCATGCTGGTGTACTACATCATCCCCTACACCGCGACCGCAACGCCAACACTGTTTATCAAGGAGCTCTTTGTCGATGCCCGAGGTCGCGGACAAGGTATCGGAACCTGGCTGATGCAGGCCGCCGCTCAGGAGGCGCGTCGGTTAGGGTGCGGTGCCATCAAGTGGCAAGTGGCAGATTGGAATACGGAGGGGCGGCAGTTCTATGAAAAGCTTGGGGCTCAGGCAAACCCCACCTGGATCGACTATGCATTATCCGCAGAGGCGATCCAGGCACTCGCAGACAGAGACTCCCGGTAGCAGCACGTTGTAGCGGCGGCGGTGCGACGTGGTTCTGGCCCGTCGTGGTTCCGCATCTTCTGTTCCTTGTCTGGAGGTAGTGAAACGCATGGAGAAACCCTTCTCTGGAATCAAGCCGGAATCGTGGCTCGTCTCGGCCGGCCGCGCGTCCGAGCCCGGCGCTCCGTTGAACGTCCCGCTGATCCCTGCGTCGAACTTCGTCATCGGCGGGGGGCGCGAGTACGCACGCGACGACGGCACGCCAACCTGGGAAGCACTCGAAGACGTCGTCGGCGGACTTGAGTCGGGGAAGGCCGTGGCTTTTGCCTCGGGCATGGCCGCCATTGCCGCTGTGTTTGACCAGCTTGCGGTTGGGGCCGTTGTGGTGCTCCCAGATGATTGTTATCAAGGGGTTGCCGGTCTCGCAACAGCGGGCGTTGAGCGCGGGCGATGGTCAGTGCAACGTGTGGCGGTGGACGATACCGCCGGCTGGATTCGCACCTGCGGCGTTGCATGTTTCTGATAGTCTAAATGTTGACCACCCCCGCTGGGAGTGATCGGCGAAAACTTGACCAGCCCCCAGTCCTCTGCCACCATCTGGGCCGATTCGCCCGGACTGACGCA
>JBDLTZ010000186.1:0-21378 GCA_039805565.1 Chloroflexota bacterium | reverse complement strand
CGGCCTGTGCGCCCACTCTAGTGCACGCCTGAACCTCTCCCGGTGCCCGCATTGTCTTGACAAGCCCACATCGAGATGCAACAATACACCGTAATAGGTGGTTTATGACTTTTTTCTTCGTGGATCCGGGCCTGAGGGCTGTTGTCTACGCGTGAAGTGCCGCTCGCATCCCGCGCAGCACAGCGCTGTACGACGCATCCCTCGTAGGGAGTGAGTACCGCACCGGTGAGCACTTCAACGCCCCCCCCGCGCACGGCTGTTTCAACTGCTGTCGCCCCGACTCTCGAGACTGGCGCCCGCCGCATCGCCGACCACCTGTGCCAGAGCTCCGGCGCGTGGACGTGTTACTTGGCGCTCGCTGAGCGCAAGGGTGCGCCTGCCCGCCTTGCCGCCAGCAGCGGCCCCGGCGATATCTCGCTCTGGCGCAAGATCAGCGGCTCAACGCTCCTGCGTCAGGCGATCACTGGGCGCCGGCCGTTTCTCAAGCCCGCCGGCGCGTGGTCCGCCTTTGCCCTGCCCCTCGCCCTAGATGATGTTGTCCTGGGCGGCGCCGTGCTGCTCTTCGACCCCGCCACCGACGTGGACGCCGACCAGCTCGCCCACCTGGCCCCGCTGGCGGCCCTGGCCCTCGACTCGACGCGCCAGGTTGCCACGCTCCACCTTGAGGCCGCTGAGATCGCTGAGCGCACCCGCATGCGCGAGATCCAGCTCAGCCGAAACCTGATCCGAGGCGTGATCGACGGCGTGCCCATGGGTCTCGCCCTGCTCGATGCCGCCGGCACCATCCTGGCGGTGAACCGTACCCTCTCCGGTCGCTTCGGCCTCGAGCCGTCCGCCCTCGTCGGCCAGTTCTACGGTGTCGCCCTCGCCGATTGGGAGGACTCGCCCGCTGCCCGCACCTTCTCCACCCGCGAACCCGGCCGCGTTCGCCGAACCCTCGTTCGGCCCGACGGCAGCCAGCAGCTCCTCGAGATTGCCAGCATCCCGCTCACGGACCCGTCCGGCCAGCCGCACCAGGTCGTCGAGGTCTGGGAGGATATCACCGAGCGCGTCGCCCTCCAGACACAGCTCGTCCGCGCGGAGAAGCTCGCCGCCATCGGACAGCTCGCCGCCAGCATCGCCCACGAGGTCGGCAACCCGCTCCAGGCTATTCAGGGCTTCCTGGCGCTGTTCCTTGAGCAGTGCCCGCCCGACACGCCCAACGAGCACTTTCTCGAGCTCGCCGAGGAGGAGATCGACCGCATCGTCCAGGTGCTCGCCCGCCTGCGCGATCTTTATCGCCCCCGCGCAGATGTCGCCCGACCCGTCCAGGTCAATGATGTGGTTGAGGCGGTGCTGCTCCTCACCGGTAAGCAGCTCGAGCGCTCGCGCATCCGCACTGTCCGTGAGCTCGAGCCCTCCCTCTCCCTCGTCTACGGCAATGCCGACCAGCTCAAGCAGGTGCTGCTTAACCTGGTTCTCAACGCCGCCGAGGCGATGCACGGCGGGGGGCTGCTCCACATCCAGACCTACACCCACCACGACCAGGCCGGATTGGAGTCGGTGGTCATCGCAATCACCGACACCGGCGTCGGCATCCCTCCCGACCAGCTCGCGCGCATCTTCGACGGCATGCACACCACCAAGGAGCGCGGTATGGGGCTCGGCCTCTACACCAGCAAGGTGATCGTCGAGCGCCACCTCGGCCGCATCACTGCCGAGAGTATCCCCGGCGAGGGGACGACGTTCACGATGACGCTGCCCGCGCACGGCGAGAGCGCCGATGAGACTCCCGCCGTGTCCTCATGACCGTCGCCGGCCATATCGTCAGGCGCCCGGCGCCGTTTGAGGAGTACGACAGGCGTTCGTTTGACCACGCGAGAAAGGGGAGGTGCGCCGCCCGCTCTACCTAGGGGGCGCGCCGAGTTTCTATGAAGCAGCCAGCGAAGATCCTGGTGGTGGACGATGAGCGACCGGTGCGCATGATGCTCGAGGCCGCCCTGCGCGCCCAGAGCTACCGCGTCGAGTGTGCGGTCAGCGGCTCCGACGCAAAGGAGCAGCTGGCTCAGGAGGAGTTTGACGTCGTCCTGCTCGACCTCCAGCTCGGCGATATGGACGGCATCGAGGTGCTGCGGGAGATCAAGTCCCGCTGGCCTGCCACCGAGGTCATCCTCCTCACTGCCCACGGCTCGATCAACAGTGCGATCGCGGCCCTCCGTCACGGCGCGTTCGACTACCTGCTCAAGCCCGCCCAGGTCTACGATATCCGTGACCGGGTCGAGCGCGGCCTCGAGCAGCGCCGCGTCGCCATGCAGCGCACCGAGCTGCTCCAGCGTATCAGCGAGAGCGCCCGAGCCCTCGGGATGATCGAGACGGGCTCCGCCGTGCCCGTACCCTCCACAAGCTCCGACCAGATTGAGGTCGGCCCGCTCACGCTGGACCTGCGCCGCCACAGCGCCCGGCTTGGCAACAGCACGCTCGCGCTCACGCGCACGGAGTTCGCGCTGCTCACCGCCCTCGCTCAGCAGCCCGATACCGCCCTCAGCTACGGCACGCTCTCCGAGGCGGTCTACGGCCGCGCCCAGCCCGAGGACGAGGCCCGCGCCCTCCTGCGCCCCCACATCGCGCGCCTCCGTCACAAGCTCGAGTCCACCGGCATCGGCGGCATCGCCCTTGTCAGCATCCGCAGCATGGGCTACATGCTCCAGACTGAGTGAACGTACCCGAGTATCGAGCCGCGAGTCGTGAGCCGTGAGCGCCCGCCTGAGCCTTAGCACCAGATACTCTCAGCTGTGAGCCCTCAAGACTCAAGACTCAAAACTCAAAACTCGGCACTCGTACGGAAGGGGGTGTTCAGCGTGGAACAGGCCTTATCCCTCCCCACCCGCGTCAGCATCCGCGAGGTCGGCCCGCGCGACGGGCTCCAGAATGAGGACGTCATCCTCAGCGCCGACCAGAAGGTCCGCCTGATCGACAGCCTCTCCGGCACCGGCCTGGCGCAGATCGAGGTCGGCGCCTTCGTCCGCCCCCAGAATGTCCCCCAGATGGCCGACACCGCCGAGGTCTTCGCCCGTATTGCGCGCCGCCCCACCGTTACCTACAGCGCGATCGTACCCAACGCCACCGGCGCCCGCCGGGCCGTGGACGCCGGCGCCGACTCCATCCAGGTCTTTCTCAGCGCCTCCGAGAGCCACAACCGCAGCAACGTCAACATGAGCGTCGAGCAGTCCCTCGCCCAGGCCGCCGAGGTCGCATCCATCGCCCGCGCTGCCGGCCGCGGCTTCGACGCCGTCCTCTCGGTGGCCTTCGGCTGCCCCTTCGAGGGCGACGTGCCCCTCGCGCGCGTGCTTGACCTCTGCCAGCGCCTGCTCGACATCGGCGCCTCCCAGATCACCCTCGGCGACACCACCGGCATGGCCCACCCGCATCTCGTCCAGCAGGTCTGCCTCGCCTTCCGCCGCCGACTCCCGCGCGCCGATCTGCGCCTTCACCCCCACAGCGCCCGCGGCGCCGGCCTTGCCAATGTCCTCGCCGCGCTTCAGGTCGGCGTGGCCAGCTTTGACGCCAGCGCCGGCGGAATCGGCGGTTGCCCTTTCGCACCTGGCGCGCCCGGCAACATCTGCAGCGAGGACCTCGTCCACATGCTCCACGATATGGGCGTCGAGACCGGCATCGACCTCCACGCCCTCATCGCCAGCGCACGCCTTCTCGAGCAGCTTCTCGGCCACGAGGTCCCGGGGCAGACGATCAAGGCCGGGGTTTGCAGCCACCTCCCTGCCGACGGCGGGCCGCGCCTCCGCGTGGTAGCTGCCGGCTAGCCGGAAGTGGTGCCCTGCTCGGGCGGCGACGTCCTGTTCTATTCTGGAGCCCGCCAATGCACGCCTACTCACCCCGCTACGACGAGGCGCTCCGCCTCGCCGCCCGCGCCCACCGCAGCCAGTTGCGGAAGGGCACCGACATCCCTTACATTGCCCACCCCGTCGCCGTCTCAGTCATCCTTCTGCGCCACGGCTTCGGCGAGGACCTTGCCATCGCCGGCCTGCTCCACGACGTCGTCGAGGACTGCGACGTGCCGCTCGCCGACATTGCCGCCACCTTCGGCCCCGAGATCGCCCGGCTCGTCGCCGCCGTCTCCGAGACCAAGGCCGCCGATGGCACCGAGCTCCCCTGGGAGCAGCGCAAGGCTGAGAAGCTCGCCCACCTCCTGAGCGGTGGGCCGGACGTCGCCGCGCTAAAGGCCGCCGACGCGCTCCACAACGTCCAGTCCATCCTCGCCGACCTGCGCGAGGTTGGTCCGGTCGTCTGGGGGCGCTTCAAGCGCGGCGCCGACCAGACCCGCTGGTACTACCGCGAGATCGTCGCCGGGGTCCTCGCCCAGCTCGGCGACCATCCGCTCACACGTGAGCTAGCTGCCGCTGTCGAGGACCTCGGCGCGGCCGCGGGCGCCTAGCTATCGGATCGTCTCCGCGGCACAGCTCTTGCCCCTCCCGAGGCTGGGCGGGGCATTTGGGGCGTGGCTCCCAAGAAGAGAAGGAGAAACCCAATGGCCGAGGAACACGACACCGGTATGGTTGCCGCGCTCTACGCCTGCCTCGCCGACGCCGAGGCCGCTCTCAATGCGCTCCTCGCCGACGGCGTCGCCTACGAGCAGACCCACATGGGCGCCCACGAGGGCCCCGACCCCCTACGCGCCTCGGTCTCGGCTAACCTCCCCGAGCGCTTCTGGTCGCTCGCCGTCAGACCCGCGGATCGCGAGCCGGAGTGGTTCGAGGAGCGCCTGGCCGCCCACCACCCGCTCTCCGTCGGCCGGCTGCGCTCCCCCGAGCTCGAGCGTAGCGATAGCGAGCGCGGCGCTGTAGCCTGGGGCCACTTCGTCTTCGAGTCGCCCGAGTCCACCCAGCACAACCCCGAGTCCACGGGCACCAGCGGCACCACCGGCGTCGTCAACACCGGCGCCTTCGCCGAGGGTGCCAACGCCCAGCGTGAGCCCGATACCGCCAAGTCCACCAGCACCGGTCTCGCCCCCTGAAAGCAGGGGAAAGCCAGAGAGGGCGAAGCCCTCTCTGAAAAAACAAAACCCCCTCCCCAGCAGAGGAGGGGGGCAGGAGGAGGGGCTACCTCTCCTCCACCAACGTCAGCAGCATCACCGCATACAGCAGCGGGCGCCCGAACCGGTCCAGCCCGTTCAGCGCCGCGTCACCCGTGAACTGCCCCACCATCAGCAGGCTGTGCGACGTCAGCGCCCAGTTCACCAGCGTCACTGTCAGCAGCACATAGCCGATATAGAGCAGCACCCGCCCCGTCCGCGGTAGCCCCGGCGTCCCCTCGTTCGCCCACGCCCCGCGCGTCGTCGCGTCCCACACCAGGGCGAACGCGATGAACCCGATGCCCGCAAACCCGAGGAACGGGCTGAACGGGTTCTCGATGAACGACGTCTGCCGCAGCAGACCGGTGATCAGCAGCAGGAACAGCAGTTGCCCGGCCCGCTCAGCGGTGAGCGCCCGGCGCAGCCAGAGCCCCAGTGCCGCCAGCCCCACCAGCGTTACCAGCCAGAAGTCTTCCGGCGCCGCCCCGCGCTGCGCCAGCGCCCCGAGCTGCCCGCCCGGCTCCGAGAGTTTCATCCACAGGTTGTAGGCCCCGAACGAGCCCACGTACAGAGCCGCCGGCCCGCGCCCGCGCCGCGCCAGCCACGCTGCCGTGCCCAGCGCCGCCGTGTACAGCACTACCTGCCACGCCCCCATGATCGCCGCCGGGTTGTACGACGCTATCAGCTGCGACCCGAGCGTCGTCATATCCTGCCGGCCGCTCAGCCCCGTCCCCACCAGGATCAAGATTCCCGGTACCGGCGCCACGATCGCGACCAGGTGGAACGCCAGCACCAGCGGCATGGCCCAGCGCTCCGCCGCCCCCGCCACGCTGTCGCCCGTCACCGCCTCGCCGCCTGTCCCTATCCAGCGCAGCGCCAGCCACACCCCCGCGATGCTCAGCAGCCCAAGCAGCGCGCCGGCGTACATTCCAAGGTCCTCCGGCCGCGTCAGCCGCTCGGCCGCCTCGGCCGCAACATCCCGCAGCCGCAGCGCCAGCCCCGGCAGCAGCAGCAGCCAGATCGCCCGCCGCGGCAGCCGCTCCAATACGATTCGCACCGTCCACCCCGACGCCTGCCGGGTAAAGCCGGCGATATCGATCCCGAGTAGGAACAGCATTGGTATCACCAGCGTCTGGAGCTGGCTCACCGTCAGTTCGGCAGTCGCCACCACCAGTGGCATCTCGGTCGTCCGCCACAGGCTCACTGCGCGCGCCTGCCCGATCGCTAGCACCGTCGTCACCAGCGCCAGGAGCACGAAGAACTCCAGCTCCGGCCGCGCCGCCGCCCGCCAGCGCACCGCGAACAGCAGTGGCACCGCTAGCGCCGCGCCCAGCGCCGCCAGCGTCGGCAGCACGCCTCCCGCCAGCGAGCTCGCGCCTACGCCCACCCACTGTAGCGCTAGCGGCATGTACAGCGCCAGCGCGATCAGCCGCAGCGCCGGGTGGCTGTGCAATACTCCTGTCAGCATGAAGCTCCACGCCAGCGCGATCAGGAACAGCGTCGCCGGCAGCAGTGCCATCGGCAGCAGCGCCCCGCGCCCCACCGTGCTCGATGAGATGTACTCCAGCGCGATCAGCGGCGAGAGCGCCCGCCAGAGGTCGTTGAACAGCAGTGCGCCGATCATCACCCCGAGCAGTACGAACCCGGACCACACCAGCGCGCGCATCGTGCGCGAGAGACCGTGCGTGCTCATCATCCCCGCGCGCAGGTCGGCCCACACGAAGTCCCGCACCGCCCCGAACGAGAGCGCCCACACCAGGCCACCCAGCGCGATCAGGGTCGTTCGGGTCGGCCGAAATCGCTGAAGCATCGTGATCATCGTGGCACCTCGAACGCGATCAGCGCGCTGCTGTAGGGCAGGATTATCTGCCCGCCCACCTCTGCCGGACGCCCCGCAGCCGGCCCTCCGATCTCGAGATTCGCGTCCACCGCGCTGTAGAAGTGTGCCAGCGAACCGTCACGCACGTCCAGCAGCGCTACGTGGCTGTCGACATCGGTCTGCCACACGTAGCCGCCCACCACCGTCGCGGCGCCCCAGCGCCTGCCCGGTCGTGCCCGCCAGCGCTCTGACCCGTCGCCCGCATCCAGCGCCACGATCTGGTGGTCGTACGCGGGTACGATCAGCATCTCCCCGCTCAGCCAGAGCCGCTCGTGGAACCCGAGCGCCGTGTCGAGCTCCTTTACCCACCGCACTGAGCCATCGCTTGTGTCGAGCGCTGCCACCGCACCGGCAGGGTCACCCGTCATCGCTACGTACAGCGTGCCGCCGTCCTCGCTCAGCACTGTGCCTCCCAGCGGCTGCCCCGGCACGTCGGCCCGCCACAGCTCCCGCCCGGTCGCCAAGTCGAAGGCCGCCGGCGGGGTGCTGGTGTACACCACATCCCCCCTCGCCACGGCGCCGCCCGCCGCCAGGAACCCGTCCAGCCCGACCATCCAGCGCACCGAGCCGTCGGCCAGATCCAGCGCGTACAGCGTCCCCGCCGCGCCGCTCTCCCCGCCCGCGACGAGCCACAGCGCGGCGTCGCCAGCCGCCGTCGCCGGTCTCACGCTGCGCGCTTCACCCTCCGGCGTGAAGCTCCACAGCGTCTGCCCGTCGCGCAGGTCCAGCGCGCCAAGCGTCCCGCCCCCAGTGACCAGCAGCGTGTCGCCCGCTACCGCCGGGTCAGGGGCGTAGGTCGGTATGCTTTCCAAGCCCTCGACGCGCCCGAGCCGCTCTGCCCTGCCGTCCGCTGGATCCACCAGGTACACGTTCCCGCCGCTATCGAGCGCCACTGCCTGCCCACCGTACGCGGCGGGTGTGTAGTACAGGCCGTGCCCCTCCTCGCCGGCGAACGGCGCCGCGGCGCTCGAACGGTACCACGCAGGGCGCAGCGGCGTCGGCCCCGCCAGCGGCGTCCCGAGACGCAGCAGCACGCCGTTATCATCCGCTAGCCACAGTGCCCCACTGCCCGCGCTCGGCCCGAACGCGAGTCCCGGAGCGTCCTCTCCGGGGCTAGCTACCTCGGCTACCTGCCATTCCCGCAGCACGGCGCCGTCCAGGTCCAGCAGCTCCACCACGCCGTCGTCGCGCGCGGCCACCAGCGCCGGCTGGTCCTCCCCGGCATCCACCAGCGCCGGCGCCCCGGCGTAGTCGTCGCCCGCGCTCATCCACAGTCGCCGCCCGCTCTCCAGGTCTAGCGCCTTCAGGAAGCCTAGCTCATCCACCACGAACGCCCGTCCGCCGCCCACTGCTGGCGCCGTTCGCAGCGCATTGCCCGCCTCACCCCGCCAGCGCTCCTCACCAGTGCTCGGGTCCAGGGCGTACACAGTCCCGTCGCGGCTTGCCACGTAGGCCATCCCGTCCGCCACCACCACTGGCGCCTCGACTGCGTCCTCGGTGGTGAACGGTGGCCAGCGCTCCTGGCCTGTCGCTACATCCAGCCCGTATACCTGCCCGTCGTCCGAGCCGATCAGCGCCACGCCCCCCACCACTGCCGGCGACGAGACCACCGGCCCGGTCGTCGTGAACGCCCGCTCCCACACCGCGCGCCCGCTCGCCGCGTCCACGCCGTACACCGTCCGGTCCTCGCTGCCGAACACCACGACGCCACCGGCGACCGCCGGGCGTGTCGCGATGTTGTCGTCGGCTTGGAACGACCACAGGTATATCCCGCGCGAGTCCAGCGCGTATAGCCGCTTGTCGCTCGATCCAATAAAGATGCGGCCTGTCGCGGCGTCATATGCCGGCTGCCCGAAAAACGTCCCGCCCGAGCGGAATCGCCAGCGCACCCGGCCCATCGGGTCCGCGGCGTCGAATGCGACGAGCGCCCCATCGTAGGCCGCCGCCAGCACGAGCGGTGGGTCCGTCGGCACCCACACTGGTGCGAAGGTGCTGCTCCCGCTGCTGATCGTCGGCAGTGTCCGGCCCAGCCGCGCCAGCTGCCATTCGGCTGCGCTTCCCATCTCCCCCTGCGGGGGTGGGGCTTGGGGGAGGAGCGGTGGAGGCGGAGGCTCCCCCCGCGTGCCGCCCTTCAGCGCGCTCGACGACACCAGCACTGTGCGTGTTACCAGTGCGTCGCCCTCACCCAGGCGCTCGGACTCGACCCCGCCTGCCCCGGCGCACTGCCAGCTCCGTCTGCGGATGTCGTCCAGCAGTGTGCCCTCCAGCGCTAGCGTCAGTCGCGTCTCCAGCTGCACGCAGTCCGTGAAGTCTCCCGCCGGGCCGCTGTACGCCCCCTGGCTCAGCACCTCGCCGGCGAAGGTATAGTCAATCCGCCCCGCCAGCGTCCCCTCCGCCTGCCAGGTTCTCCCTGGCTGCAGCTCCGCGGGCAGCGAGGGTAGCGCCGGCTCGAACATTAGGTCCTGGTCGCCATCCGGGCGGTAGAACCCCAGTACGAAGTCCCCCCGCGAGCTGCGTAGCGAGATCATTACGCTGTCGGTCACCAGCCCGGTCGCGCCCAGCTCACGCTCGTCAATCTTCACCACTGAGGCGCTGTCCGCCGCGAGTCGCACCATCGCCTCGTCGATCGAGGCTGGCTCTCCATCTGCGCCGTAGTGCGCGCGCAGCGCCTGAGCCTGCGCGCTCCGCAGGTTCGTCGTGAAGGCCCGTGTCGGCGGCACCAGCGCGTGCGTGCCGCTCGTCCAGCCCTGCGGCGCGCCGTCTGCTCCGGTCGTCAGCGTCAGCCACGAGTCGCCGTGCCGTAGTGGGGCGTAGCGCTCCAGCGCCGCGCTCGGTGGAGCCTGCGGTAGCCACGGCAGCACGAACGCCAGCCCGCTGGCAGCTAGCAGCGCGAGCACCGCCACGAGCGCCGTGCCGTCCCGCAGGCGCGATCGGGGTGAGTCACCAGTGGGTGATGAAATTGTCATAAGGTGTGTCTGAAGGTCGGCAAGTCTTCGAGGTCAACACATGGAACCGTCTGGCGCCGGGAGAAGTTACGGGTGGCTGACACGGTTTTGCTATAATGTGCGCGCCTGCCGCCGGCGGGCTGGAGGATACCATGCCCGAGCTTCGTCAAAACCTTGCGACCAGAGAGTGGGTGATCATCTCCACCGAGCGCGCCAAGCGGCCTGAGCAGTTCGCCGTGCCGCACCGTAGCCACGTCGAGGAGCTGCCCCCCCACGATAACCGCTGCCCCTTCTGCCCAGGTAACGAGGAGTTCGACCTCGAGCGCCTGCGCCTGCCCTCGGAGGGCGAGTGGCACCAGCGAGTCGTGAAGAACCGCTTCCCCGCACTTCAGGACGATGGCGACGTCGAGCGCCGCCTCGACGGCATCCACCGCGCCCTTCCCGGCGTCGGCTACCACGAGGTTGTCGTCGAGTCGCGTATGCACAACACCAGCCCCGCCCACGAGACGGTCGACGAGGTCGAGGGCACCCTGCGCGCTTTCCAGCTCCGCGGCCGCACGTACAGCCAGGACGCGCGCGTCGAGCAGATCATTTGCTTCAAGAACCACGGCCCCACGGCCGGGACTTCCCTCATCCACCCCCACGCCCAGATCATCGCGCTGCCGGTGGTGCCCTACAGCATCCGTGCACGCGCCGCCGAGGCCCGCCGCTACTTCGACGACCACGGTGAGTGCGTGATCTGCCGCATGCGCTCCGATGAGGTCCAGGAGGCCATCCGCGTCATCCGCGAGACTGAGCACTTTAGCGCGTTCATTCCGTACGCCGCTTTCTCGCCCTTCCACATATGGGTCGTGCCCCGCCGCCACGCCGCGAGCTTCTTCGACATCACGCCCGCCGAGATACGGGAGCTGGCCGACCTTATGCGCGACATGCTGCGGCGCATCTACTACGCGCTCAACGACCCGGACTACAACTACGTCATCCGCACCGCGCCGCAGTGCGAGCACACGGCACGTCACCTGCACTGGTACCTCGCAATCATCCCGCGCGTCACCCACAGCGCCGGATTCGAGCTCGGCTCGGGGATGTTTATCAACACTGCCCTCCCCGAGGAGAGCGCCCGCTTCCTGCGCGAGTTCGTGTCGCCTCCGGGGTAGGCATGCGTGAGAAAGGCGGCCGATGGCAACCATAAAAAGCTTCGTCAGCCCCCAGTCGGAAGAGTTCCGCGCCAACACGGAGGCCTATGCCGCCCTCCTCGCTGATCTCCGCACCACTCTCGCCGACGCCCGCGAGGGCGGCCGCGCCGAGGCCCGCGCCCGTCACGAGGCCCGCGGCAAGCTCTTTGTCCGCGAGCGTGTCGCCCGCCTCCTCGACCCCGGCGCCCCTTTCCTGGAGATCGCGCCGCTCGCCGCCCATGAGGTCTACGAGGATGATGTGCCCGCCGCCGGTATTGTCGTGGGCATCGGCCGCGTTGCCGGCCGCGAGGTGATGGTGGTCGCCAATGACGCTACTGTCAAGGGCGGCACCTACTACCCCCTCACCGTCAAGAAGCACCTCCGCGCCCAGGAGATCGCCGAGCAGAACCTCCTCCCCTGCGTCTACCTCGTGGACAGCGGCGGCGCCTTTCTCCCGCTCCAGGCCGAGGTCTTCCCCGACCGCGAGCACTTCGGGCGGATTTTCTACAACCAGGCCCGCATGTCTGCCAGGGGCATCCCGCAGATCGCTGCCGTCATGGGCTCCTGCACCGCCGGCGGCGCCTACGTCCCCGCCATGAGCGATGAGGTCGTCATCGTTCGTGGCGCCGGGACGATCTTCCTCGGTGGCCCGCCGCTTGTCAGAGCCGCCACCGGCGAAGACGTCAGCGCCGAGGACTTGGGCGGGGCTTATGTCCATACCCACCTCTCCGGCGTCGCTGATCACCTCGCCGAAGATGACCCCCACGCCCTCGCTATCGTGCGCGAGATCGTCGGCCACCTCAACACCCGTAAGCAGTGGCCCTGGGATATGGCCGAGCCCGAGGAGCCGCTCCACGACCCGCGCGAGCTCTACGGCGTTATCCCGCGCGATCCTCGTGCTAGCTATGATGTCCGCGAGGTCATCGCCCGGATCGTCGACGACAGCCGGCTCCACGAGTTCAAGGCCGACTACGGCGCCACGCTCGTGTGCGGCTTCGCCCGCATCTACGGCATGCCCGTCGGCATCGTCGCCAACAACGGAATTCTGTTTTCGGAGAGCGCGCTCAAGGGCACCCACTTCGTCGAGCTCTGCTGCGCCCGCGGCGTGCCGCTCATCTTCCTGCAGAATATCACCGGCTTCATGGTCGGCAAGGAGTATGAGCACCGCGGCATCGCCAAGGACGGTGCCAAGATGGTGATGGCCGTTGCTAACGCCAGCGTGCCCAAGTTCACGGTCGTCATCGGCGGCTCCTTCGGCGCCGGTAACTATGCCATGTGCGGCCGCGCCTACGGCCCGCGCCAGCTCTGGATGTGGCCCAACGCCCGTATCAGCGTCATGGGCGGCCAGCAGGCGGCCAACGTCCTCCTTACCGTTCGCCTCGACGCGCTCAGGGCCCGCGGTAAGGAGCTCAGTCACCAGGAGCGCCAGGAGTTCACACAGCCCATCCTGGAGACCTACGAGCGCGAGGGCCACCCCTACTTCTCCACCGCGCGCCTCTGGGATGATGGCATCATCGACCCAGCCGACACGCGCATGGTGCTCGCCCTTGGCCTCTCCGCGGCCGCCAATGCCCCATCCGAGCCCACGCAGTTCGGCGTATTCAGGATGTAGCCCGCCTGCCAGTGGCGTCACCGGCCTATGATGTGCTACCTGTAGGGAGAGATGATGACACTGCCACAGACTGCCACGCCCTTCCCGGCTTTGGTCGGCCACCAGTACATGAGCCTCACTACGTTCCGCAAGAGCGGCGCGGCCGTGCCTACGCCGGTCTGGTTTGTGGCTGAAGGCGGGAAGCTCTACGTTTTCACACGACCCGATTCTGGTAAGGTCAAGCGTGTCCGCGCCAACGGCCGCGCCGAGGTCGCGCCGAGCGACGCCCGCGGTACGGTTCTCGGCCTGGTGACCCCCGGCCGCGCGCGTATCCTGGCCCTCGAGGAGCATGCGCATGCCAAGGCGCTGTTCGTCCGCAAGTACGGTATCCAGTTCCGCCTGTTCGATCTTGTCGGCAAGCTGCAGCGCGCCCAGCCCGCCTACCTCGAGATCGCGCCGGTCGCCTCCTGAGAGGAGCACCCGATGACCGTCCTCGTCACCCGCAGCGGCCAGGTCGCCACCATCACTCTCAGCCGCCCTGAGCTCCGCAACGCCTTCGACGCCACCATGGTCGCAGAGCTGCGCGCTGCCCTCGCCGCCCTCGCAGAGGACGACGCTGTGCGCGCGGTGGTGCTCACTGGCGCCGGCGAAGCCTTCTGCGCTGGGGGCGATCTCGGCTGGATGCGCGCGAGCCTGGCCTGGACCGACGAGGAGAACACCGCCGATGCCGAGGCCATGGCGGAGATGTTCGAGGCCGTCTGGACATTCCCCAAGCCGCTGATCGGGCGCGTCAACGGCGCGGCCATCGGTGGTGGCGCCGGGCTTGTGGCTTGCTGCGATATCGCCCTCGCCGCCGATACTGCCCAGATCGGTTTCGCTGAGGTGAAGCTGGGCCTGCTGCCCGCCGTGATCGCCCAGTATGTCGTGCCGAAGATCGGCGTCAGCCATGCCCGCGCACTTTTTGTCTCCGGCGAGCGCATCACTGCCGAGCGCGCCTTCGAGATCGGCCTCGTCCACGGTGTCACCGCTCCGGATGAGCTCGACGCCCTCGTGGCCGCGATCGTCGGCCGCGTGACCACTGGCGCGCCGAGGGCCGTGGCCGCCGCTAAGCGGCTCGTGGACGCCGTCTGGACGCTCGATCGTGAGGCCGCGCGGCGCTACGTCGTTGAGGCGATCGCCCAGGCCCGTGCCGGCGCGGAGGGCCAGGAGGGCGTGCGTGCCTTCCTCGAGAAGCGCCGCCCGCGCTGGTAAATGATCCTCCTCCCACGCACTCCTGATACTCTCCTGATTTGACTTCTCCCACCTTTTGTGCGAGAATAGTGCCCATTCGGTAGACGCCTAGGATATTGCACGTTGACGGTCTGGCGTGTCTTCGTCTCAACTTCCCGCTGATTGCGCGCCTCCCACTGACGAACGGCATCGTGTGCAACCTCCGGCTGTTAGAGAGCCGGGGGGGCTTTTGTTTGTTCAGGAAAAGAATGGCTTCAGAGCGGCCGATCTACCCGTTTAGCGCCCTGGTTGCCCAGGAGCGCCTCAAGCGCGCCCTCATCCTCAACGCGATCAACCCCCGCGTCGGCGGCGTGCTGATCCGCGGTGAGAAGGGCACGGCGAAGTCCACCGCCGTCCGCGGCCTGGCGCGGCTTCTGCCGCACATCACCGTCGTGGCGGACTGCCCGTTCAGCTGCCCGCCGGATCGCCCGGCCGCGATGTGCGAGGGCTGCCGCGCGCGCCACGCGCGGGGCGAGGAGTTGCCGGTGACGGAGCGCGCCACCCGCCTCGTCGAGCTGCCTGTGGCCGCCTCTGAGGACCGGGTTGTCGGCTCGCTGGACCTGGAGCACGCCCTCACCGAGGGGCAGCGGCGCTTCGAGCCGGGCCTGCTTGCCCAGGCGAACCGCGGTCTCCTGTATGTGGACGAGGCCAACCTGCTCGATGACCACCTTGTGGATGTCCTGCTCGACGCAGCGGCGATGGGCACGAACACTGTCGAGCGCGAGGGCATCAGCGTCTCGCACCCGGCGCGCTTCATTCTTGTGGGTACGATGAACCCCGAGGAGGGTGAGCTTCGCCCGCAGTTGCTCGACCGTTTCGGCCTCGTGGTCGAGATCGGCGGCATCACGGATATCGGTGGCCGCGTCGCGGTTATCGAGCGGCGCATGGGCTACGATGCGGACCCAGATGCCTTCGCGGCCGAGTGGCACGGCGAGGAGCAGAAGCTGGCCGACCGTATCGTCACGGCCCGCGCGCTTCTCCCCGCCGTCCAAATCACGCGCAATGACATGGCCACCGTGGCGGCGCTGGCAGTGGAACTCGGTGTGGATGGCCACCGCGCGGACTTGGCGATCCTCGAGACGGCCCGCACGCACGCGGCCTGGTCCGGGCGCACGCACCTGAGCGTCGAGGATATCCGTACCGCGGCCGAGCTGGCGCTGCCGCACCGTATGCGCCGCCAACCGTTCACCGAGGTCAAGCTCGACGAAAGCCGCGTCAACGCAATCCTCGAACGAGTCGCAGCCGAAGAAGCTCAGGCTCAGGCCGCGAGCGCAGACGGCGTAAAAAAAAAGAGCAGCTGACATCCGGTGAGCCTGATGGCGAGGAGCAACAGGGCGAAGAGGGCGAGGGCGGCGACGCCTCCCCCTCTCCCTCCAGCTCTCACCAGCCGGATAGCGGCTCCTCGAACGCCGAGAAGGGTAGTGGGAACAAGGTGATCAACGCCGCGATCCCCTACCAACCCCAGCGCCTCGAGGGTGACCGAGACCGGATGCAGCGCCGGGCCCCAGGTAAGCGCAGCCGCACGCGGACAACGCGCAAGCAGGGGCGCTACATTACCAGTGAGTTCGCGCACCGGGTCACCGACCTGGCGCTCGATGCGACTCTCCGTGAGGCGGCGCCTTACCAGCGCCAGCGCCGTGAGGAGCAGCCCGAGCACCAGCGGCCGCGCAAGGTTATCCTGAAGCGCGGTGACCTGCGCCAGAAAGTGCGGGTGCGGAAGACGCGCAATGCGGTCTGCTTCGTGGTCGATGCCAGCTGGAGTATGGCTGCCGAGGAGCGCATGCAGGCCACGAAGGCTGCCGTGCTCTCGCTCCTGCGTGATGCCTACCAGCGGCGCGATAGGGTCGGATTGGTCTCGTTCCAGCGCGACTACGCCACCCTGCTGCTGCCGCTGACCAACAGCGTCGAGATGGCGCAGAAGCGGCTTCAGACCATGCCGACTGGCGGCAAGACGCCGCTCTCGCGCGGGCTGATGCTCGGCTACGAGGTTCTCGAGCGGGCTCGTAAGCAAGACCCGGAAGTAGTGCCGCTGATGGTGCTGCTTACCGATGGTCAAGCGAATGTCTCGATGGGCGATCTACCGCCGCAGGCTGAAACGTATGCGCTGGCAGATTTCATCGCGGCCCAGTCGATCAAAGCCGTTGTGATCGACACAGAGCATCCCATTTTCGAGCGCGGCCTGGCTCGCCAGCTCGCTCACCATCTTGAGGGTCGCTACTACCGGCTTGATGACCTGCGCGAGGGCGGCCTCGTTGATCTCGTCCGGTCGGAGCTAAACACCTAAAGCTGCAAAAGTTGCGGCGGAATGCTGCGGGAGATGGCCCGTAGTCTGCTAGAATAGATGCCGTTGGAACACGTACCAGGAGGATCGTTGGTCATGACCGATCAGGAGCGCCCCGTCGAGGAGCGGAAAGAACTGCTGGACGACCTGCTTAAGGCTGCGGTGTCGGTCGAGGAGCAGGCCGAGTCGGCCGAGGCCCAGCCGATGGTTGAGGCAGAGCAGGCCGAGGCGGCCGAAGCCCAGCCGATGGTTGAGGCAGAGCAGGTGTCAGCCGAGCCCGCCGCGACGGCTGGCGCAGCGGAGGGTACGGAGCAGCCTGCGGCTCCCGCAGCCCTCAACGAGCCGGCGCCCGCTGAGCAGGGTGCGAGCTACGCCGGTGAAAGTACTGACACGGGCCGGCCGCGTCGTGTCAAGGATCTCGATGCAGGGATGGAGCTCGAGGGTCGCGTGACCTCGATCGCTCTCTATGGCATCTTCGTGGATATCGGCGTCGGGCGTGATGGCCTGGTGCATATCTCGGAGATGAGTGATACGCGCATTGACTCCCCCAGCGATCTGGTGAAGATTGGTGATCGGGTCAACGTGCGGGTCAAGAGCGTCGAGCCGGACGGCCGCCGGATCAGTCTCACGATGCGCTCGAAGGAGCGCCAGGCCGAGGGCCGCAGCCGCGGCCGCGGTAAGCGGCCCGAGCCGAACAAGGAGGCGCTGTCTGGCCTCCGCGTCGGCGATAATGTCGAGGGCACCATCACCGGCATCGCACCGTTCGGCGTCTTCGTAGACATCGGCGTGGGCAAGGATGGCCTGGTGCATGTCTCTGAGCTGGCCGAGGGCCGGATTGAGAAGGCCGAGGATGTCGTCAAGGTCGGCGACTCGTACACCTTCAAGGTGCTCGAGGTCGACGCGGATGGCGCGCGCATCAGCCTCAGCCTCCGCCGCGCCCAGCGCAGCCAGCGTATGCAGCAGCTGACCAAGGGCCAGATCCTCGAGGGTACGGTCAGCGGCCTCGCGCCGTTCGGCGCCTTCGTGGATATCGGCGTCGGACGCGATGGCCTGGTGCATATCTCGGAGCTCACCGAGGGCCGCGTCGGCAAGGTTGAGGACGCCGTCAAGGTTGGCGATAAGGTGCAGGTGCGCGTGCTCGACGTTGATACCCAGAGCAAGCGGATCAGCCTGACGATGCGCCTTGAGGAAGGCCCGGCCGATGAGGCAGCCCTGAGCAACAGTGCACTGGCCTCAGACCCGCCGCGCTACGGTCGCCAGATCCGCGAGGAGCGCTTCCAGCGCCCGCCGCGCGAGGACCGGCCGAGCCGCGCCCCGCGCCAGGAGCGCCAGGAGCGCGTGCCTGAGACCTACACCGCTGCAGATCCGGACGAGCCCTTCACCGGCGACGCGACTCTCGAAGACCTTGTCTCCAAGTTTGGCCGCGCGCGGAACGACCGCAAGCGCCGGCCTGATGAGGAGGAGGGCGACGATGAGGAGCGCACCGCGCGCCGCCAGCGCGATGCCCAGCGCCGCACTCTGCAGTCTCTCGGTGACGAGGACTAGCGGGAGTGAGGGCGGGCTGATGCTCTGCTCTTACCGTGCGTTCTAGACTAAGCCGGGGCGCTTGCCGGCGTTGTGTACGCCTGCCGCGCCCCGGCTTCGTGTAAGAGATTTGACACGGCTCGTGCTTCCTATGTATAATTGCGGGAGCTAAAGCGGAAGTTCCGCGCCACTGTGGTCTTTTCTCCTGGTGTTGGCTAACAGGCGTGGTGAAGATACACGCCTATTTTCTTGCGAGGAACAGTAGGGTTATGACAAAGCGAACTTGGCAACCGAAGCGTATCCCGCGCCGCCGCAAGCACGGCTTTCTCTCCCGCATGGAGACGAAAGACGGGCGTGAGGTGCTGCGCCGCCGCCGGCAGCGCGGCCGCTGGCGGCTTACGGTGAGCGATGAGCGCCGCGAGGTGCGGCGCGGCCACCGCTAGTCCAAGGGGCTTGAGGCTGGGAGTGCGTGGCGTCGGCGATCGATTGCCATGTGCCCCCGGTCCAGGCACTGCGAGCGCATGAAACGTGTCTACCGTCTGCGCCAGTCCGACCACTTCCTGCGCGTCAGGCGCACCGGGCGTCGGTGGGATGGCGACCTCCTAGCACTCAACGCGGCGCCGAGCCGCAGACGAGTAACACGCTGCGGCTTCGTGGTCGCCAAGCGCCTTGGGCACGCGGTCGATCGTAATCGAGCGCGTCGCCGCGTGCGTGAAGCCGTACGGCTCGCCTATCCTTCTATCGTTTCTGGCTGGGATCTCGTCTTTGTCCTGCGCTCAGTCGCTCTGACAACGGTAGAGTTCCCAAGGCTTCAGTCGGCGGTGATACAGCTTCTTCAGCGCGCCGGGGTCTGGCGCGAGCCTGACCCGCCGACGCCCTAGCAGGATTAGAGCTGCACTATGGGTATTTGGAACGCATTTGTTCTCTTCCTCGAGCAAATTCTCCTGACATTCTACAATTGGGGACGTAGCGCCGGCCTGCCGGGGAGTGCGGGGCTGGCGATTATTCTTTTCACACTTGTCGCGCGACTGGTCATTCTGCCCCTGACGGTTAAGTCGCTCCAGTCTACGCGCAAGATGCAAGAGCTGCAGCCGTTGATGAAGGATCTGCAGCGTAAGCACGGCAAAGATCCCCAGAAACTCCAGGAAGAGACGATGAAGCTCTACCGGGAGTATAAGGTGAACCCGGCTGGCGGTTGTCTTCCTATGTTCCTCCAGCTCCCTATCTTCCTCGGGGTCTACCAGGCGGTGATCAACCTCACGCGGGTCTCTCCCGCCGAGCACTCCGCCAACGCTATGGTCGAGTCGCTGTCCAGCAACGGCTTCAGTATCGCCAACTTGCCGGCGACCCTTGGCCAGCCGCAGCTTGCCGGCGGCTTCCTGTGGCTCCCTGACCTGGGAAAGACTGACCCGCTCTACATCCTGCCGGTGCTGTCGGTCATCTTCCAGCTGATTGTGCAGGTGATGGCGACGCCGCGAGTCCAGGACCCCCAGCAGAAGGCGATGACGCAGTCGATGCTCGTCCTGCCTATTGTCTTCGGCTACATCGGCTTCACTTTCCCGAGCGGTGCTGTTCTCTACTGGGTGGTTGGCAGTATCTTGTCGATGATCCAGCAGTATGTCATCTCGGGCTGGGGTTCGCTCGCTAACTACCTGAAGTTCCTACCCACTGACGGCGGACTGCTGCCACCCATTACACCCGTGGCTGCTGTCGCGCCTGCCGGTGGCGCACCTGTTGCCGAGGAGCCTGCCCAGAAGACAGATTTCTGGGACGTCATGCGGCCGCTGATGGAGCAGCGTGCAGACGACGAGCCGGGAGATGCTCCTTCTCCAGCCACCGAGCAGGCTATCGCCGATGTCCGGCGGCAGCTCACTGGAAATGGACAGATGAACCCCCGCCGGCGGAAGTCGCGACGCTAGCATACGATCCCGGCGCATATGCGCTCTGTGGGGGCGCCGCGCACCCGCCTATCCGAGGACGATATGAAAAGCATCGAGATCAGTGCGCGCACTGTCGCCGAGGCTGTTCGCCTGGCGCTCGCGCAACTCGGCAAAGATCGCGACGAAGTGGCGATCGAGGTGCTCGTACAGGGCAACGATGAGGAGGAGGCGCTTGTGCGCGTCACCGTCGTCGATGACGACGACGAGGCCGGCGATGAGCCCGAGTCGCCTGCCGCGGGCAGCACTGTGGACGCCATCGCCCGCAAGATCCTCGAGGATCTTCTTGAGCGAATGGATATTCACGCCTACGTCACAGCTGTCCGTGGTACCGTTCCCGACCAGAGGGGCGAGCCCGAGGAGACGATCACACTTCACGTCGAGGGTGCCGACGAGGAGGCGATGAGCTTGCTGATCGGCCGCCGCGGTGAGACGCTGCGATCCGTGCAGTTCATGGTGAACCTGCTGGTTAGCAGGAAAGTCCAGAAGTGGCCGCAGGTGGTGGTGGACGTCGGGAACTACCGCCAGCGCCGCCAGGAGTCGCTCGAGGGGCTTGCGCGACGCATGGCTGAGCGGGTCCGCCAGAGCGGGCGGCCTTTGATGCTGGAGCCGATGGGAGCCTACGAGCGCCGCATCGTGCACCTCGCGCTCCGGAGCGATCCGACTGTCTACACTGAGAGCAGCGGCGAGGGCGAGAACCGTAAGGTCGTTATCTTCCCCGCTAAGCAGTCCTAACGTGCCGTTTCCCGTCATCTTTTGTCATCGTAAGGGGTGAGTGGAGGCGAGAGTGGCTCAGAGCCACCCCCCCTCCCACTCGCCCCTTCATTTTCCGTGAGCATATGCAGCCTGATTATCTCTTGCTCGGCCACGTCACGCGCGATCTGCTGACCGATGGAAGCACGACGCCCGGCGGGACGGCGATGTACTCGGCGCTCACCGCGTTCCGCATGGGATGCCGCGTCGGCGTCGTGTCGGCACCTGCCCCGCTTCCTACCGGCTGGCCCCCTGATATCGAGCTGGCCTACTGTGAGCGCTTGCCCGCGCCAACGTTCGAGAACCGCTATACGCCCGAGGGCCGAGTCCAGATCCTCCACGCCGGTGCGGGTGCCCTGACGCTTGACGATGTCCCCCCCATGTGGCGCTCAGCTCCGGTCATCCACCTTGGCCCGATCGCTGCCGAGACACCCGCTGCGCTGGCGTTCGCGTTTCCGGGCGCACTGATAGGTATGACGCCTCAGGGACTGATGCGCGAGTGGGATGAGCCCCTGCCAAGCCAGATCCGCTACCGCCCGTGGCGCCCGGAGCCCGAGCTGCTGCGCCGCATCGATGCCTTAGTACTGAGCATCGAGGACATCCGGGGCGATGAGCAGCTAGGACTCGATTACGCTCGCCACTGCCGGATCGTCGCACTCACGCGTGGCGCAGCCGGCTCAACGCTCTATCTTGACGGTGTCCCACACCATGTTGACGCCTTCCCTGCCGTTGAGCGCGACCCAACGGGAGCCGGGGATGTTTTCGCCGCGGCGCTGCTCGTGCGGCTGCATGAAACGAAGGATCCGCTCGAGGCAGCTCGGTTCGCTGCTCGTGTCGCCGCGAAGAGCGTGGAGGGCCCTGGCTCGAACGCCATTCCGATGCGCTCAGAGATGGACTAGCTCTCGGCGACCCGACCAAAGACGAAGATCAAAGATAGAAGCGTGCTCGTGGCTTGGTTT
>JBDLTZ010000185.1:0-19514 GCA_039805565.1 Chloroflexota bacterium | reverse complement strand
GGCGCAAAATCCGCAATTTGCGGATTTTGCGCCGGCTCGGGGGGCGAGCGACCCGCAGCGCAGCAGCCGAAGCGCCCAGGCGCACGAGCTGCTGCGCGAGATCGCCCTGTCACTCACGGGGCTCGCGGAGCTGGCCGGCGATCTCCCGCCTACCCTGCAGACGACGCAGGCGCTTGACCGCTGCGAGGCCGCGCTCTCCACGATCCGAGCGGCGCTCGCCCGCGAGGCGGTGTGAGCTGTGGCTCTGAAAGGGGGCTGCATGATACAGCCCCCATGCACGTACCGCGCGTCACCGACGTTGAAGGGGGCTGCATCATGCAGCCCCATGCGGCAGAACGAGGAATACTGTCTATGTCCCTTCCGCAAAAAGTTGTCGTTTTCCACGGCGACGAGCTGATCGGCGCCCAGACAGAGGACGGCACCGTGTACGCGCCGTTTAACCGCCTCTGCGAGAACCTCCAGCTCGACCGGTACGGCCAGGTGCAGCGGATCCAGCGGCACGAGGTCCTGCGCGATGCGCTGGTCACGCTGACCCTTGAGACATCGGGCGGGCCGCAGGCGGTGCAGTGTCTGCGTATCGACGTCATGCCGCTGTGGCTGTCTGGCATCCAGGCCAGCCGGGTGAGGGACGCCGACCTGCGCGAGAAGCTCGTCCGCTACCAGAAGGAGGCTGCGGTGGTCCTCTGGCAGGCGTTCAAGCCGCAGATCCTCACCGAGGCGCCGCTGGCCGACCGCGAGAGCGCGCTGGCGATCGGGCATCTGGAGCAGATCATCGAGCAGTCGCGGGCGATGCAGCGCATGGCCGAGGAGCAGATCGCGCTCATCCGCCGCATGGACACCGCCGCCCGGGTCATAAAGGCCGTCCAGACGGATGTGGCCGACGTACAGGTGCGCCTCGGCGTGCTGGAGGAGCGGCTGCACCCATCCAGCTTCATCACGCCCGAGCAGGCCGCCGAGGTGCAGAGCGCCGTCGCCGCCATCGCGATGGCGCTCACGCAGCGCGACCCCTCCAAGAACCACTTCCAGGGTATCCACGGCGAGCTGCACCGGCGCTTCCGGGCCAAGAGCTACAACCTGATCCGCGTCGAGCAGTACCCTGCGGTGCTGAGATTCCTCGAGGAGTGGGAGCAGGCGATGGCAGGGGGTGCCGATTCCGCTCCCTAACGGCTCTTCCACGCCCCCCGTGCTTGCCGGTGTCTTAGCGGCCGTTTCTTCTGTGCCGACGTCTACGCTTCCACTTCCACAAATCCCGCGAGATTCTTCAGGGACGCATTCAGTCCTGCATCGTGGTCCTCTGGCCGAATACCTTGCGGTACGTTCTCAGCGCGGATCGTCACGAGCGTCCCATTGTCCTGAGGCTGAAACGTCCAGATCATGCGCATGATACCAGCGAACGCCGGGTCCTGGGTCTCGAAGCTGATCGCTTGCTCGATCCTTCGTCCGTCCTCGAGCTTCGTCAGGCGCACTTCGACCTCGTCGGCGTCCTCCGAGGTCTTTCCTCGTCCTTGCGGCGGTTCGGCGTAGGTGAGACACATGCGGTACGAGCCACCTTCGCGAAAGTCGAAGTGCAGCATCGTACCCTTCATGGTGTTCGGAGGGAGCCAGCGCTCCATTGCGCCCGGCTCCGCGAAGGCCCGATAGATGGTCTCCGGTGATGCGAAGATCAGCCGCGACGCGGTATCGCTTCTCAAGGTCATGGGAGATCAGCTCCAAGTGGTCAAGGAAGATCAGGTTGGCGCCCAACGGGGGGTTGAAAAGATGCTGTGTTCGTTGTCAGGCACCTTCGATACGCCTACGCGAGCGGCTTGTCCCTGTCTACCGCGACAGTCACACTCGGAACTGCAGTCAGCCACCGAACTGGCCGCAGTTCGCTTATCAGGCATTGCTCCATCGATAGCATTGTCAATCACACGACTTCTCTCAACAAGTCACGCCCCGGCCCCAACTGACCCCCTACACCCCCGCGCGCCTCATCTGCTCGCGCAGGTCGTCGTCCGATGGCACGGTATAAATGGATGTCGTCCGGAGCGACCGGTGGCCGAGCGCGCGCTGCACGGCGGCGATGTCCGCGCCGGTGTCGAGCATGCGCCGCGCCAGGCTGTGGCGCAGCGTGTGTGGCGTGGCCTGCCGCAGTGCCGCCGCGTACTCCAGCATCCGCCCCGCGCGCTCCAGGTTCGCCTCCTTCACCGCGTCGCGCTCCAGGCGCTCGGCCGCTTCCACGGCTCGCGCTCGCACCACCCGCTGCACGAGGCGCTGGTTGACGCCGAGCTGCACCCCGCCGCTGATGGCTCGGTCGAAGCCCACCAGCAGCGGCTCGCGCTCGGCGTCGCTCCCGAGCGCCGGCGTCCCCGCTGAGCAGCGCACCCCATCAAGGTAGCGCTTCAGGAGCGTGAGGGCGTCAGGGCTCAGCGGGAGCCGCCGGTGGTTCGCCTTCTTCCCGTAGCGCACCGTGACGGTGGCGGCGCGCAGGTCCAGGTCGCGCAGCTGCACGTCGCACACCTCCTGTACCCGCAGGCCCGCGTAGACCAGCAGCGCCAGGATCGCCTCGTCTCGCAGCCGCAGCCGCTCGTCCTTCTCGGCGCGCGCGGCGCGCAGCAGCGCGTCCACCGCTCCAGCGGGCAGCGCCTTGGGCGCGGCCGGGGGGAGGGGGAGGATGGCGAGGCTCGCGGCCGGGTTCTCGGTCGTGAGGTCCGTTGCGGCGAGCCAGGCCCCGTAGGCGCGCAAGGCGGCGATGGCGCGGTTGATCGTCGCCGGCGCCGCGCCATCGTCGCGCTGGCGGGCAATGCGCCAGGCGGCGAGGTCGGTGTCGCGGAGGAGCGCGGGGTCGAAGGCGCGGTCGCGCCGCTGCTCCCACCACGCGGCGAACTGGGTGAGGTCGCGGCGGGCAGCGCGGACGGTGGCCGGCGTGTGAGTGGTGGCGAAGGTGTCGAGGTAGGTGGCGATCGACGGGTGCTGGGCCATGCGAGCCTCGCGAGAACAGGCGTGCGGGAAGTGCGGCGAGTATAGCAGGATTCTCAGACACGTCAAGATCCGGTGAGACACCGCCTTCTGAAAGGGATTATCCGACACGTGGAAGGGCGAAACTCAGACGAGGCGTCGGGTAATCGGTGATTCTCCGGCACTTGGCAATGAACCGCCTTGTGGGCTGACCCACGTCAACTGCTACGGAGGATACCGCTTCATGGAGACGATGGTGCGATACTCGTTCCACGCTGGGCTGCGGGAGGCGAAGAAACCGTGGAACGGGAGCTCAGAAGAGCCGTACAGGCGTTCGCAGCACGTTTTCGGAGCGCGCTGGAAGAAACCCCATGAAGGGGTTCGCCTGGCACGAGCGCTACCACTATCTGCATGGAGCGGCCGTGGTATCTTCCTCCCGCAAGCCGTTGCGGGCCTGGCTAGCTCCGGTCTTGCGTAGCTGCCTGGATGGCGTCGAGCAAGAGCCGCGCTCTGGCCGCCTTGGCCAGCACCCGGGACACACCAGCCTGCGCCGCCTCGACCACGAGCCGCTGGTCTACGACGGTGGTGAACAGCACCACCGCAACCGCGGGGTCCTGCCGGCGGATCTCCCGCGCCGCACGCAGGCCGTCCATCCCGGGCATCTGGTAGTCCATCAGGACCACGTCCGGGCGCAACGATGTGCACGCCGCGATCGCGCGCTCGCCGCTCTCGACACTGCCGACCAGAGTGATCTGCGGGTTCGCCTCGACCAGCTGCTCAATCCCCGCCCGCGCCAGGGGGTGGTCGTCAACAATCAGGACACGGATCATGCGTGTTGTTCCAGGTGATGGACACGGCAGGCATTGCTGTGCCTTTGGGTAGTGAACACGCCGCACCTATGCTGCGGCTGAAGCTCGGGCAAAGCGCACGAGAAGCGAGGCGTCGATGCGCCGGTGGTGACGGTATCAGGGTGTACGGATGCTCGGGCAGTCTGGTTCTTCGAGGCAGACGGTCAGACGAGGTCGCGGCAGTGTGTGCAGGGCATCGCCATGAGACTGGCGGATTGCTGAACGGACAACACCCGTAGCAGCGCTGCCACGAGTGTTGTCCGTCAGCGGGAGCCTATCACCGAGCCCGATAGACGTACGGCGTGTCGCGCGACGATTCGCCTACGCGGTCCGGGTCATCCTGGCCCGCTCTCGGGAGCGGGTCAGGATGATTGCCCCGAGTGCCAGTGCCAGGAGCGCCAGCTGCGGCACGAGAGTCTCCCAGGTCGGATAGATGCCGGCGACCGGCAGCGCCGGGATGGCAGTCGGCGAAATCGGCAGCACGCCGGCGACCTGGAGGGCGTGGATGCCGGCGCCGACGAACTTGAAGCCCAGGTAGTACACCAGCAGTCCAGCCACACGGAAGAACAGCCGCAGCGGCAGCCGTACCCCCACCACCAGCATAAGCACGGCGGCGAGTGCTAGAACGAGCACGCCAATGCCAAAGCCGAGCGCCAGGTCGGCAGCGGTCATCGCGGGAGCCATCCCTAGGTAGAAGACCGTCGTCTCAGCACCCTCGCGGAACACCGCCAGGAACGCCAGCGCCGCCAGGCCGAGCATGCTGCCGCTGGCAAGCGCGCGCGTGGTCCCGTCGTCAATGTAACGCTTCCAGCCCGCAAGGCTGGCCTGACTGTGCAGCCAGTACGAGACGTAGAACAGCAAAGTGGCGGCGACCAGCCCCGTGACGCCCTCGATCAGCTCGCGGCTCTGGCCCGCCGCAGCGGTGCTGAAGACGGCCTGGATCACGAAGGCCACGCCGATGCTTGCCGCGATGCCCGCAGCGCCGCCAGCCCACACCCAGCCGCGTTTGTCCGCATTCCCCGATTTGCGCAGGAACGCCAGCAGCGCGACGATCACGAGCAGCGCCTCCAGGCCTTCGCGCAGGATGACGGCGGCGGCGTCGAACACCGTGTAGGTCTGCGGTGCAGCAAAGGGTGCGAGCGCGTCGCGCAGCCGCTCGGAGCTCGAAGGCAATCGGCTCCCTTAAGGCGCACACGCGAGATGCAGAAAACCCTCGAGGATGCGGACACAGCGGGAGCATGCGGCGGCACATCGCGGCGCAGCATTACCGTGCCATGGCGCGCCGCAGCCGATCTGGTTACACGGTGGTTCCGTCTGGACGTAGGATCGTGGTACGAGAGGCTATCCAGCGAGAGACGGGCCACCCATGAAATCCCTTGCGTTGCTGTTCGGCGTTGCGGTGAGCGTCGTGAGCCTCGTGGTGCTTTCACCCACGCTCCCGGCCAACGATGTCACGAGCTGGGTCATCCCCGTGATGAGCCTGGCGCTGATCACCCAGCAGATGATGCGGCTCGGCGCGGGCGTCGACCGCCTGGAGCTGCTCACCGCCGCGCCCGGGCAGCTGGCTGGCGCGGCGGGGGACCTGTCCCCCGACCCGCCCGTGCCGCCGCGCGCGGATGCCTCGCCCGGGCGCGGCGTGTCGCACCTGCTGCGCACAGTCCTCTTCGTGGCCCTGCCGCGGCACCTGCGGCAGCGCGGGAGCGGGAACGCGCCCCTGCGTCCTCGGGCACGGCCCGCGCCGCATCCGCAGCCGGAGCCGCCGCCGGCACCCGAAGAGGCGTCACCTCTACAGACCGTCCCGCCTCTTCCGGACGTGCGGGGTGCCGCCGCTCCGGAGCCCACCCCCGGCGCGCCCCTACCGTCCCCCGAGACGTGCGTGGCAGACGCCATGCCGCAGCCGGCATCCGCCATCCCGTCCCCCGACCCGCCATCTCTTCCCGTGGCGGCCCCGCCATCCAACCAGAAGCGCGGACGCCCGGCTGACCCGGTCTACGTCACCGCGGTCGACCGCCTCCTGGCCGGCGAGCCGATCAAGCAGGTGGCAGCGGACGTGGTGCGCTTGCGGCCCTGCGAGTTTCATTCCGCCGTGCGCTACCTGCGCCAGCTCAAGCGCGAGCGCCTGATCACGCTGGGCCGCCTCGACCCATAAGCCGCCCATCGCCCCCGCAGCCCGGCCTCGCACCGCGCGGTGTGCTCGGGCCATACCCGCCGGTGCGTCTGCCGGCACCCAGCAGTGCTGCTGACGCCGTCTATCCCCCGTCCCACCTCCTCGGCCCCGCGTGACGGGGCCTCTGCCGTCCCCCGTGGGCCCGGCGATCGCCCCACCGCGGCCCACGCGCCCCCGGTGTTCGCCCGCCGCCATTTTCCTCACCCCCTTTTCGCCTATTTCTCAGGCTTCCCAGCGCCCTCCCCCGCCGCTATCCTCGGCGCATCGGCACCCGAAACGACCGCCGACCCGACGCCCGAGGAGACCACCCATGGCACCATCGTCCCACCCCGGCCTCCGAGGAGGCGCGCCCCCGCCGCTCGCCGAGCAGCGGCCCGAGCGCCCCGACCTGCCGCAGATCGCCCTGCGGCTCATCGTCCTCGCCTGTCTCGCGCTCACCGCGACGGCGGACGCTCTGCGGGCCTGGCTCGCCGGGCGCGCGGACGCCCCTGCCCCGCCCACCGCTGCGCTGACGCCCGAGGCGCTCGGCGCGCACCTCGCCGACCGGCTGCTCGCGCTACTGGTCGACCTCGCAGCCGAGGTCGCCGCCGTCATCGTGGCGCCCCCGGTCAGCTGGGGCATCACCCTGGTCGCCACCGCCGCGTCGGCCCTGCTGCTCGCCGAGCTCGCCCTCGCGGGGGCGTGGCTCGTGGCCGGGCGCCGGCGGAACGCCGCCCCGGCGCAGACCTACCTGCACGTCCGCCCGCTGCGCCCCCAGAGTCGGACCGGAGCCACGCTCGCCGCCACGCCGCACGACCTGTGGCGCGCGCTCCACGCCGCCGCGGACCCCACGGCGCGCGTGACCCTCTCGCTCCACGGTCGCCCCGACCAGCCCGCCGCGCTCGGCGCGACGATCGCCGCAGGCTCATCCCGGCCGGGCGGCTGGCGGGGCTCTGCCAGCCGCCGGCGCCCTGCGCCCGCGGTGTCGCCGGCGGCCGTCACCCCCCGCCCGCTCTGCCGCCCCGTCGGCGGCCGCCAGCCGCTTGCCCCGGTGCGGGCCACGCCCGCCGCGCACGCCGACGGAGACGCGGGCACCACGCTCCGGGCCTCGGCCGCGCGCTCCCTGGAGAAGGTCCTGCTCGGGCAGGACCCGGAGGTCGCCGTCGACGCCGCCCCCGACCCGCTGGCGGCCGCGCTCCGCCCGGGCGCCGTCGTCATCTGGCAGGACCTGGTGCTCGCGCGCCCGGCCCACTTCCCGCTCCGCACGCCGGACGCGGCGGGGGCGGACCTGCTCGGCAGCCTGGCGGCCGCGCTCCGCCCGCCCCCCGGCGTGGCCTGCGCCGAGATCCAGATCGCCGTCCGCCCGCGCCACGAGTCGATCCACGCCCCCTGGCGAGTGCTCGCCCGCCGGCGGATGGTCGACCTGCGCCGCAAGCAGGCCCACTTTGTCTCGCCCGAGGTCGCCGCGCTCGACGCCAAGCTCGCGGACGCCGCCTTCGACGTGAGCCTCCGCGTGGTCGCCGTGGCGCCCGACCCGGCGTCCGAGCGCGCGGCCCACGCCGCCGTCCGCGAGGTCTGCGCGGCCCTCGGCCAGTACCGCGCCCGCGCGGGGAGCGACGCCCAGGGCTTCGCCCCCGCCGGGCAGCCGCGCCGCGCGGCCGTACCCGCAGATGATCTCCTCCCGCGCCGGGGGTGGGCGTGGCGGTGGGCAGCCCTTGCGCTCCCCCTCGCCCTCGCCGCCGCCGGCGCGCTCCCCTGGACAGCGGCGCTGCCGCTCGTCGCCGCGGCCCTCGCGGTGCTCGGCGCGCGCGCGCTCGCCGGGGGCGGCCTCGCCGCCGTCCGCGCGCGCGCGCCGCGCCTCGCCCCGCTGCCCGCCCTCCTCACCCCGCTGCCGCTCTGGCGCGGCCCGGCGGTCCTCAGCGCCGCCGAGGCGAGCGGCCTCTGGCACCTGCCGTCGCCCGCGCTCCGGCTCCTGATCGACTGGCTGCCTGCCCGGCGCCTGCCCGCGCAGCCGTCCATGTTCATCCCCGACGGCGCGACCGACCACATCGCCCTCGGGCACGCCCGCCGTGCCGACGGCGCCCTCGCCCCGGTCGGCATCCCGCTCAGGAGCATGCGCCAGGTGCTCCACCTGACCGCCGGCATGGGCGCCGGCAAGACGCGTGCGCTCGCCAACATGGTCGACCAGCTGATCCCCAACGGGCTGCTCGTCCTGGACGGCAAGGGCGACGACCAGAACGCCAGCCTGGTCGCCACCGCCCGCCAGCTCGTGCCGCTCGCCGACGAGCCCCGGCTCATCCTGCTCGACCTGCTCGACGCCGAGTGGCCGATCGGCCTCAACCCGCTCGCCGGCATCGATCTCGCCCAGGCCGGCGGCTCGACCCAGGCCCTCGGCATGGTCCTGAGCGTGTTCAGCTGCCTCGACCCCGAGGCGTGGGGTAAGTCGGTGGGCATGCAGCAGTACGCGCAGATGGCCACCATGCTGGTGCTCGACGGCGAGCCGCACCCGACCGTGGCGAATCTCAAGCAAGCGCTCCAGGACGACGTTTACCGATCGCGCCTGCTCCCGCGCTGCACGAACATCGAGGTCCGCAACTTCTGGGAGGTGACCTTCCCCAAGACCGGCGAGCAGCAGAAGCTGAGCCGCGATGCGCTGCTCCGCCGGCTCGACAACCTCCTGGTCGACGAGCTGACGCGCTACATCCTCACGCTGCCGGTCCCGACGTTCGACATCGGGCAGGCCATGGAGGACGGCGACATCCTGCTCTTCCCCCTGCCGCACAACACGCTCGGCGAGCTCGCCCCCTTCATCGCCATGCTCGTCTTCCAGGGGATCGTGCGCGCCGCGTTTCGCCGCCCCGGCACCGACGTTACCCGCCCGACCGTGCCGCTCCTGATCGACGAGCTGCAGGTGTTCCTGGGCGACGGGGACTCGGAGGATGTGCGCGACGCCGTGACGCGGCTGCGCGGCCTGGGGATCGGCGGGGTCTACGCCCACCAGTCGCTCACGCAGCTCGGCGACCTGCGCGACGAGATGCTCCAGAACGCAAGCTCGCGCCTCATCCTGCGCACCGGCGAGCCGGACGCCTCGGCCTACGCGCGCCTCTACCCCACGACCGACCTCACCCCCGCCGACGTCGCCGGGCAGGACGCGACCGCGCACCAGTACGCCGTCCTGGTCGGGCCGTCGGGCACGCCCGAGATCTGCTCGATATCCCCCCCGGGCTGGCCGGCCCCGCGCGACGTCGACGCCGACCTCCCGCCCTACCGCGGCCCGAACTGGCAGACGGTGCTCCCCCCGGAGCGGCGCGCCAGCGGCGGGGTGCGCCCGCCGCTCACCGACCGGGAGATCGCGCAGCTCGTCTACGGCCCGGGTGCGGACGTCCGCGCAGAGTCGGCGCGCCTGGCGCGGCTGCCGGACGCCGAGTGGCAGGCGCTCCTCGCGCGGTGGGACGCCATCCGGGCGCACCAGCGGGCGTTCATCATCCAGAACCCCGGCTGCGTCCCCGAGCGCATGGCCCGCCAGCGCTGGCTCTCGCGGCTGCGCGCCGCCTGCCCGCGCGTGCTCGCGGCCGCGCTGTACCAGCGCCAGCGCTGGGCGATCGCCCCGGGCGAGCAGCCGGCCGCCGTCGCCCCGCGCGCAGCCACCCCCGCCGCGCCGCGGCCGGCGAGCCCGGCGGTCATCCCGGGGCTCGCCCCAACCACCCCGCCGCCCCCGCCAGTCATCGACGCTGCCCGGAGCCGCGAGGCGATCTACGACGCGCGCGGCCGGCGGCGGGGGGCGGCCGCGCAGGACGGGTTCCAGGATCTGCCGGGCGAGGAGCCCGGCACATGAGCGAGGTGCTGATGGCCACGTCTCTCCCAAGCGGCGCGTTCGGGCTGCCGCGCCCGCCCGCGATGCCGCCGATCTCCCGGCGCCGCGCCGAGCTGCTGCGGCTGCTCGGCCGGCTCGAGGTGATGTTCTCCAGCCAGGTGTACGAAATGCTCTACGCCGACGTCACGCGCCGCTCCATGCAGCGCGACCTGGAGGCGATGCGCGAGGACGGCCTGATCTGGCGCACGACGGTGCGCTACGGCGCGCTCCCGCAGGCCGCGGGCCGCGTCCAGCCGCCGATGAAGTACCCGCTCGTCTACGGCCTGACGCCCGAGGGCAAGGCGGTCCTGGACGCCCTGGGGCTGGAGCCGGACGCGCGCAGCCTGGAGGCGCTCAAGACCCGCGACCCGCGCGGGCGGCGCGTCCCGACGCTGACGCTCACCCACGACCTCCAGGTCTCGTGGTGGTGCGCGTCCATCCTGATGGCCGCGCGCGCGAGCCCGCTCGTGCAGAGCGTGTTTGCGCAGGTGGAGTTCACGACCCACGGCACGCAGCGGCTCGACGCGCTCGTCATCCTGCGCGTCTGCCCATCGCGCCCGCGCGCCGTCGACGGCCAGATCCCGTGGTTTGACGGCGCGCCCTGCCCGCCCAACGCCCACGAGGTCCGGCTGGGGCTGGAGGTGGACATGGCGACGGAGCCGCTGAGCGTGCTGCTGGACAAGGCGATCGTGACGCGCGACCTGACGGCGGCCGGGCGCTACACCGAGCTGTTCGGCGGCCCGATCCGGACCGTGTTCCTGGCGCCCACGCCCCGGCGGGCCGCGCAGATCGCGGCCGAGTGGGCCGACGCGTGGCCAGAGACTTGGGCGGTGGTATCGACCCCACGCGGGGCCGAACACCCGGCCCACGGGGCGCTGTGGGGCGACTACCGGCTGCTCCGCGACGGGGCGACGGCGGCGCCGCTGCTCGCCGAACTCCTCGTCGGGGGCGACGGCCGGGTGCGCGAGCGCGCGCTGTGCGGGCTCGACGCCTGGGAGCGCGCGCTCGCGCGGTAGCCGGGCGCGTCGTTCCCCGCGTCCGCTCGGGCGTCGCATCTCGCGTCCGTTTGGGCGTCGGATTGGCGCCGCTTGGGCGTCGGATTGGCGGCGTCTGGGCGTCCAGGGAGGGGCGCCCGGGGGCATCCTGGTGCGGCAGGGGGGCGGCCAAGGTAGTCCACGAACCGCATCCCCGCCCGCGCCAAAAGCCGCGCGGGCGGCCGCCTGGGGCGGCGCGCCGTCCCGCAATGACGATCCCTGCCGGCGCTGTGTCGGCGGGGCTGATCACTGAGGAGACATCGATGACTACGACATCCACAACGGCAACTACTCACACGGTCCGGCAGCTGCTTGTCGGCCTGGCGGACGACCCGGCGATCGCGGCGCTGGGGGAGGAGGCGGCGTACCGCGCCCTGCGGGCGGGGCTCCACGCCCTGCTGGCGGGGCTGGAGCGGCCGGGGGAGCCGAGCCTGGCGCTGGTGGAGGCGGAGGAGCACCTCCTGTCGCACTGCGCGCGGTGCGGGGCGGCGTTGGGGTACGGGACGGAGCGGTGGGGCGGCTACCCGCGCTGCTGCGCGGCGTGCGTGGCGGCGGGGCGGGCGGCGGGCGGGCCGCTCATCGACGCCGAGGTGCCGCTCGCGCCGGCGGAGCGGGAGGAGCTGCTCGCGCTGTACGAGCGGGCGCGCGGCTGCGCGGAGGGCGGGGCGGTCGAGATGGCGTGGGAGCTGGTGGGCCGGGCGAGCATGCTGGTCGACCAGGCGAAGGCCCGGCCGCTGATGGTCGCGGTGTGGCTGCTGGCGGGGGAGCTCGCGGTCCGGCGCGGCGACCCGCGCTACGGCTGGCGGATGCTGCACCGGGCGGCGGCGTGGGCCGAGCAGATCGGGGACGCGGCGAGCGTGGCGCGGGCGGAGGCGCTTCTGGACGCGCACGGCCTGCGCCGGTTCGACGCGGAGCCATAGCGCTCAGGCGCCGGGGGAGGCGCGGCGCCCGCGGTGCGTCAGGCTGTCTCCCCCGGCGTGGGCGGCGCCGCCCGCGCCGCCTCCAGAAAGGCCGCCAGCGTGCTCGGCGCCGCGCAGGCGACCAGCCACAGCGCCTCCCGCTCGCGCAGGTGCAGCGGCACGGCGCCGAGCACGCTGATGCCCAGATCGTCGTCGTGGATGACGGACGCCGTGCCCAGCATCCCAAGCCCGTGCTGCGCCGCCTGGACCAGCCGCCGCGCCGGCACGTCCGCGGCCGCGAGCGCGGCTGCGTCCCGCGGGGCGAGCGTGACCGTCGCGACGCGACCGACCTCTACGTCGAGCACGACCCTAAACGGGGGGACAGCGCGGATCTCGGGGTGTGGGGGCAGGAGTTGGGTCATGCGTGTGCCTTCGCCAGGGCCCTGTCGCCGGCTGCGCGGGCCGGGCGGTATTGTCGCCGCTCAGTGGCGGGAGCGCAAGGCGGGGCGCGGCTCACGTCTCGCTCGGGCCGCACGGCCGGTCCAGACACCGTGCTCCCGCCCCGCGCTGATGTAGGGCTCCCGGCGTTGGCGCTGCTACGCGCCTGTCGCGCCGAGCGTGGGCGCGGCTGGCGCACCGCGACGCAGCGCCAGCCGCGCACGAAACACCAGACTCGCCAGCACCCCGCTCACCAGCAGCACCAGCCAGTCGATCGAGATCAGCGCCACTTCGAGGCGGTCCTCGCGGTCCAGCCCGTAGGCGCCCAGGAACCCGATCAAGGCCAGGGCCGCCAGGGCGAACCCGCCCGCGAACACCCAGCGCAGCGCGGCCGCCGCGCGCCCCGCGCCCGTGAACACGGGCGCCACGCAGAGGAACGACAGGCTCATCAGCAGATAGCCGAGCTCCTCGAGCGCGATGAACACGCCGCGCGGGTTGTACTGCGTGAGCAGGGCGATGCCCTCCGTCTCGCCGTGCAGCAGGCTCGCCGGCACGACGGTGAGCTGGACGAAGTAGGTGCCGGCCAGGGTGATCGCGCTCATCAGCGCGAAGGACAGCCCGATCTGGCTGTAGATCTTCCGCTCGGGGGCGGCCGACGCGTGGATGGACGCCATGAAGGCCACGTAGACCAGGCAGAGCATGATCGCCGGCGGCATCCAGAGGTAGTCGCGGGGGAACTCCGCGAGGCTGTCCAGGTAGGGGTAGGCGAGGCACCCCTCGGCGCAGCCCGCGCCCGAGTTCGGCAGCGCGGTGATGGCGAATCCGAACGTGACGGCTGTCGTGGCGCTGGTGAGCAGCCCCGCGTACCAGCCGACGCGGGCTGCGGCCAATCCGCCGTCCGCGGCGCCTCTGGGAGGAGTATCGATCATAGTGCCCTCTGTTGCGTCACGCGGTATACGGGCCCGCCGGGTGAACGCGCGACGCGGTTGACCAGTGTGCGTTGCCGCGAGTGGCCGTGGTGCGTCAGGTGGGCGGCAGTGCTCGACCGGATCGTAGCACCGCGCGCGGGCGCCGTGGCGAAAGAGCCGTCTACAGAGGGCGGCAACCGGGCAACCGTTTACCGCCAGGGCAGGCCCCGGCAGGGGGTGCCCCGCTCGCGGCACCAGTGCCGTATAATGCCGTGGCGCCAGGAACCGAACGAGAGCAGGTACGTCAATGCCGACCGTCCGCAAGACAGCGCCCGATGCTGCCCCCGACCAGCCCACCCCACCCACCCATCGCCGGCCCGAGGCGGCCCAGGCGACCTTCGCGCCCCCCAAAGCCAGCCCCAGCAGCGGCCCCATCCGGCAGGACGAGATCAACGCCATCCTCTGGCGGGCCTGCGACACCTTCCGCGGCACGATCGACCCCTCGGAGTACAAGAACTACATCCTGGTGATGCTGTTCCTCAAGTACATCAGCGACGCCTGGGCCGACCGCTACGCCCAGCTCCGCGCCGAGTACGGCGACGACGACCGCCGCATCCGCCGCCAGCTCCAGTACGAGAAGTTCGTCCTTCCCGAGGGCGCCGACTACGACACGCTCTACCAGAAGCGCAACGAGGCCAACGTCGGCGACCTGATCAACATGGCGCTGGAGGCGATCGAGGACGCCAACAAGGAGAAGCTGGAGGGCGTCTTCCGCAACATCGACTTCAACTCCGAGGCCGCCCTCGGCCGCACCCGCCAGCGCAACGACCGCCTGCGGCACCTCCTGGAGGACTTCCACGACCCGCGCCTTGACCTGCGCCCCTCGCGCATCGGCGAACTCGACGTGATCGGCGACGCCTACGAGTACCTGATCGAGCGCTTCGCCAGCGACGCCGGCAAGAAGGCGGGCGAGTTCTACACGCCGCCGGCGGTCTCGCTGCTGCTGGCCGAGCTCCTTGACCCGCAGCCGGGCGAGCGCATCTGCGACCCGGCGTGCGGGTCGGGCTCGCTGCTGATCAAGTGCGCCCGGCGGGTCGGCAGCGCCAACTACGCCGTCTACGGTCAGGAGGCCAACGGCGCGACCTGGGCGCTCTGCATGATGAACATGTTCCTGCACGACATCAACGTGAGCAGGGACAACATCCGCTGGACCGACACGCTCAAGGAGTCACGGCTGCTCACCCCCGACGGCCAGACGCTCATGCGCTTCCACGTGGTGGTGGCGAACCCGCCCTTCTCGCTCGACAAGTGGGGCGCCGAGCATGCGGCCGCCGACCGCTTCGGGCGCTTCCACCGCGGCGTGCCGCCGGCCAGCAAGGGCGACTACGCCTTCATCAGCCACATGATTGAGACCACCTTCATCGAGCCGAGCCAGCGCGGCCGCGTGGGGGTCATCGTCCCGCACGGCGTGCTGTTCCGCGGCGGCGCCGAGGGCCGCATCCGCCAGCAGCTCGTGGAGGAGAACCTGCTCGACGCGGTGATCGGCCTGCCGGAGAACCTGTTCTACGGCACGGGCATCCCGGCCGCGATCCTGCTCTTCCGCCGCGACCGGGCGGACGACGCGGTGCTGTTCATCGACGCGAGCGCCGAGCACGGCGAGACGACCAACCGCAACCTGCTGCGCCCCGAGGACCGGGCGAAGATCGCGGCGACCTACCGGACGCGCCAGAGCGTGCCGCGCTACGCCCACCTGGCGACGCGGGCGGAGATCGCGGCCAACGACTACAACCTGAACATCCCGCGCTACGTGGACACCTTCGAGGAGGAGGCGCCGGTGGACCTGGCGGCTGTGGGGCAGGAGATCGCGGCGCTGCGCGGGCGGATGGCGGAGCTGGACGGGCAGATGCAGGCGTACCTGCGGGAGCTGGGGCTGTGACACCAGAAAACTGGCAGGTGCAACCGCTTGCCACTCTCATTGAATCAATCGACTCAGGTTATAGCGCTATAGGAGAAGACCGTCCAGCAGGAGAAGGGGAAATAGCAGTCTTAACATTGGCTTCTTTAGCTGAGGGGCGATTTCGTCCGGAAAGGCACAAAACGGTTTCTGTCAATCAGGCACACAAATTAAGCGTTTCTCCGAAGAAGGGCCGTATTCTTGTTTCTCGCTCAAATACTCCTGAGCTTGTGGGTGCTGCCGCGTATGTTCCTCAAGATTTTCCAAATCACTTCTTACCAGATTTGATATGGCAACTTGCGCCAAATAGCCGTGAAGAATTTTCTATGCATTGGTTATTTTATTGGCTTCAATCTCCACTTGGTCGAGCTAAGCTCAAGACAATAGCTGTTGGTAGCAGCCCGAGCATGGTCAAGATCGGGAAAGCTCCTTTTCTCAAACTTGAAGTGCTTGTCCCCCCCCTCGCCGAGCAGCGCCGCATCGCCGAGATCCTCAGCGCTTGGGATGAGGCCATCGCCGTGGCGGAGCGGCTCATCGCAGCGCTGCGCGAGCGCAAGCGCGGGCTGATGCAGCGGCTGCTGACGGGACAGGTGCGGTTTCCAGAGTTCAAACAGGTGCCCTGGAAAGAGCAGACGTTTGGAGTTTATCTGCAAGAGAGCCGTATTCCTGGCTCGAACGGCGCTGTGGCAAAGAAGCTCTCGATCAAACTCTATGGCAAGGGCGTACAAGCAAAAGCCAATGGGCAGCCGGGTAGCGAGGACACGCGCTACTACCGGCGCAAAGCAGGGCAGTTTATCTACAGCAAGCTCGATTTCCTTAACGGCGCGTTCGGCATTGTGCCTGCTGAGCTCGATGGATACGAAAGCACCCTTGATCTGCCCGCCTTCGACATCTCGCGCGAGATCAATCCATCCTTCCTGCTCGCCTACGTGACCCGCGAAGGCTTCTACAAAAGCCACCTTGGGAAAGCGCGCGGTGGGCGCAAGGCTCGTAGGGTGCCACCCGACGAGTTTCTTGCGATTGCAGTCCCCTTGCCCGCACGCGAGGAGCAAGACCGCATCGCCGACGTCCTCGCAACCTGTGACGCAGAGATCACCGCAAGGGAGCAGCACCTCGCGCTCCTGCGCCAGCAGAAGCGCGGCCTGATGCAGCGCCTGCTCACCGGGCAGGTACGAGTCAAGGTAGAAGAAACGCCCCACGCGCCTTCGTGATAGGCTACAATACCCATGTACCCAGTTCCCGCACAGCCGAAGATCTACCACATCCTCCACGCCGACCGGATGCCGTCGGTGCTTGGCGCGGGCGGGCTGTGGTGCGACGCGGAGATGCAGCGCCGCGGCGGTGGCGGGACGACCATCGGGATGAGCGCAATCAAGCAGCGCCGGCTCACCCTGCCGGTGACGTGTCACCCCGGTGATGCCGTCGGCGACTACGTGCCCTTCTACTTCTGCCCGCGCTCGATCATGCTGTACCTGCTGCACATGGCGAATCACCCGGAGCTCACCTACCGGGGCGGCCAGGGGCCAATCGTCCATCTCCAGGCGGACCTTCGTACAGTGGTTACCTGGGCCGAGTCGCACGGGCAGCGCTGGGCGTTCTCGCTCTCCAACGCCGGCGCGTTCTACACGCAGTTCCGCGCGCGGCAGACCGAGCTCGGCGAGGTGAACTGGCCCGCCGTCGCGGCGACGGACTTTCGCCTACCGGAGGTCAAAGAGGGCAAGCAGGCCGAGTTTCTGTTCCGCCACTTCTTCCCCTGGGAGCTGGTGGAGCGGATCGGCGTCTCCGCGCGGCAGTTCGAGCAGCAGGTTGCACAGGCGCTCGCAGGCAGCACGCATCGCCCGCCCGTCGTGCTTCGGGCGGACTGGTACTACTAGTGGAGGGGCACCATGATCGCGTTTCGCACGGGCGACCTCCTCCAGGCAGACGTCGAGGCCCTGGTCAACACCGTCAACTGCGTGGGCATCATGGGGCGTGGCATCGCGCTCCAGTTCAAGCAGGCCTACCCGGCCAACTTCAAGGTGTACGCGGCGGCCTGCAAGCGCGGTGAGGTGCAGCCCGGCCGTATGCTGGTCGTCGAGACGGGCGCGCTGGTCGGACCGAAGTACATCATCAACTTCCCCACCAAGCGCGACTGGCGCGGCAAGAGCCGGCTGGAGTACATCGACACCGGCCTGGCAGCGCTGGTCGATGAGATCCAGCAGCGCGGCATCCGCTCGCTCGCCATCCCCCCGCTTGGCAGCGGCCTCGGCGGGCTTGACTGGCAGGTCGTGCGCCCGCGGATCGAGGCCGCGCTCGCGCAGCTCGAAGGCGTCCGCGTGGAGATCTACGAGCCGTCGACACCTCAGGAGCGGCCCGCGCCGGCCACGACGACCACGGCCCCACCAATGACCCCCGGCCGCGCGGCGCTCGTGCTGCTCATGCACCGCTACCTCGGCGGCCTGATGGACCCCTTCGTGAACCTGCTGGAGGTGCACAAGCTGATGTACTTCATGCAGGAGGCCGGGCAGCCGCTGCGCCTCGACTACAAGAAGGCGATCTACGGCCCGTACGCCGAGAACCTCCGGCACGTCCTGCGGGCCGTCGAGGGCCACTTCGTCGCTGGCTACGCCGACGGCGGCGACGATCCGACCAAGCCCCTCGAACTCCTGCCGGGCGCGGTTGATGCCGCGTTGCCGCTTCTCAACGAGGACACCGCGGCCTGCACACGCTTCGACCGGGTCGCGGATCTCGTCGATGGCTTCGAGACGCCCTTCGGGCTGGAGCTGCTCTCCACCGTGCACTGGGTCGCGCGCAAGGAGGGGGCGCAATCGCCCGACGAGCTCGTCGCGGCGACGCACGGGTGGAATGAGCGCAAGCGGCGCTTCTCCCCCGAGCAGATCCTGCTCGCTCGCGCGGTGCTAGCAGGCAAGGGCTGGCTCGACGCCCCTGAGATGGTCGCCGCTGGCAGCATGCGCGTGCCGGCCGATGCGATCCGCGCCTTCTGCCAGCGCTGGAACATCGTCGAGCTCGCGCTGTTCGGATCGGCGCTGCGCGACGACTTCCGCCCCGACAGCGACGTCGACGTGCTGGCCGCCTTCCGTGACGGGGCGCGCTACTCGCTATTCGACCTCGCGCGCATGGGCGACGAGCTGGAAGCGCTGTTTGGCCGGCGCGTCGACCTCCTCGACCGCCAGGCCGTCGCCCAGAGCGCCAACTCCATCCGGCGCGACGCGATCCTCGGCTCGGCCAGAGTGATCTATGCGGAGCGATGACGCGCTGCTGCTCGACGTGCTGCTCGCGGCGCGCAAGATCGCGCGCTTCGCGGCGGGGGTGGACGAGGCGGCGTTCGCCGCGAGCGACCTCGTGCGGAGCGCGAATGACCACTTTCTTTATGCGGTGTTGAAGACAGAAACATACCGTCGTGTTTTTGAACGAAGCACGCGTGTGACGGCGCGACAGGGTACACTGAGAGCGCACGGAACGAACGAAGGAGGCCCGTATGGCAATGGTCCTACCGGCGCCGACACCGGCGGACGAAGTGCTTGACTTCCTGCTCTCGGCGCCCACGCCCGAGGCGGTGATCGCCCTGCGCCCCTCGGCGTCCGCGCAGGAGCGGCTGCGCGCCCTGCTCGATGGCAGCCGCAACGCGGCCCTGAGCGACGCCGAGCGCGCTGAGCTGGACGCCTATCTCCAGCTCGAGCACTTCGTCCGCCGCCTGAAGATCCGCGCCCGCGAGAAGCTGGCGGCTGGCGCATGACCTACATCCCCGAGCCGCTGCGCCGCCTGGTTGCCGAGCGCGCCGGGGGACGGTGCGAGTACTGCCGGCTCCACGAGGACGATACCTTCTTCACTCATGAAGTCGACCACATCTACGCGGAGAAGCACGATGGGCCGACCGCCGAGTGGAACCTGTGCGCCGCCTGCGCGGACTGCAACCGGCACAAGGGCAGCGACATCTGCTCGCTCGACCCCGAGACCGGCGACGTGGTGGCCCTGTACCACCCGCGCCGACAGGAGTGGGGCGAGCACTTCCAGCTCCTCGACACCGGGGTCATCGAGCCGCTCACGGCCCACGGACGCGTGACCGCCCGCCTGCTCCAGATCAACCGGCTCGACCTGGTCGCTGAGCGCGCGAGGCTCATCGCGCTCGGGCGCTACGCAGATATGGGGGCGTGATGCCGGCTAACCCCTACCGCGAGGAGCTCAGCTCGCAGATCCCCGCCGCCCAACTGCTCATCACCCTCGGCTGGCAGTACCTCACGCCCGATGAGGCGCTGGCGCTGCGCGGCGGCCGCGAGGGGCGGGTCGTGCTCACCGGCGTGCTGGAGCCATGGCTGCGCGCCAACAACGCCATCACCGCGAAGGGCCAGCGGCACGCCTTCAGCGACGCCGGCATCCGTGAGGCCGTCGAGCGCCTGGTGGATGAGCCGCTCCAGAGCCTCATCCGCACCAACGAGCGCCTCTACGAGCTGCTCACGCTCGGCACCAGCCTCGCCCAGACCATCGACGGCGACCGCA
>JBDLTZ010000184.1:0-25115 GCA_039805565.1 Chloroflexota bacterium | reverse complement strand
TGGTGGGCGACCGGCTGCACCTCGCCTCGGTGGGCGACTCGCGCGCCTACTTGTTCAACCTCGGCGGCGTCACCGAGGACGGCGCGCTCTCCGCGCAGCTCACCTCGGACCACAGCCTGGTCGCGCGGCTGGTGGACATCGGCCAGATCACCGCCGAGCAAGCCCGTACCCACCCGCAGCGCAATATCCTCTACCGCTCGATCGGCACCGATCCCTCGGTCGCGATCGACACGCGCTCCGAGCACCTTGAGCCCGGCGATGTGCTGCTGCTCTGCTCCGACGGCCTCTTCAACCACGTGCTGGACGAGGAGATCGCTCAGATCGTGCTGCAGCAGCCGGACCCCGAGCGCGCGGCCGACACGCTGGTGGCCCTGGCGAACGAGCGCGGGGGCCGCGACAACATCAGCGTTGTGATTGTGCGAGTCGACCAGCACACGTAGGCGCTCCCCGCAGCGCGGCCCAGCACACGATCGCCACGGGCCCCGCACTCGGTTGTAGGCTTGAAGACGCCATCGCTTGAACGCTTCTAACACTATGCCGATCTGCCCATCCTGCGGGTCCAACAACCGCGACGGCGCGCGATTCTGCTTCCAGTGCGCGACGCCGATCACACCCGCCCGCCCGTCGCAGGACGACCGCGCCTGGCTGGCCGCAACACTGTCGGCCGAGCCGTCGTCCCCTCCAGCGCCCGCCGCAGAGCAATCTGAGGGGCTGGAGACCGACCCACCGCCCGCAGCGCAGAGAGAGGAAGAACCGATGGACCAGCAGGGAACGGAGCAGCCGACAGCAGGGCTGTTCGCCGGGCGATACGAGATTGTCGCCGAGCAGGGCGGCGCGGTGGAGGCCGTTGACCGCGAACCCTGGCGGCGCTGCTGGTCGTGTGGGGCGACCACGAACGAGTCCGGCGAGCTGTTCTGCACCGAGTGCGGCGCAAACCTCGAGGGGCGGCGCTACCGCGGGCAGATCGCAGAGGGCGCGCCGCAGGGGCTCGCGCTGGTGCCGGCGGTGGCCGACGAGGCCGCGCGCGCGATGCTGCCGGCAATCTGGGACCAGGCCCAGGAGGGCGATCGCACGCTGACACTGGCCGCCGAGAGCGGCCGGGCGGCCGTAGCGCCCCCGCTGGATGAGCTCGACGCCCTGTACGTGGGCCGTGGGCTGGCGCAGCTGCTCCGCACGCTCCACACCCAGGGCCTGGCGCTTGGCCCCGTCACGCCCGACCAGGTCGAGCTGACGGCGCGCCAGCCGCGGCTCCGCTCGGCCCCCGGGCTGCGCCAGGCCGACGGGGACGCGCAGGCAGAGGACCTGGGCGCGCTGGCAGCCCTGCTCGAGGCCCTCACCGCCACCCCGCGCACCACCCGCCGCCTGGAGGAGAGCGAGGTCCCAACCGGCCAGGGCGGCCTGCCCGACCTGCTGAGCGAGATCCGCACCGGCGCGATCGGCGACGCCGCTACGCTCGCTGCTCGGATCGAGGCCCTGGTGGCCGACCGCACCCAGCCGCAGCCGCTCATGGCGCGGGTCGGCGCAGCCTCGCACACCGGCATGGTGCGCGACCTGGACGAGGACTCACTGCTGGCGTTGGAGCTGACCATGGTGCGCAAGGCCGCCCCGCGCACCTGGGGCCTGTACATTGTGGCGGACGGCATGGGCGGCCACAGCGCCGGTGAGGTGGCCAGCGACCTGGCGCTGCGCGGCGCCTTCGAGGTGGTGCAGAGCGAGTATCTGACGCCCACGGTGGACGCCGACGCCACCGACGACGAGGCACGCCTGCGCGAGGTGGTGAAGCGCGCCGTGCTCCAGGCCAACGCCTACGTACTGCGCGAGGCCCAGAGCCGCGGCAACGACATGGGCACCACCATCACGATGGCGCTGGTGGCCGGCGACCGCGCCGTGGTGGGCAACATCGGCGACAGCCGCACCTACCTGCTGCGCGACGGCGCCCTGCGGCGTGTCAGCAAGGACCACTCGCTGGTGCAGCGCCTCGTGGACCTTGGCCAGATTACCCCCGACGAGGTCTACTCCCACCCGCAGCGCAACGCCGTCATGCGCTCGCTCGGCGACAAGGCCGAGATCGAGGTCGATGTGTTCGTCGAGCGGCTGCGCCCCGGCGACGCGCTGCTGCTCACCAGCGACGGCCAGTGGGAGATGACGCGCGACCCGCAGATGGCCGAGATCATCGCCGCCAACCCGGACCCTCAGGCCGCCTGCGAGGCGCTGATCAAGGCCGCCAACGCCGCGGGCGGCGACGACAACATCACCGTGATCCTGGTCAGGTTTGAGGCGCCGTAGGGCGGAGAGCAGCGCAACGATGCGGCGCGCGCGGGCGTATAATCTTGAGGAGACGAGGGGGGCACATCGCCCCCGAGCCCCGCAAGGGGATGGAGAGCACACCCTATGCCTGAGGCAGTCACCCTCGCGTGCACCTGGGGCCGCGCGCCGCTCCCGGTCAGCCAGAGCCCGCAGGTGGCCTATCTGCTGGTCGAAGCAACCCCTGCGGCGGCCTCCACCGCCGTGCCGCTCAACTTCTGCCTGGTGCTGGACCGCTCCGGCTCGATGAAGGGCGCCAAGCTCGCCGCGCTCAAGGAAGCCACGCGCCGGGTGATCGACACCCTCACGCCGCAGGACGTGGTCTCGATCGTGCTGTTCGACGACACCGTCCAGGTGCTGGTCCCCGCCACCCCGGCTGCCGACAAAGCCGCCCTGCTGGCCCAGGTGGACGCGATCGAGGAGATGGGCGGCACGGCGATGTCGGGCGGCATGACCGCCGGCCAGGCCGAGCTCCGCAAGCACCTCGCGCCGGACCGCGTGGCGGCGATGCTGCTGCTGACTGATGGGCAGACCTGGGGCGACGAGGACACCTGCCGCGCTCTGGCCCGTGAGCTCGGCACTCTGGGCGTGCGGATCACCGCGCTGGGCCTGGGCGCCGAGTGGAACGAGAAGCTGCTGGACGACATCGCCGAGAGCACGGGCGGGAGCTCGGACTACGTCGCCGACCCGGCCCAGATCACGAGCTTCTTCCAGCGCGCGGTGCGGGTGGCTCAGGGGACGGCCGCCACCGAGGCGCGGCTGCTGCTGCGCCTGGTTCGCGACGTGACGCCGCGGGCGGTGTACCGCGCCACCCCGGTGATCGCGAACCTCGGCTACCAGCCCATCGGGCAGAACGAGGTGTCGGTGCGGCTGGGCGACCTGGAGGCCGGCGCCACGGCAAGCGTGGTGGTAGAGCTGATGCTCCCGCCCCGCCCCGCCGGCAGCTTCCGCGTAGCCCAGGCTGAGCTGCACTTCACGCCGCTGGGTTCGGAGCCGCAGGCGGTGAAGCAGGACGTGCTGCTGGAGCTCACCGCCGACGCGAGTCGGGCGGCCTACGCGCCGCGCGTGATGAACCTGGTGGAGAAGGTGACGGCGTTCAAGCTCCAGACGCGCGCGCTCTCGGAGGCCGAGGCGGGCAACGTGTCCGGCGCGACGCAGAAGCTGCGTGCAGCCGCCACCCGCCTACTGGACCTGGGGGAGCTTGAGCTGGCGCAGAAGGCGCAGGAGCAGGCCGCGGCCCTGGAGCAGGGCAGGGGCATGAGCGCCGAGACCCAGAAGGAGCTGCGCTACGCCACACGGCGCCTGACGCAGAAGCTGGAGGAGTAGGTCCACGGGGACTTTTGGGAGCTACGGCGCGGAGCCTCGCTCAGAGAGAGGAAGATACGTATGAAGTGTCCGACATGTGGCGCTGAGAACGACCCGGCCAACCGCTTCTGCGACCAGTGCGGCACACGCCTGGACGCTCCAGCGGCCGCCCCCTCCACCCCCCAAACCGCAACGGCCGCCCCAAGCGCTACAGCCGCTCCAACCTGTCCGCGCTGCGGCACGGTGGTGCTGCCCGGCGAGGCCTTCTGCGATGAGTGCGGCGCGCCGCTCGGGAGCGCCGCGCCGCCAGCCGCCAGCGCTGACGCCCCAACCATGATGACGACGCCAGCCACACCCCCCACCCTGGGCGCGGGGCCGATCTGCCCCCAGTGCGGCCGCGAGAACATGGCCGGCGACCGATTCTGCGACAACTGCGGCGCCGCTCTGCCGCAGGCGCAGACGAACGGCGCCGCGGCTCAGGCCGCCGCGCCGAGCTCCGTGGATACCACGGCACCAACCAGCGAAGCTGTCCCGGTCGAGGTGGCGCCGCCGACCGACGCGACGGTGGCCGGCGTGCCGACAGATGTCGGACAGGCGCCTAGCGCGCTGGAGCCGCCCCCGGTGGACCCGGCGAACATCCCGACGGTCTCCCCCGAGGAGACAGGGCAGGCTCCCGCCGCGCCCAATATCGACGGGCAGGCCACGTACGACGCCGAGCGGACGCGGCTGGAGGGGGAGATCGCGCGCCAGACCCAGGTCGTCACCCAGCTCGAGGCCGTCCAGCAGACCCTCGGCGCCGCCACTCCCCCCGGCGTCCTCCAGAGCCTCGACGACGCCCGCGCCGCCCTCGCCCGCACCCAGGCCGAGCTCGACGCGCTGACCGGCGGGGCGGCCCTATCCACGGCGCCGGCCGTCACCGCTGACGCGCCGACGACTCCCGCGCCTGAGGCAGCATCCACCGCGCAGGACATGCCCGCCGCGCCCGCGCCGGAGCCCGCCCCAGCCCCCGCGCCCGTGGTGGCTCCCGCGCCGGAGCCCGCCCCAGCCCCCGCGCCCGTGAGCACGGGGCCGCGGCTCGTGTTCGAGGATAGCGGCGCAGAGATCACCCTGCCGACCGACCGGCGCGAGATCATCATCGGCCGCGAGGACCCGATCAGCGGCATCCACCCCGAGGTCGACATGACCCCGCACGGCGGCGAGAGCGGCGGCGTGAGCCGGCAGCACGCGCGCCTGACGCAGGACGGCGGGCAGTGGTCGATCACCGACCTGAACAGCACCAACTACACCCGGGTGGACGGCGTCAAGCTCGACCCGAACGTAGCCACGCCGGTGCACGACGGCGCGCGCATTCAGCTCGGGCGGGTGGCGATGGTGTTTCGGATATAAGCGGGCGCCGCTCGCGTCGTGAGGGTGCGGGGGCCTGCCCCCGCGAACCCTTTCCTGGTGGGGTGTGGAGGATTTTGCCCTCCACACCCCACTTTCCATGGCACCGGCCTAGAACGTAATAATCTGCCGCACGGCATCGCCGGAGGCCAGCGCATCGAAGCCGGCGTTGATCTCCTCCAGCCGGATCGTGCGCGAGTGCAGCGCGTCCACCGGCAGCAGCCCGGCGCGGTACAGCTCGATGAAGCGCGGGATGTCGCGCCGGGGGACCGCGGATCCCATGAACGAGCCGCGGATGGTGCGCTCCTCAGCCGTGATCTGCACCGCCGGCACGCTCAGCATGCGCGTCGGGCCGGGGAGCCCCACCGTCACCGTGGTGCCGCCGCGGCAGGTGGCCTGGTAGGCCTGCGCCAGCACCTGCTCGCTGCCCACCACCTCGAAGGCGTACTGCGCGCCGCCGCCCGTGAGCTCGCGCACCGCCGCCACCGCATCCACCTCCGACGCGTTCACCGTGTGGGTCGCCCCGAGCGAGCGCGCGAGCTCGAGCTTGTGCGCCAGCCGGTCCACCGCCACGATCGGCGAGGCCCCCGCCAGCCGCGCGCCCATCACCGCGCTGAGCCCCACCCCGCCCAGGCCCCAGACCGCCACCGCCGACCCCGGCTCGATGCGGGCCGTGTTGACCACCGCGCCGACGCCGGTGATCACCGCGCAGCCGAACAGGGCCGCCTTCTCCAGCGGGAAGTCGCGGTCGATCTTGATCAGCGACTCCTGCGCGGCGACGGTGTGGCGCGCGAAGCCGCAGACGCCGAGGTGGTGGTTGAGCGTGCGGCCGGCCCGGTCGCGGAAGCGGCGCGCGCCGCTGAGCAGCGAGCCCTCCTGGTTGGCGCGCGCGCCGCGCTCGCAGAGCACCGGGCGCCCCATGGCGCAGAAGCGGCATCGGCCGCACATCGGCAGGAACGAGAAGATCACGTGGTCATCGGGGCGCAGGTCAGCCACGCCCGGCCCCACCTCACGCACTACCCCGGCGGCCTCGTGGCCCATCACCATCGGCATCGGGCGCGGGCGGGAGCCGTCGATCACCGACAGGTCCGAGTGGCACAGGCCGGCGCTCGCCATCTCCACCAGCACCTCGCCCTCGCCGGGGCCGTCCAGCTCAACCTCGTCCACCACCAGGGCGCGCGAATCCGCGTAGGGCGTCGGGCGGCCCAGCTCGTACAGCACGGCTGCGTGCGTTCGCATCGTGTCCTCCTTCGTCTGCGGGGAAGACAGCTATTATAGCAACGCTGACGGGCGCTCACGGCTGGTGGCGGGTGCTATGACACACGAGCGTTGACCGCGGCGCCGCGGAGTGCTAGACTCTGCGCGATGATTGGCTTTTTCAAAAGCACGGTGCTGCCGCTCGGGCAGCGCGCCTTCGCCAAGTTCCAGCAGGACGAGTGTGCCAACCTCGGCGCCTCGCTGGCCTACTACGCCCTGTTCTCGCTCTTCCCGCTGCTGCTGGTGATCCTGAGCATCGTGGGGTTCGTGGCCGGCCCGGCCTCCGACGCGCGCGCGACGATCCTGCGCCTCGCGGCTGATACGCTGCCGTCGAACGCCTACAGCGTGATCGAGGAGACCCTCGCGAGCCTGACGGAGAACCGCGGCAGCGTGGGGCTGATCGGCTTCGGGACGCTGCTGCTCTCCGCGAGTGGCTTCTTCGGGGCGCTGGACAAGACCTTCGACAAGATCTGGTCGGTGGCGCCGCCGCCGAACGCGGGCGCCGGATTTCTCTCCAAGGCGCTCACCGCCGGACGCGAGAAGGCGGTGTCCTTCGCGCTGGTGCTCGGGGCGGTGCTCCTGGTGATCCTCTCGGTGGTGGCGAACTTGGTGATCCAGGTGCTGTTCGTCACCGCGCGCGACCTGACGGACGGCATCGCGATCATCTCCGTCGACGACGCGTGGATCCTGCAGGTGGTCCAGCTCGTGGTGTCGCTGGTGGTGCTCTTCGGTGTGCTGGCAGTCCTCTACCGGATGCTGCCCTCCACCTACGTCGCGTGGGGTGACGTGTGGCTCGGGGCGCTACTGGCGGCGCTGGTGTTCATCGCCTTGCAGCGGCTGGTGGTGGGCGGGGTGGTGAACCTGGGCGCGAGCTACCAGGGGTACGGCGTGATCGGCGGCGTGATGCTGCTGATGTTCTGGATCTACCTCTCGAGCCAGGTACTGCTGCTGGGCGCCGAGCTGTGCTACGCGTACGCCACCATGCTGGGCAGCCGTCGCGGTCAGCCGGCGCACGAGGCCGTGCCGGCCACAGCGGCGGCAGGCGAAGCGACGCCGGCAGATGAGAGAGCGCACGGCGAGGCGGCACGGGTGGAGGAGCGCATGGCGCGGGCCGCAGGGGCAGGGGTGCTGGTAGGCGCTCTTGGCACCGCCACCCTCGGCGTGACGGCACTGGTGATCGGAGTCGGCCGGGCGCTCCGCGCCCTGCGCCGCGAGTGAGGTGGAAATGTACGAGATCCGGCCCTGGCTGCACGTCGGCGGCTTCCGCGACAGCATGGACGAGGAGCAGCTGGCGCTGTACGAGATCGACGTCGTGCTCCAGCTTGCTGCGACCCTGCCCTCGCCCCAGCGCCGGACGCTGCTGCTGAGCGTCGAGGACGGCGAGCCGATCGCGCAGGCTCTGCTGCGCCGCGGGGTGGACTTCGTGCAGGAGGCGCACCGGGAGGGGAAGGTCTGCCTGGTGGCCTGCGGCGCCGGGATCAGTCGCTCGGTGGCGTTTGCCGTAGCCGCCCTGCGTGAGATCGAGGGCCTGGGCCTGATCGAGGCGGCTGTTGAGGTGAAGCGCGGCAACCCCGACGCGGTCTTCCACCCGGTGCTGTGGGAGTCGCTGGCGGAGTTTGCCGGGGAGGACGTGCCGTTCCGCGTGGCGCTGCCGCGGATCGACCCGTAGGCTGAACGCTGGACGCTGAACGCTGGACGCTGAATACTGGACGCTGAATACTGGACGGTGGTCGTAGCCATGCTCGATGACAGCTTCCGCCCGCGGCTCGACCCACGCTGGCGCGTGATGCAGGTGGGCGGCGGGCGCGCGGCGCTGACAGAGGCGGGGCTGCGGCTAGGGGTTGCCGGGGCGCGCCGCACACACTACGCGAACGCCCAGATCGATGACTACCTCGGCCTGTCGCGCGACCGCTTCCCCTGGCGACCGCCGCTCCGCATGACTGTGCGCGCACGCTTCTCGGGGCCGCCGCTCGGGACGGCAGGCTTCGGCTTCTGGAACAGCCCACTCTCCCCCGCCGGCCAGGTGCTGCCGGTGCTCCCCGCCGCGATCTGGTTCTTCTACGCCGCGCCGCCGGCCGACATGCCGCTTGCGCTCGGAGTCCCGGGCCACGGCTGGAAGGCGTCGTGCGTGGAGTCGCGCACGCTGGGGGCGCTGGCCTGGGCGCCACTGGCACCCGCGGTGCTACTGCTGAACAACATCCCGGGAGTCTACCACCGCCTGTGGCCGCGGGTGCAGCGCGCGCTGCGTGTGGCAGAATCGGCGCTGGAGCCCCCGAGCCCCGTGTGGCGCACCTACACGCTGGAGTGGCGCACCGATGGCGCGCGCTTCACAGTGGACGGCGCCACCGTGCTGGAGACCGACCGTGTCCCACGCGGGCCGCTCGGGTTCGTAGCCTGGGTGGACAGCCAGTGGCTCATCGCGACGCCGCGCGGCCGCTTCGGCTGGGGGCTGCACGAGGTGTCGGGCGCGCAGTGGATGGACCTCGCGCGGGTGCAGATCGAGCCACTGTAGCAGGTGCGCGGGCGGCACATCCGTGGTACGATCAACAGCCCTGGAAGAGCTCAGACCGAACGAGGTGCACCGGTGATCGAACAGCGTAGCCGGCTGTGGCAGGCGCTCCAGCGGCAGATCGCGCTCCTCCCGCCCGACCTGCTGCGGCTCGGCGAGCGGCTGCGGCGCCCGGTGGTGGAGCAGGAGTCGCCCCCGCCGCCAGAGCCGGAGGAGCCGCGCCGGATCGGGCTAGTGCTGGGCGGGGGCGGCGGCAAGGGCGGGGCGCACCTTGGCGTCTTGGCCGCGCTCGAGCAGCTCGAGGTGCCGATCGACCTGATCGCCGGCACCTCGATCGGGGGCGCCGTCGGCGTGCTCTACGCGGCCGGGCTGAGCGTGGAGGAGATCGGGCGCGCCTTCACCGGCTTCACCCTGCGCCGCATCGCCACCCCCGACCCGAGCCGCACCGGGCTGCTCGGGTCCCGCAAGCGCGAGGCCTTCCTGCGCGAGCTGCTCGGCGACCGCACCTTCGCCGACCTGCGCGTACCGTGCGCGGTCACGACCGTGGACCTGGCGAGCGGGCGCGTGGTGGTGATCGACGAGGGGCCGCTGGTGCCGGCGCTGATGGCCACGACCGCGCTGCCGGGGATCTTCCCGCCGGTGGTGCGCGGCGACGAGGTGCTGTGTGACGGCGGCACACTCAACAACCTGCCGATCGACGTGGTCGAGCGCATGGGCGCCGGGCGGGTGGTGGCTGTGCAGCTGGTCGACTCGGGTGAGGGTTGGACGCTGTCGTTCGCCACGCCGACAGGGCCGCTTGCGCGGCTGACAGTGGCGCCGCGCCAGTTCGAGCTCGCCCAGCGCGCGGTGGCGGTGATGGTGGCCCACGCGACGGAGATGGAGCTCCGGCAGCACCCGCCGGCGCTGCTGCTCAAGCCGGACGTGGGGGAGATCGGGATTCTGGACATGGCGCGTCCGGACGCTGGGCTGCGCGCGGGAGCTTCGGTGGCTCTGGCCGCGGAGGAGGAGCTGTGCAAGCTAAGGGCATGGCGCCTGGCAGTCGAGCTGGGCGTGCCCGACGAGCGAGAGCTCCTGTCTGCGCCGGCAGCCCCCACACCGCCTCACGCCGCCGCCCAGGCTGGCTAGGGCCAAAACTGCCACACCTCCGCTACGATTCGCTGCACCGAGCACCTCGCTCCAAACGCTATCATCAGAGTAGCGCAGGCGTGTGACACCCCCTGTCACACACCCGTGCTACTCTGATCGGGACAGTAGCCCAGCACACGGTGACGACCTTGCATGACGCGCTCTCCGAAGACCGAGTCCTGGCGCTCGCGCCGGACGCCTCCTCCGCTCAAGCCGGCCGAGCCCTCGCCGCCCCCACCGCGTGGGCCTCGCTCGGGCGGGACGCCGGGGCCGCGTGGGGCGAGTGCCGCGGCAGCGGCCGCGAGCCCTACCGCACCCAGGTGGACCTGTCCGACCTCGCCGCCCGCTGCTCGTGCCCCAGCCGCAAGCTCCCCTGCAAGCACGCCCTCGGCCTCATGCTCCTCGCGGCCGCACAGCCCGCGTCGCTCCCCGACACAGCGCAGCCCCCGTGGGTCGCGGAGTGGCTGGCCGCCCGCGCGCGGCGCGCAAAGCAGGTCGCAGAGCCCGTCAGGGAGGCCACGCCCGCAGCGGACGACGCGGCACGAAGGCGGGCGGGAGCACAGGCCCGGACGGCCGCCGCGCGCGAGGCGAAGGTGGCCGCCGGGATGGAGGAGCTGCGGCGCTGGCTCCGGGACCAGGCGCGGCAGGGGCTGGCGACCGCGCAGGCGCGCCCGGCGCAGTGGACGGCCATGGCCGCGCGCATGGTGGACGCGCAGGCGCCGGGCGCGGCGCGGGCGATCCGCGAGCTGGCCCTGCTCCCGGCGTCCGGCGAGGGTTGGCAGGCGCGCGCGCTCGAGCGGCTCGGGCGACTGCACCTCCTGGCCGAGGGCTACCTGCGCCTGGCCGAGCTCCCGCCCGAGACCCAGGCCGACGTGCGGGCGTCGCTGGGGTTCACGGTGAGCCAGGAGGCGCTGCTGGCGGGGCCGGGCGTGCGCGACACCTGGCATGTGCTGGGGCACCGGATCACGGAGGAGGAGCAGCTGCGTGTCCGCCGCACCTGGCTGCTTGGGCGCGCTACGGGGCGACCGGCGCTGCTGATGAGCTTCGCGGGCGGAGGTCAGCCGCTGGAGCAGGGGCCTGCGCCGGGAACCACCTTCGAGGCCGCGCTCGTGTTCTACCCTGGGGCGGCGCCACTGCGGGCACTGGTGAGGGAGCCGCGCTGCCCCGCGAGGGCTCTGGAGAGCCCGGTGGGCACGACAGCCACGAAAGCGACAGCGGCCTACGCCACGGCGCTCGCGCGCAACCCCTGGCTCGACCGCTACCCGCTCTGCGTCGGCCCGGCGACCCTGGCGCGCCACGCGGGGCGCTGGCAGCTCGAGGATGATGAGGGGCGACGGCTCCCGATCGCGGGCAGCTTCGAGGCAGCCTGGCGACTACTCGCAGTAAGCGGCGGCGCCCCCGCGACCGTCGCGGGCGAGTGGGACGGCGAGGCGCTGGCGCCGCTGGGGGCGTGGGCGGGGGGAGAACGTGAGTACGTGAGTCTTGAGTGCTGAGGACTGAGTGCTGAGGACTGAGTGCTGAGGACTGAGTGCTGAGTACAGCCAACCACAAAATCGTTCCGGGTTTCGTCTAGCGTTCCGGTGTAGTAGCCGAACGAAGCAGAGAGCCAGCTCGGAACGAACTTGCGGTAGCCTGTACTGAGTGCTGAGGACTGAGTGCTGAGGACTGAGTGCTGCACGCCGACGGTGTTCTCTATCCAGGCGAGTACACCCTGTACAGCTTGCAGTTGGTACTAAGCAATGGGGGAGCGAACAGTTGGGTGTTGAGCGATTCGAAGATCTGATCGCCTGGCAAAAGGCGCGTCTGCTAACTCAACATGTGTATCGAGTGACACAGCAAGGCCAGTATGCGCAAGATTATGGTTTGGTCAGGCAAACGCAGCGCGCCGCTGTCTCAATGATGTCGAACGTAGCAGAAGGCTTCGAACGTGGCACCAGCGGCGAATTTCATCAATTCCTATCGATAGCGAAGGCCTCCTGCGCAGAGCTTCGATCGCTCCTGTATGTCGCCGTCGATACCGGCTACCTTCGCCAACAAGAGTTCCAGCAGCTATTCACTCAGGCCGAGGAGATCGGCCGGATCATCGGTGGCCTCCGAGCCTCGGTGGAGGAACGCCGCAACCTGCAACGAGGTCGGCAATGACAAGCCACTCGGCACTCAATCCTCAGCACTCCGCACCGCTTTGGCCCTCGCTCGTCGTCGCGGCCGCGCTCGGCACGGAGCGCAGGCCTCCTCCGCTGTCCGGGGCGGACGGGGCGCTCAGCGAGCTCCTGGCGGCGCTGGGAGAATCCGGCGACCCCGAGGGGGCGCTGCTCGGCGCGGCAGCGGCGGTGTCGCTCGGGCTGCGCGCGGGGCGCCTCCCCGCGCCCGGTGACCCGAGCGAGGCGATCCCGGCGTGCGCGCCCGACGACCTGCCCGAGTGCCCGCCAACCGCCGCGCAGCACCTGGCGCTGATGCTCCGCGGCCAGCACCGCCCCGCCCTGCCCGAGTGGCTGGACGCCCTGGCATCCGCGGGCTACCGTGCCCCCGCCGCCCTCCTGCCCGAACTGCTGGAGCTCGGCCGCGGCCAGGTGGCCCTGCGGCCGGCGATCCTCCCCGCCCTCGGCCGGCGCGGCGCCTGGCTCGCCTCCCTCAACTCGGCGTGGGAGTACGCCAGTGCTGAGTTGGAAGTGCTGAGTACTGAGTCAGCACCCTCGGCACTCAGCACTCAGCGCTCAGCACTCAGCACGTGGAGCACCGCCCCCCGCCCCGCGCGGCTGGCGATGCTTCGCGCGCTCCTCGCGTCCGATCGGGGGCTGGCCCACGAGCTCGTGCGCTCCACCTGGGCCCAGGAGCGGGCCGCCGACCGCGCTGCCCTCCTGGCCGAGCTGCGCGCCGGGCTCTGCGCCGCCGACGAGCCGCTGCTGGAGGGCGCGCTCGACGACCGCAGCGCCGAGGTGCGCGCCGCCGCCGCCGAGCTCCTCAGCCGCCTGCCAGGGTCTGCGCTCATACAGCGCATGGCCGAGCGCATGGCCCCGCTGCTGCACTGGGTCCCCGCCGAGCCCGCACGCATGCTCGGGCTGCGCCCCGGCCGGCCGCCGAGCATCGCCGTCGCGCTGCCCGAGGCCTGTGACAAGGCCATGGCCCGCGATGGCGTCGAGCCTAAACCGCACGCGCAGACGATCGGCGAGCGCGCCTGGTGGCTCTCCCAGATGCTCGCCGCCGTGCCGCCGTCCACCTGGGGCGACGCGTGGCAGGCCGAGCCCGACGCGATCGTGCGGGCCGCCCTGCGCCACGAGCACGCCGACGCGCTGCTGAGCGGCTGGTGGTCCGCCGTGGAGCGCCACCCGGACCCGGCCTGGGCCGAGGCGCTGCTGACCCACGCTGCGGACCGGCCGCTCGTGCGGATCACAGCCGGTGCCCTGCCGATGGGCGCGCTGGCGGCGCAGCTGCCGCCCGAGCGATTCGAGCGCTTCGCGCTGGCGAGCCTCGCGGCAGGGGGCGCGGGCGCCTCGACCGTGGTCGCATGCGACCGGCCGTGGAGTCTGGCGCTCGCGCGGGCCGTGCTCGCCGCCCTGCAGGAGGGAGTCCGCCGCAAGGAGCGCAACGTCTGGCGCGACGGGCACCTGCTGCACGCCATCGGGCAGCGCGCGCCGGTGGCACTGCTGACGGAGATCGGGCGTGGCTGGCCGCGAGACGCCGCGCACTGGCCGCAGTGGGAGGGGTATGTGGCGCAGTGCGCCGAGCTGCTGGAGTTTCGCCGAACCATGCTGAACGCACTACAGGGGAGCTGACCATGACCGAGATCCTGCGCGCGCACGCTGAGCAGCAGTACGCCGACGAGCTGGGCGCCCTGGCCCGTAACGATGACCGACAGCGCCCGCCGAGGTGGCGGCTCTCGCCGTGGGCCGTCGCCACCTACCTGCTCGGCGGGCGGCTGCGCGACGGCACCGAGATCACGCCAAAGTACATCGGCAGCCGGCGCCTGGTGGAGATCGCGGTCGCCACCCTCGCCACCGACCGCGCCCTGCTGCTGCTCGGCGTCCCCGGCACCGCCAAGTCCTACGTCTCCGAGCACCTCGCCGCCGCGATCTCCGGCGACTCGACGCTGCTCGTGCAGGGCACCGCCGGCACCGCCGAGGAGAGCATGCGCTACGGCTGGAACTACGCCCGCCTCCTCGCCGACGGCCCCTCGGCCGACGCGCTGGTGGCCTCCCCGCTCATGCGCGCCATGCGCGACGGCAAGATCGCGCGGGTGGAGGAGCTCACCCGCATCCCCGCCGACGTGCAGGACACCCTGATCACCATGCTCTCCGAGAAGACCCTGCCGATACCCGAGCTCGGCGCGGAGGTTCAGGCCGCTAAGGGGTTCAACGTGATCGCCACCGCCAACGACCGCGACCGCGGCGTGAACGACCTGTCGAGCGCGCTGAAGCGCCGCTTCAACACAGTGGTGCTGCCGCTGCCCGACACCGTCGAGCAGGAGGTCGATATTGTGCAGCGGCGCGTTGCGAGCCTCGGGCGGGCGCTGGAGCTGCCGGCCGACCCGCCGGCGCTGGAGGAGATCCGCCGCATCGTGACAGTGTTCCGCGAGCTGCGCGGCGGCGTGACCGAGGACGGCCGCACGAAGCTCAAGTCGCCGAGCGGAACACTCAGCACGGCCGAGGCGATCTCGGTGGTCAACAGCGGCCTGGCGCTCGCGGCGCACTTCGGCGACGGCTGCATGGGCGCGGGGGATGTGGCCGCCGGCCTGGTGGGCGCGGTGGTCAAGGACCCGGTGCAGGACCGGGTGGTGTGGCTCGAGTACCTGGAGACGGTGGTCAAGGAGCGCGATGGCTGGAAGGACCTGTACCGCGCCTGCCGCGAGGTCTCGTAGCCCATGAGCGACGTCCATATCTTCGGGGTGCGGCACCACGGCCCGGGCTCGGCGCGCAGCCTCCTGCGGGCGCTCGAGCAGCTCCAGCCCGACGCGATCCTGGTCGAGGGGCCGCCCGACGCGCAGGAGGTGCTGCCGCTGCTGGCGCACCCCGCGATGCGCCCGCCGGTGGCGCTGCTGGTGTATGTGCCGGACGCGCCGCACCGCGCAGCCTATTTCCCGCTCGCCGAGTTCTCGCCCGAGTGGCAGGGGGTGCGCTTCGGCCTGGCGCGCGGCATCCCGGTGCGGCTGATGGACCTGCCCCAGACCCACCGCATGGCAGCCACGAGCCGCAAGACGCGAGTCGTGAGCCAGGCCGGAGAGCCCGAAACCGCAGCGCGTCGCGACAGCCACGAGCACCGCGACGAAGCCGCCCAGGGTGGCGGCGTCGAGGATGATTCTGACTCACAACTCACCACGCATGACTCGCAGCTCGCCTCCGACCCCCTCTCCGCCCTGGCGGAGGCCGCCGGCTACGGCGACGGCGAGCGCTGGTGGGAGCAGGTGGTCGAGCAGCGGCGCGACGGCGCGGACGCATTCGCGGCGGTCCTCGAGGCGATGGCGGCGCTGCGTGATGCATTCCCCGAGGAGCGCGGGCCGACGGAGGCGCTGCGCGAGGCCTGGATGCGCCAGGCGGTGCGCGCCGCTCGCGCCGAGGGGCGCCGCCGCATCGCCGTGGTCTGCGGCGCGTGGCACGGCCCCGCGCTCACAGACCTCTCCGGCGCCCGGCGCGATGCCGCGCTGCTCAAGGGGCTCCCCAAGGTCAAGACCGCCGCCACCTTTGTGCCGTGGTCCTACGGGCGGCTGACCTTCGCCAGCGGCTACGGCGCCGGCGTCGAGTCCCCTGGCTGGTACGACCACCTCTGGAACCACCCCGAGCAGACAGTCGTGCGCTGGGTGACGCGCGCCGCCCGCCTGCTGCGCGACGAGGGGCTGGACGCGCCCTCGGCCGGCGTGATCGAGGCGGTGCGGCTGGCCGAGGCGCTGGCCGCCATGCGCGACCGGCCGCTCCCGGGCCTGCCGGAGCTGGACGAGGCCTGCCACGCGGTGCTCTGCGGCGGAGCCGACGCGCCCATGCGCCTGATCGCCGAGCGCCTGGTGGTGGGCGAGCGCATCGGCGAGGTGCCCGACGAGACGCCGATGGTGCCGCTCCAGCAGGACCTGCGCCGCGCCCAGCGGCGCCTGCGCCTGCCGCCCGAGGCCTCCTGGAAGGACTACGACCTCGACCTGCGCAAGCCGAACGACCTCGAACGCAGCCGCCTCCTGCGACGCCTCGCCCTCCTCGGCGTCCCCTGGGGGCGCCTCGCCGGCACCGGCGGCACCGGCACGTTCCGCGAGGTCTGGCGCCTCCAGTGGGAGCCGGAGCTCGACATCGCCCTGATTGAGGCGGGCATCTGGGGCGCCACTCTCCCCGCCGCCGCCGCTGCCCGCGCGCTCGACGCCGCAGAGCGCGCCCCGGATCTCCCCGCCGTCGTCGCGGTCGTCGGCCAGGCGCTGCTCGCCGAGCTGCGCGAGGTCGCCGGGCCGCTCATGGATCGGCTCGCGGCGGCCGCCGCATCCACCGGCGATGTCGCCCAGCTCATGGACGCCCTCATCCACGAGGACCCAGTCGCGCGCACGAGCCTGGTGTCAGCCCTGCGCTACGGCAGCGTCCGCCGGACCGACGCGGAGGCTATCGCCGGGGTGGTGGGCGGCATCGCCGCGCGGCTCTGCGTCGGGCTGCCGGGCGCCTGCGCCTCGCTGGACGACGCTGCCGCCGAGGCGATGGCCGAGCGCGTGACTGCCGTCGATGGGGCGCTGCGGCTGCTGCGCGATGAGGGCCACCTCGAGGCGTGGCGCGCAGCGCTGCGGCGCGTCCTCGACTTGGGCTCGGCCCACGGTCTGGTGGCCGGGCGCTGCTGCGCCATCCTGCTCGACGCCCAGGCTCTCAGCCCGGATGAGGTGGCGCGGCGCCTGAGCCTCGCGCTCTCTGCGGGCACACCGCCGGACCGAGCCGCTGCATGGGTCGAGGGCCTGCTGCGCGGCAATGCGGCGCCGCTGCTGCACGACGACGCGCTCTGGCAGATCCTCGACAGGTGGGTGACCAACATGGGTCCCGAGCCGTTCCAGCAGGCGCTGCCACTGCTACGGCGCACCTTCGCCACCTTCACGGCCCCCGAGCGCCGCCGCATGGGCGAGCGCGCCCGCCAGCAAGACGGTGCTTGGGGGCTGAACAGCTCCACGCTCGACGGCGACAGCTTCGACCGGGCGCGCACCGACGCGGTGCTCCCGCTCGTCGCCCTGCTGCTAGGGGTGCTGAGTGCTGAGTGATGAGTGCTGAGGCGTGAGACTTGAGTGCTGAGTGCTGAGGCTTGAGCCTTCAGTCGTGAGGCTTGAGTGCTGAGTCGCGAGGCTTGAGACTTGAGTCGTGAGGCTTCAATGGTCGGTACGGGCAAAAACCAGTGCGAGTTTGCGGTTGGGCGCACCACGCCGCAGCACATCTCCCCCTCTCCCTGACGCGGGAGAGGGGCCGGGGGTGAGGGCACCCCCCAACCCAATGTAGCATCATCAGAAATAACACCACAGCGGAGAGAGCACAGCATGACTCACGGCTCACGGCTCACGGCTCACGACTCGGAGCGCCTCCGCCGCTGGCGCCTGATCCTCGGCGGCGGCGATGCCGACGGCACCGGCGTGGCGCTGGGCGGCGGCGACGACAAGGTGGACGCCGCGCTGGCCGCGCTCTACGACGCCGGGCGCGACGTGGGGCGCGGCGCCTCGATGCCCAACGTCGCCCGCTGGCTCGGCGACATCCGCACCTACTTCCCGGCCTCGGTGGTCCAGGTCATGCAGCGCGACGCCCTCGAGCGGCTCAACCTGCGCCAGATGCTGCTCCAGCCCGAGCTGCTCGAGCTCGTCACCCCCGACGTGCACCTCGTCGCGAGCCTGCTGGCGCTCCGCAGCGTGCTGCCGGAGCAGACCCGAGAGACCGCGCGCCAGGTGGTGCGCCGCGTGGTCGAGGAGCTCCAGCGCAAGCTCGCCGGCCCCACCCGCCAGGCCGTGGCGGGCAGCCTCAACCGCGCCGCCCGCACGCGCCGCCCGCGCCACAGCGAGATCGACTGGCACCGCACCATCCGCGCCAACCTGCGCCACTATCAGCCCGCCCACCGCACCATCGTGCCCGAGACCCGCATCGGCTACGGGCGGCGCCGCACCGCCCTGCGCGACGTCATCCTATGCGTCGACCAGAGCGGCTCGATGGGCACCTCCGTCGTCTACAGCGGTATCTTCGGCGCCGTCCTCGCCTCGCTCCCCGCGCTGCAGACCCGCATGGTGGTCTACGACACCGCCGTGGTGGACCTGACCGATGAGCTCAGCGACCCGGTGGACCTGCTGTTCGGCGTGCAGCTCGGCGGCGGCAACGACACCCCGCGGGCGCTCGCCTACTGCCAGGGCCTCGTCCACCGCCCGCACGAGACCATCCTGGTGCTGATCAGCGACCTCCACGAGGGCGCGCTGAGCGCCGAGATGCTCAAGCGCGCGCAGGCGCTGGTCGCCTCCGGCGTGCAGATGATCGTCCTGCTGGCGCTCAGCGACCGCGGCGCCCCCAGCCACGATGCCGCCAACGCGGCCGCGATGGCAGCCATGGGCATCCCGGTGTTCGCCTGCACACCCGACCTGTTCCCGGACATGATGGCCGCCGCGATCGGCCGGCAGGACCTCGGGCAGTGGGCAGCCGCCAACGAGATCGTCGCCGCCCGCCCCGCGTGAGCTGCCAATCCGGCAGGATTGCCGTATACTTCCCCCATGCAACACGAGTGGCCCACAACTCTCGACGAGGCCCAGGTCATCCAGGAGCGGCTCCGCACCCAGGTCATCGCCCGCGACGCGCACGGCGAGATCCGCACCGTGGCCGGGGTGGACGCCGGCTACGAGGATGACGGCGCCACCGCTCGGGCCGTGGTGGTCGTGCTGGACTACCCCTCGCTCGAGCCGCTCGACTACGCCATCGCACGCCGCCCGGCGCTGTTCCCCTACATCCCCGGCTTCCTCTCGTTCCGCGAGGGGCATGCGGTGGTCGCGGCGATCGAGGCGCTCAGGGTGCGGCCCGACCTCCTGATCTGCGACGGGCAGGGCATCGCCCACCCGCGCCGGCTCGGCATCGCCAGCCACATCGGCGTGCTCACCGACATACCCGCGATCGGCTGCGCCAAGTCGCTGCTCACCGGGAGGCACGGCCCGCTCCCCGACGAGCGCGGCGCATGGGTGTCGCTCGTGGACCGCGGCGAGGAGGTCGGCGCGGTGCTCCGCACCCGGCCCGGCGTCAAGCCGGTCTACATCTCGATCGGCCACCGTGTCTCGCTGCCCACCGCGCTCCACTTCGTTATGTCGTGCATCACCAAGTACCGCCTGCCCGAGACCACCCGCCTCGCGGACGGGCTCGCCTCGCACAGCCGCATCCCCAAGCTGCGCGAGGGCCCGGCGCCAGAGCAGGCCCGGCTGCTCGATGAGCTGTGACGCCAGCCCCGGCGCCGGCCGTCTCCGCTTCGCGGCAGAACCCCACTGCTCCGCCGCCACCCACAGACAGCTGCCCGCTCAGGGTCAGCCCGTAGTCCGCACGGAGCCGATATGCGTAAAAACCCATCCCATCAGGCCCCACTCGCCCGGAGTGCTCCCGCATCGAGAACAAACCATAGCTGACCATCCGAGCCAGCCGTGAGGTTACTGCGTCCCCAGCTCTCGCCAGGTGCCGTTGTCGCGCACGTAGTCCCCACCGCTGCACCGGAGACCTCGAAGCAGACGGAAGTTGTCACACCGGCCGTGGTGATGCGGCCGCAGTTCGCGTTCGACAATGGCGGCCGGCACTCGGTGGAGACACGCGAGGGCGAGAGCCTGGAGATGAAGCCGTACGGATATCTGGCGGCGTCGAGCGTGCCGTAGTTCGTCAGCCACAGGTGGAGCTGCGCCCGGATATCGGCCAGCGCCCCTCCCGATCAAGCAGCAGACGCGGCGGGACATCCGCAGGCACATAGCGCGCAATCGCCTCATCGCCTGCAGCATTCGGACGTTGTCCGCCTCAAGTTTCAGGAGGTGCGCTCGGTTGACGGGATGAGAACCGCCAGATACAGGGGCTATTCTCGTGTAGCATGCAGAGACAACATTCCGTATACCACTCACGCTCAGCGGAGAAGTGTATGTCCCTATCATCTGCCCACGGCTACCCGCGTCTGCGCCCGGTGGACGCGCGCCCAATCAGCCACGGCGGCATGCCCGCCTACCTCCTGCGCGACCCGCTACGCCTCGCCGAGCACGGTGTCGTCATCGCGCAGCAGCTCGCGCCGGCGCTGCTGCTCTGCGACGGGGCGACGCACCGCGGGGCGATGCGGGCTGAGCTGCGGGCGCGCTACGGGCTGCAGGTGGATGAGGAGGTGCTCGACGAGCTACTCGCCGCGCTCGACGAGGCGCTGCTGCTGGACAACGAGCGCTTCGCCGCCGCGCGCGGCGCGGTGGTGACCGCCTACCGCGCCGCACCCTACCGCCCCGCCGCACTGGCCGACCAAGCCTACCCCGCCGACCCGGCCGAGCTGCGAGCGCTGCTCGACGGCTACCTGGCGAGCGCGGCGCCTGACGTGACCCCAGCCGCGAGCGGGCGCGGCGTCTTCAGCCCACACATCGACTACCAGCGCGGCGGGCATATCTACGCCCGAGTCTGGCAGCGCGCCGCCGAGCTCGCGCGCCAGGCAGAGCTCGTGGTGCTGCTCGGCACCGACCACTACGGCCCCGAGCCGATCACGCTGACGCGCCAGAGCTACGCCACGCCCTACGGGCTGCTCCCCACCGACCACGCAGCGGTGGACGAGCTGGCGGCCGCGCTGGGAGAGGAGGCCGCCTTCGCGGGCGAGCTGTTCCACCGAGGGGAACACGCCATCGAGCTGGTGGCCGTCTGGCTGCACCACATGCGCGGCGGCGTGCCGGTGCCGCTGGTGCCTATACTCACCGGCTCGTTCGTGCGCTTCACGCAGGGCCGCGCGTCCGCCGCCGACGACGCCGCGCTCGAGGGGCTCGTCGCCGCCATCGGGCGCATCTCCGCCGGCCGGCGCACCCTGATCGTGGCCTCCGGCGACCTCTCGCACGTCGGGCCGGCCTTCGGCGGGCGGGCACTCGGCGCGGCGGCCAAAGCGCGCCTGCACGCCGAGGATCAGGGGGTCATCGCGCGGCTGTGCGCCGGGGACGCGGCGGGACTTCTGGCAGAGGTGGCGTCGATCGCCGACCAAAACAACGTCTGCGGGCTGCCGCCGGGGTACCTCGCGCTGCGGGCGCTCGGCAGCGCGCGCGGCGAACTCCTGGGCTACGACCACTGCCCTGCCGACGAGCAGGATACCTCGGTCGTCTCGGTCGCTGGGGTGGTATGGGAGTAGTGATGAGTGCTGAGTGCTGAGTGCTGAGTACTGAGACTCGAGTCTTCAGTACCAAATGCTAAGTTGCTCATCCGGTAAGAACCCTGTCACTCTGAGCGCAGCGAAGAGTCTGTGCCAGAGATGCGTCGCTGCGATTAGCATGACAAGAGATGTGGTGGATGCACACTCAGTTGACGAGCCGGGGCATCGTTCGTATAGTAGCCGCCTCACAGCCGCACAGGCAGGGCGCCGCAGCGCCGCGCAGGGGACCGGGCGCACAGCCCCCGAGAAAAAACCTCTCCACCCTTTAGAGCCAAACTCATCTCAAGGAGCACGCACACAACTATGAAAGCAGTACGAGTCCACGAGTTCGGCGGCCCAGAGGTGCTACGGATCGACGACGTGCCGCAGCCGGAGCCAGGACCTGGAGAGGCGCGCGTCCGCATCGAGGCCGCCGGCGTCAACTTCATCGACATCTACCACCGGACAGGCGCGTACAAGGGGGCGCTGCCGCTCACGCTCGGGCAGGAGGGCGCCGGCGTCGTCGAGGCGGTGGGGTCGAACGTAAGCCAGGTGGCGGTCGGCGACCGCGTGGCCTACGCGTCGGTGCAGGGAGCCTACGCCGAGCAGCAGATCGTCCCGGCAGACCGGCTCGTGCCGATTCCCGAGGGCGTCAGCACGCGCGACGCGGCGGCGGTGCTGCTCCAGGGTCTGACGGCACACTACCTGGCATTCAGCAGCTACCCGCTGCGGCCGGGGGACACCGCGCTCGTACACGCGGCGGCCGGCGGGCTAGGACTGCTGCTGGTGCAGATCGCCCGGAGGCGCGGCGCCCGCGTGATCGGCACCGTCTCCACCGAGGCCAAGGCGGCGCTCGCGCGCCAGGCCGGCGCCGACGAGGTCATCCTCTACACCCAGGAGGAGTTCGCACCGGCGGTGAAGCGCATGACCGGCGGGCGGGGCGTGGACGTGGTGTACGACTCGGTCGGCAAGACGACGTTCGACGGCAGCATGAGCTGCCTGCGCCCGCGCGGCTTCCTGGTGCTGTGCGGCCAGTCGAGCGGGGCGGTGCCGCCGATGGACCCGCAGCGGTTGAATGCGGGCGGATCGCTGTTCCTCACGCGGCCGACGCTGGCGCACCACGTCGCCACGCGCGACGAGCTGCTGGCGCGCGCGGGGGATTTGTTCCGCTGGATAGCAGCGGGAGAGCTGAGCGTGCGGGTGGACTCGACCTACCCGCTGACCGAGGCCGGCGCGGCGCAGGAGGCGCTGGCCGGGCGAGGCACCACGGGCAAGCTGCTGCTGATCCCATGAGGGCGTGGAGCGCACAGAGCGGGAGCCGGTCTGGTGAGCAGAGGCGGCGCAATTGTGCCGGGCGCTGCGACCGTCACGGCCGCTTCTCTGCACTGCGCGCCTCTGTTGCGAGAGCTCAGTCTAGGTCCTCGAGCTCGGCGAGCTGGAGCTGGAGCGCGTCCACTGAAACCCAGATCTCGCGGATGGAGAGCCCCAGCGAGATCAGCAGCAGCAGCAGGCTGACGCCGAACACAACCTGCCCGGCGACCGGCTGGCCTGCGAACAGCAGGAACATGCAGAGCACGCAGAGGAAGAAGCTGGAGACCGCGAAGAACTGCATGTTGCGGATGATAATCAGACGGTAGCGCAGATTGGCGATCTGCGCGCCGATGCGCGTGTTCGGGCTGGACTTGTAGCGCGCCGCGAGGTCGCGCACCAGGGCGGCGAGCGCCAGGAAGCGGTTGGTGTAGGCCAGCAGCAGCAGCGAGATCGCCGGGAAGAGCAGCGCCGGCGTGGTGAGCGTCAGTTCCATAGGGCCATTATACTCGCTGACGGCGCCTGCTCAGGAACACGCTGACAACGCCCGCCCCGCAATATGCTATAATTGCCAGTGGGCCGGTAGCTCAGTGGTAGAGCACCTGACTTTTAATCAGAGGGTCGTGGGTTCGATCCCCACCCGGCTCATGTTTTGATCAATGGCTGCATTCGCTCGTGCACTGCCTTCAGCAGCCGCCAGGCGCCTCCTGTCGGGCGAATAGCAAGCAGCGCGTCGTGCCGCAGGTAGACCTGGTCTACTGGCTGGAATAGCATAGCACGACACTCCCCCACCTTCTCCTCAGCGAATACTTCTGACGTGTTTCCCAGCACGGCAGCCACCGCACTGAGATCATCGGCCGGCGCCGTGAGCGGCGGCGCCGCAAGCCGAACCCGGATGGTGGCAACCTCCCGCGTATAGTCCGCCTCAGGCTTCAGTCCATCCTCGTACAACCGCACGATGCGCCGCAGCCGCGCCTCAAGCGCCGAGCGGCCGGTGTATGTCGGGTGCTCTTGCTCGAGCAGATGACTGGCCTCCTCCACAACCTGCTCCCGCCACGCCGCAGGCAGCGTCAGCGCACTGATCGCGTCGATCACGCGGTCCTCCGCCACGCCCGCCGCAAACGACCGTGCACTACAGTGACCGCCCGACGTTCTACAGCTACACCGGTAGCGTTGCCGCGTGCCGATGTACCAGAGCCGCGAGCCGCAGTTACTGCAGTAGGCCAGGTCGATCAGCAGTCCCTCTTGCCGCTGAATCGGCCCGACGCTCGTTCTCCCACCGTGTGGCGACTTCGCGCGCCGCTCAGCGAGGATCGCCTGAACCGCGTTCCACGTCGCGACGTCTATCAGCGGCTCATGCGCATGCTCGGCAATCTCACCCGCCGCAACAATGCGGCCGATGTAGACCGGGTTCTGCAGCAGCTCGACCACGCCATCCTTGTGAAACGGCGCGCGGGTGCCGTCAAAGCGCGGCCAGGAGAAACCGGCATCGTTCAGCCGCCGCGCCAGGGAAAGGCTGCTCTCGTTCCCGGTTCGGTACCACGCGAAGGCTGACTTCACGGCCGCGACATCCGCGTCGTTCGGGGAGGGTTTCAGCCTGCCATCACTGCCGCGGACATACCCCACCGGCACCGGGCCGACGTGTCTCCCCTGCCGGACCTCTGCCCGCCGCACATCCTTCATGCGCTCACTCAGCTGGTCCGAGTACGCCTCGGCTGCCACCGCGAGCATGCCGAACGTCATACGACCGGCGGCCGTCTTGCGGTCGATCGGCTCAGTCGCGCTCGCGATCTGCACCTTGTAGCGCTCGAGCTCGGCCGCAGCCTGGTACTGGACCAGCGTCTTGCGGGCGAAGCGGTCAAGCTTGTAGACCAGCACCACGTCGAACAGTTTGCGTTTCGCGTCGCTCAGCATTTGCTGGAAAGCGACGCGCTTGTCGAGCCGCTCGGTGTATGCGCTCCGACCTGGCTCTATGTAGAGTGGCTCCACGACACTCCAGCCCATCCGCTCAGCATGAGCGCGACACGCGCGCACCTGATCGTCGAGGCTGATACCCTTCACCTGTTGGCGACTGCTCACCCGAATATACATCGCGCAGCGCATCGTTGCTCTCGTATCATGTTGCTCTTCGCCGAGGAAGTCGGAGCAGGCGCCGGCTCCGCGCCACCCGCCGTTGACCCTCATCGTCAAGGGTATCACAGGTCGAACGGGTGTTCAAGGCTGCCGTGGGCTGCGGAGTGCTCTGCGCGGCACGACGTTCGGCAATGGCAAGCGCAACGCATGCAAGGGTGTCGATCAGCGGCGTCGGGTCGGTATCGTCACTATGTGGCGGGAGGATCGCCGGACGAACCTGGTGGGCTTCATTATCGTGGCGCTGTCTAGTCACGAAGCTCTCCCCTCGTCGTATACCACGACGAACGATCGGACAGTATGGACCCGCCACATCCGACCGGTTCTATCGTTCACCTTCATCCCGTGCTGCTCCCTTGAACCACAACGCCGATGTGCGCTCAATCTCGTCGGCCTCATCAGGCATGAGCCGCTTCAGGAGGCTCAGGGCGTAGTGCGCCATACCCTCGACGGCAGTGAGCCGCCGCAGGAGAAGCACATCGCCGGCCGATGCTGGGCGGCG
>JBDLTZ010000183.1:0-13353 GCA_039805565.1 Chloroflexota bacterium | reverse complement strand
GCTGTATCTCGGCAAGTTCTTCTCGGCGCTGCTGCCGCCGCTCATGTCCTCGTGTCTGGCGATGAGCTTCTTCGGGCTAGCGCTGCGCCTGCGGGAGCCGGAGCTGTTCTCGCGGGGGCTCTCGCTGGAGTACTTCGCCGCGGTGGTGCTGCTGATCAGCGCCAAAGCCTTCGTGATGGTGGCGGGCGCGGTGATCATCTCCAGCCATACCACCAGCATCCGCGCGGCCAACCTGCTGGCGAGCTTCGTGCTGCTGCCCACGGCCGCTGTGGTGCAGCTCGAGGCGCTGCTGATGATCGCCCAGCGGTGGGACGTGCTGTGGCTGATCATGCTGCTGTTGGCGGTGATGGCGCTGGCCCTGGTTCGCACCGGGATGGGCGCCTTCAACCGCGAGGAGATCCTCTCGCGTGAGCACGAGCAGCTCAACCTGCGCCGCCTCTCGGACACCTTCGGCGCGTTTCTGCGCGAGTACCACCCCGCCGGCGTGACGCCCGACCAGTACAGCGGCGCGCCGTTCTCGCTCTGGCGCTTCTACGTGCGCGAGCTGCCGGCGCTGCTGCGCGACTACCGCCTGCCGCTGCTGGTGGCGCTGATCGCGGCTGTCGCAGGCGCGGCGTTCGGACCAACCTTCGGGCGGGTCTTCGAGCGCCTCGGGCAGTCTCCCGAGCGTGTGGGGGTCATCCCAGAGCCGAGCATCGCCCTGGCGCTTTTCACCGGCGCGGCCAACTCGATGCGCGTGCTCTTTAGCTCGCTCCTCTCGACCTTCAGCTTCGGGCTGTTTGCCATCCTGGTGCCGTTCTTCGCTTTTGCGGGGGTGAGCTATGTGGCGGGCGCGCTGGCGGGATCGGGCGGCAGCTGGGCGGCGCTGGGCGCGGGGAGCCCGCTGCAGTTCCTGCTGGCCTATGTGCTGCCCCACGGGGTGGTCGAGCTCCCGGCCGCCATCCTCGGCGCCGCCCTCGGGGTGCGCGTTGGGGCGGCCATGATGCGCCCGCCGCGCGGTTTCTCGGTTGGTCAGAACCTGCTCTGGTCGCTGGCGCAGCTCCTCAAGGTCTGGCTGCTGGTGCTGGTGCCGATGTTCTTCGCCGCCGCCCTGATCCAGCAGCTCGTCTCTACGCAGGTGGTGCGTGCGTTGTACGGCGGGTAGGGTGGTTGCCCGGCCCCTGCTCATATGGTATGATAGCCGTGTTGTCTGACGGGTAGATTCTACCCTGAGCGGGCCGCGGAGAGCAGTCGCCGCGGTCGTCACTATAAGGAGCACGGTTCGTGGCAACGAAGATCAAGGTGCTATTGACCCAGAATGTGGACAAGCTCGGCTCCGCCGGCGAGGTCAAGGAAGTGTCCGGCGGGTACGGCCGCAACTATCTTATTCCTAAGGGTTTCGCGGTGATCGCCACCCGCGGGCAGGTGAAGCAGGCCGAGGAGCGCCTCGCGGCGCAGCGCAAGCGCGATGAGGCTGGCCGGCGAGACGCCGAGGCGCTTGCTGCGCGTGTGGCCGGGCAGACGATCCGCTTCACGGCGCGTGTCGGTGAGCTTGACCGCCTGTACGGCTCGGTCACGAGCGCGGACATCGGCGAGCGCGTCGGAAAGATCCTCGGGGACGCCCACTTCGACCGCCGCAAGATCGAGCTCGAGGAGCCGATCAAGCGCATCGGCGTCTACCCGGTGAACATCCGCTTCATGAGCGGCGTCAACGCCGTGGTGAACGTGGTGGTCGAGGGCGAGGAGGGCTCCATCCAGCTCCCGCCGGACCCCGACGCCGAGTAGCACGCGCGCCGGCCCGGCCGGCAAACCCAATAGTACAGCCATGCGATAATGTGTCATACCCTCACGGGTCTGGCACATTATCGCTTCTAGAGGGTATTGTGGATAACTTTGGGGAAAAGATGTAGAGGAGCGGCGGGAAGGTGTGGGTAGGCTGAGGAGGACGCCATGACGCTGGCGGAGCTGCCGCAGAATATTGAGGCCGAGCAGGCGGTCCTCGGCTCGATCTTGCTCAACCGCGACGCGATTATCGCGGTTGCGGCCTGGCTTCAGGCCGACTACTTCTACATGCAGCGGCACGGCCAGATCTACGAGGCTATGCTGGCCTGCTATAACGCGCGCATCCCACCTGACATCCGCACCGTCACCGACGAGCTGCGGCGGCGCGGGCGGCTCGAGGGTGTGGGCGGGGTGGTGTACCTCTCGCAGCTGGTGGACCAGGTGCCCACCTCGTACCACGTCGAGTACTACGCCCGCATCGTCGAGCGCACGGCGCTGCTCCGCAAGCTGATCGACGCCGGCGGCAAGATCGCCGCGCTCGGCTACGACGAGAAGGACGACCTCGAGGCCACTCTGGACCGCGCCGAGTCCACGCTCTTCGAGGTGTCGCAGCGGCGCGCGACGCAGGACTTTGTGCACATTGGGCAGGTGATCGACGCCTACTACGAGCAGATCAACTACCTGCAGGAGCACCGCGGCGAGGTGGTGGGCGTCCCCACGGCCTTCCGCGACCTCGATCAGATCACGGGCGGCCTCCAGCGCAGCGACCTGATCATCCTGGCCGCTCGGCCGGGCGTGGGAAAAACCTCGTTCGTGATGTCGATGGCCTACAACGTGTCGCTCGTGAGCCAGGGCACGGTGGGCGTGTTCAGCCTCGAGATGAGCCGCGACCAGCTGGTGCAGCGCCTCCTGGCGATGGACACGAAGATTGATACCCACCGGCTGCGCATGGGGCAGCTGCGCGAGGATGAGATGGAGCGGGTGATCTCCTCGATGGGCAAGCTTGCCGCCGCGCCGATCTATATCGAGGACACCGCCGGCCTGAGCATCACCGAGGTGCGGAGCAAGGCGCGCCGTCTCCAGTCTCAGTCTGGCGTGGACCTGCTGATCATCGACTACCTCCAGCTGATGCAGGGCCGCCGCAGCGACAACCGCGTGCAGGAGGTGAGCGAGATCTCGCGCGGCCTGAAGCAGCTGGCGCGCGAGCTCAACGTGCCGGTGATCGCCCTCTCGCAGCTTTCGCGCGCCGTCGAGGGGCGTACCAGCCATATCCCGATGCTGAGCGACCTGAGAGAGTCGGGCTGCCTGGCAGGCGAGACGCTTGTCTACCTGCCGGACGAGGGTGTGTACCGCCGGATCGACTCGCTTGTTGGCCAGAGTGGCTTCAACGTCCTGGCGCTCAACACCGAGACCTGGAAGCTGGAGCCACGCCCGGTGCTACGGGCCTTTCGTACCGGCCGCAAGCCCGTGTACCGGATGACGACGCGGCTTGGGCGGAGCATTCGCGCTACGGCGAACCACACATTTCTCACGATCCACGGCTGGAAGCGCCTTGACGAGCTCGCACCCGAGATGCGCCTGGCGCTACCGCGTCGTCTCCCCAGTCCGTCGCAGGCCACAATGTCCAGCGCCGAGCTCGCGCTGCTTGGCCACCTGATCGGCGACGGCTGCACGCTGCCGCGTCAGCCGATCCACTACACCACAGACGATATCACGCTCGCCGAGATCGTCGCCGACCTCGCACTGCAAGTCTTCGGCGACTGTGTGGCACCGCGAGTGCAGCGCGAGCGCAACTGGTACCAGGTGTACCTCTCGCCCGGCTACCGGCTGACGCACGGCGTTCGAAATCCTGTAGCCGCGTGGCTCGATGAGCTCGGCGTCTTCGGGCTGCGCTCGCACGAGAAGTTCGTGCCCGAACGCGTCTTTGCGCAGCCGGAGCCGAGCATCGCCCTCTTCCTGCGCCACCTTTGGTCGACGGACGGGTGCATCCACCTGAGCCGCGGAAAGCAACACTACGCAAATGTCTACTACGCATCGAGTAGCCGGCAGCTAGCAACACAGGTACAGTCGCTCCTGCTGCGCCTACGAATCAACGCGACGCTGACGCGTGTCAGCCAGGCAGAGAAGGGGCGCGACCAGTACCACGTCGTGGTCAGCGGCAAGATAGACATCGAGCGTTTCCTCGCTCTCGTCGGTGGCCTCGGGGTGAGCAAGTCCGAGCACCAGCTGGCGATCACCGCCTATTTGGCGGAGCGAGTGGAGAACACAAACCGGGATGTGGTGCCGCGGGAGGTTTGGCGTATGCTGGCTGTGCCCGCAATGCAATCAGCAGGTATTACAGCGCGACAGATGCAGGCTGGCCTCGGCCAGGCCTACTGCGGCACAGCCCTGTACAAGCAGAACCTGAGCCGTGAGCGAACCGCTCGTCTCTCGCAGATCGTCGCTTCAGAGAAGCTCGCGCGCCTCGCCGCCAGCGATATCTACTGGGACGAGATCACCTCCATTGAGCCGGACGGCGAGGAAGAGGTGTACGACCTGACGGTCGAGGAGCTGCACAACTTCGTTGCTAATGACACTGTGGTTCATAACAGCATCGAGCAAGACGCGGACATCGTGATGTTCATCTACCGCGAGGAGCTGTACGACCCGAACACCGAGAAGAAGGGCATCGCCGAGATCCACATCGCCAAGCACCGCAACGGCCCGGTGGGTGTGGTGCCGATGCGCTTCGACCCGGGGACCACGCGCTTCCACGACCTGTCGTACCGGACGCCGGACGGATACTGACCCTTGATGCGGCCATGTCCCGGCCGTATAATCGAACAAACATGTCGCCGCGGCATGGAACATGCACCCGTGAGGCGAAGCAGACGGCGTACGGAGCGCCCCACCGGCTATGACATTTACCGGCTTCACAACCGATAAGCTCGTGGGGCTGCCGCCCGAGTTGTTCACCGAGGTGCTGCCGCAGATCACGCTGCCGAGCGAGCTCAAGGTGACGCTGCACGTCTTCTACCGGCTGAGCCGCCAGCGCGGCGCCCCGCCCCGGCGCGTGAGCTGGGACGAGCTGGCCGCCGACCGGGTGCTGCGGCGCGGGCTGCGCGCCATCTCGCGCACGCGCGACCCGGATGACCTGCTGGCGGAGGGGCTGGACGCCGCCGTGCGGCGGGCCTCGCTGCTGCACGTGGTGGCGCCACAGGATGGGCGGGCGGTGAACTGGTATGTGGTGAACACCAGCGCCAACCGCGACTGGGCCGGGCGCGTGAGTCTGGCGGGGGCTGCGCTGGGGCACAACCCCCCGCTGCCGGATGATCGGCCGCCGCTTATGGCACTGTACGAGCAGAACATCGGCCTGATCACGCCGATGCTGGTGGACGAGCTGCGCGAGGCCGAGGAGCGCTACCCGGCGCACTGGATCGAGGACGCTATCCGGGAGGCGGTGCGCGCCAACGCCCGCTCCTGGCGCTACGTGAAGAAGGTACTGGAGAGGTGGGCCGCCAATGGAAGACACAATGCGCAAGATCGCTCCGAGCGACCTATCGATGTTGAGAAGTACACGAACGGCGCGTATGGCGACATCTTCCGGCGTGGAAGCGACACCTCCGATCTCTGAGCCCGCCTGCCCACACTGCGGCGATGCCGGCTGGTACAAGAAGGCCGTGCCGGTGGGCCACCCGGAGTTCGCCAAGCTCTTCCCGTGCTCCTGCAAGAGCGCCGAGATCGAGCAGCGCAAGGCCCAGAAGCTGATGGACATCAGCAACATTGGCCCGTTCCTGGACAAGACCTTCGACACCTTCAACTCGACCATCCACGGCGTACAGCGCGCGTACCTGCGCGCCCGCTCCTACGCCGACGCCCCGCGCGGCTGGCTGGTGCTGTTCGGCAAGTGCGGCGTGGGCAAGACGCACCTGGCGGCCGCGATCGCCAACCAGCTCCTGGCCGACCACTGGCGCGTGCTCTTCGCCGTGACGCCCGACCTGCTCGACCACCTGCGCTCGACCTTCGGGCCCAACAGCGAGGTGGAGTACGACAGGCGCTTCGAGGACATCCGCGATGCCCAGGTGCTGATCCTGGACGACCTCGGCACCGAGAACTCCAGCGGCTGGGCGCGCGAGAAGCTGTTCCAGATCATCAACCACCGCTACAATTACGCCATGCCCACGGTGATCACCAGCAACCGCAAGCCGGAGGACATCGACCCGCGTATCTTCTCGCGTATGTCGGACCGCGCGCTGTGCGAGGAGATCACCCTGATCGACGCCGACGACTACCGGCCGAAGACCGCCGAGCAGCGCTACCCCGTGAGCCGCGCGCGTCGCCCTATGAAGCCCTGAGGCTGCGTTTCCGCCAACATCCCGCAACCCTCATGCTCCGCATGGTGTGCTATCATTGAGCATGACCACGCAGATTATGATCTGTATGTGCTCAGGCCACACTTCTGCCACCACGTGGGAGGCGATCGATGCCAGGGAATCGCGCGCTGTTCGACCGGGCGATGGAGCAAAGCCGCGAGGCCGCGCGGCTCAAGAACTGGGATGAAGCCCTGAAGCAGGCCGTCCGCGCGCTGCAGGAGTTCCCCCAGGAGGCCGATGCGCGATCCTCGGTGGCCGTCGCGCTGTTCAACACCGGCAAGTACCAGCAGGCGCTGCAGATCCTCGAGGAGCTGCGCCGCGCCGACCCGAACAACCCCTTCTTCCTTGAGTACCTTGCGCGTACCCAGGAGCGCGTCGGCGCCGCCGATGCCGCGGTGTCCATCTACGTCCAGCTCGCCGACCTGCAGCAGGGACGCCGGCTGGGCGCAAAGGCTGCGGAGGCGCTGCGCGAGGTTCTGCGGCTACGCCCCGACTCCGCCGACCAGCGGCTGCGTCTGGCACGCCTTCTCGAGGAGAGCGGCGCCGCGGCTGACGCCGCCGCCGAGTACCTCGAGCTCGCTCGGCGCCGTCAGAGCTCCGACCTGGAGGAGGCCACCGGCCTGGCCGAGACCGCGCTGCGGCTCGACCCGGGCAGCCGCGAGGCTAAGGAGCTGATCGGCGCGCTGCACAGCGCTCTGGCCGAGGCCGCTCAGGCTGCGCCCCGCGCGCCGGCTGCTGCGTCTACGTCCCCTACGCCCGCACCAAGTATGTTCGGCGCCACCGGCGGCCTGCGCGGCCAGCAGTTCGCGGTGGACAGGATCGTGGCCCAGGCGCAGGAGCGCCAGGAGGCCGGCGAGCTGGACGCGGCGCTCGAGGGGTACGAGCGCGCGATCGGCATGGGGTGCGAGCGCAGCGATGTTTTCTACAGCCTGGGGTTGCTCTACCAGGAGCGCGGCCAGAACGCCGAGGCCGCCGAGGTGCTGGCCCGCGCCGCCCTCGACGACGAGTACGCTCTCTCGGCGCACTACGCGCTGGGCGCGTGCTACGAGGCGCTGGGCAACCTGCCGCAGGCTGTCAAGGAGTACGAGGAGACCATCCGCATCCTGCCGCTCGAGTCGATCGGCAAGGCCGAGGCGGATGATATGATCCAGATGTACGAGGCCGCCGCCGGTATCTACGTCCAGATGGGCGACATCGCCCGCGCTGCGTCGCTCTACTCCACGCTGGCAAACTTCCTTGCCGGCAAGCGCTGGGGTAAGGAGCGCGCCGAGGAGTTCCGCCGCAAGGCCAAGGAGCTTACTGAGCGCAACATGTTCGCCAAGCTGCGCTCCCTCGGCACCGGCGCCCTCTCGGCCCCCGCGCCGGCCGAGATTGAGGAGGAGCCCCACGTCTCTGAGACGATGCCTGAGACCTGGGGCAAGATCCGGCCGATCACCGACTTCCTGCGCCCCAGGGGCGACTCCCCCGGCAACGTCGCGTCCCAGCCCGCCCTCGCCGCTGTGGCGGCCGATCCCCTGGTGACCTTTGAGGCCATGCCCGCCGCACCACAGCAGCGCTTCGCGCCGGTGGCGCCGCTGGACACCGCCGGGCTCGACGAGGTGTGTGAGCGCTACGTGGTGGCAAGCGAGCGCTACATCGAGCAGGGCCTGATGCTTGCGGCCGCTGATGCTTGCCTCGAGGTGATCCGCCTTAACCCGGACTACCTGCCGATCCACACGCGGCTCGGCGAGATCTACGAGCGGGACGGGCGCCGCGAGGACGCGCTGGCCAAGTACCAGCTGCTGATTGACACCTACGTGGCGCGCGGCGAGCACCCCCGCGCCATCCCCGTCTACTACCGCCTGATCGAGCTCTCGCCCGACACCGTGGGCGCCCGCGCCCGGCTGGCCGAGATTCTGAAGAACGAGGGCCGTCTGGACGATGCCGCCTCGCAGATCGCCTTCGTCGCCTCGAGCTACTTCCGCATGGGGCAGACGAACAAGGCGCTCGAGGAGTACCGACGCGGCCTGCAGTGGGCCCCGGGGAGCGCCGCGCTTCACCAGCAGTATGGCCAGAGCCTGCTGAAGATGGAGCGCTACGAGGCCGCGCTGGCCGAGTTCCGCCGCGCGCTCGAGCTGGACCAGGGTAGCCTGGCAAACGTGGCCGGCATCAACATCGCACTGGCACTCATGGGCGACCAGCCGCTCGCTATCTGGCAGAGCCTCGCCACGCTGCTGGAGCAGCTCAAGGGCCACCCCGAGCAGGGCGCCGAGGTGCAGTCCGAGTACCGCGCCGCGCTGCTCGTGGCGGACGAGCCAGTGCTGCACTACATGCTGGCCGTGATCCAGCAGGGGGCCGGCCAGCACCAGAGCGCCCTGATGGAGCTCGAGCAGGCTGAGGCGCTCCTGGAGGAAGGACCCGACCCGCTTCTGGCGCCGGTGCTGGTGTACCAGGCTATGGCAGACAGCTTCATCGCCCTTGGGCAGGCCGAGGAGGCACGCACTGCGCTCCAGCGGTGCCTCGCCGCGCCACGCGGCAAGGTCAACCAGGACCTGGCGCGCTACTCCTTCGCGGCGCCCCTGGGACAGGGCGAGCTCGTGCGGCGCATGGCCGAGGCCTATGCGGCCACGGGCGACCTCCAGGGGGCCGAGCGGGCGCTGCTTGAGGCACGCCAGCATATCCCCTACGACCGCGCGATCTACACCAAGCTGGCCGACGTCTACTTCCAGCAGGGCAAGCTCGCCGAGGCGCTCGCGCAGCTCGAGGACCTGGCGACGTACTACGAGGGGCGGCAGGACCTCGACCGCGCGCTCGAGGTGCTTGAGGACGCCATGCGCCTCGCGCCGAACAACATCCTGATCGGCAACCGCCTGGCGAAGCTCTACATCCGCCGCGGCTACCTGGACAAGGGTGTGGATGGCCTGGTGCGCGTGGCCGACCAGCAGCGCAAGGCGGGCCAGATCAAGGACGCCGTCCAGAATCTCCAGCAGGCCGCCGAGGTCCACTGGACCCTCGGCAAGCACGATAAGGCGCGCGAGCTGTACGACAAGATCGTCCATATCGCGCCGAACGACATCGAGGCCCGCCAGTGGCTGGCCTTCATGTACACGCTTGCCGGCCGCAGCAAGGACGCGGTGCTTGAGAAGAAGCAGATCGTGCGGGTGCTGCTGCAGATGCGCGACCTGGACAACGCGATCGCCGAGATGCACCAGATCTACGGCCTGGACCAGAACGACGTGGACAACCTGTACCAGCTTGGCGACGCGCTCATGCGCCGCCAGGAGTACGAGCAGGCGGTACGTATCTACGGCCGGCTCGCCAAGATGCCCGACGTGGAGGCCGGGCGCGTCGAGGCGTTCCAGGCCGCCGCGCGCCGCATGCTGGAGCAGCAGCAGCAGAAAGGTTCAGCGTAGAAGGCTAGACGCTCAACGCTCAACGCCAAAGGTTGTCGTCGTCGGCTTGTCGTACAATACTCGTGTGTTATGCACGTTGGCTGAGTAGCACGGGATTGAGGCTGCACACGAGCTCTTTAACGTTGAGCATTTAGCCTTTAGCGTTTACCAGGTATGCCCGACATCCCAAACATCCTGGAGTGGGTCAACCGCCTCCTCGAGCGCCTGAACCCGTTTGTCGACGCCCGGCCGCTGCTCGACATCGTGATCGTCGCGATGATCTTCTACTGGCTGCTGGGAGTCATCCGCGGCACACGCGCCGTGCAGCTGCTGCGCGGCATCGGCGTGCTGCTGGTTATCTCGATTGTGCTCAGCTCGCTGCTGCCGCTCGAGACGCTGCGCTGGCTGATGCGTAACGCCGTGCAGCCGGCGCTGTTCGTGGCGATCCCGGTGCTGTTCCAGCCGGAGCTGCGCCGTGCGCTGGAGAGCCTCGGCCGCACGAATGACCTCTTCGGGCGGCCGTTCAACCGCACCGACCGCGCCGAGCTGCTCGAGACGATCAACGGCGTGTCGCGCGCCGCGCAGCAGCTCTCGCAGCAGGGAGTTGGCGCGCTGATGGTGATCGAGCGTGAGACTGGCCTGCAGGAGTACGCCGACCGCGGCGTGATCATCGACTCGCGGCTGGCGGTGCCGCTGCTGCTCAATATCTTCTACCCCAACTCCCCGCTCCACGATATGGCGGTGATCGTGCGCGGCAACCGCATCCTTGCCGCCAACGTGGTGCTGCCGCTCAGCGAGGACGTGGTGGGCCAGCGCCGCTACGGCACGCGCCACCGCGCGGCCAAGGGGATCTCCGAACAGTCCGATGCCATCGCCGTGGTGGTCTCTGAGGAGACCGGGGCGATCTCGATCTGCAATGACGGCCGCATGGTCAGCTACCTGAGCGAGGCGCGCCTGCGCGGCATGCTCGCCGGCCTGCTGAAGGTGCCGCTCGAGGAAGAGGCGGCGAAGTGACGACTGTGCGCGCGGCTGTGCTGCGGGTGGTGATGGCGACACTGCTGGCCTTCGCGCTGTGGGTGTTCGTCTCCTACACCCAGAACCCCGATGTGACCAGCTCGTTCGACAGTGTGCCGGTGGAGATCGAGGGGCTGTCCTCCGACATGCTGGTGGTGGACAACGACGGCCGCCCGCGCGCCTCGCGTCCCACGGTGGATCTGACGGTGGACGCCGACGAAGAGACTCTGCGCAACCTTACGGTGAGCGACCTGCGCGCGTTTGTGGACGTGAGCGAGCGCGGCCCCGGCGAGCACTCGATCCCGATCAACATCGTTCCCACACGTCCCGGCCTGCAGCGGGCGCGCTTCTCGGCTGACCCGGACTTTCTGCTGATCCGGCTCGACCGGGAGATCACGCGCACGGTGCCGCTCACTGTCGAGATCACGGGCAGCGTGCCTTTCGGTTTCGAGTCGCGCCCCGCGGAGGTGACGGTGGGCGGCGGCCCGGTGGGGCAGGTGACGGTGCGCGGCCCGCAGGGGCTGGTGGACCGCGTGGCGCGCGCCCGCATCAGCGCCGACATCGACCGGCTGACCGCGAACTACAACTCGCCGCGCACCCCGGATCCGGTCGCGGCGGACGGCGACCTGGTGCCCGGGGTCACGCTCGACCCGTCGGTCGTCAACCTTGAGGTACCGGTGCAGTCTAGCGTGGGTGTGAAGCGCGTCCCGGTGGTCCCGGTGCTGGTGGGCGAGCCGGCCAGTGGCTACGTGGTCACTGGCGTGTCGGTGGAGCCGCAGCTGGTGACCCTGACCGGCAGCTCCGGCCCGCTGGATGAGGTGGAGAGCGTCTCGACTCTGGGGGTGGACGTGGGCGGGGCCAGCCAGACGTTCACTCGCACCGTGACGATCGCCGAGCCGGTGAACACGCGCCTAAGTTTCGGCGAGCCCTCCCAGGCTGCGGTGAGGGTAGTGGTGGCCCCCATCGCCCGGCCGTTCCAGGTGACGGTGCCGGTGCCGGTGCAGGTGGCGGACATTCCGCCGGACCTGCTCGTTTCCGCCAGCCCGCAGTTGGTGCAGCTGCGCCTTGCCGGGAGCACGAGTGAGCTCGGCGCACTGGACCCGAGCTCGCTGGTCGCCGTGGTGAGCGCGCGAGGCCTGGGAGAGGGCAGCTTCAGCCTGACCCCGTCGGTGAGCCTCCCAGAGGGGGTGCGCCTCGTGGGGGATCCGCCGGCCGTGACGGTGACGTTGCGCCTGCCGGTGACCCAGACGCCGGCGACGACAGAGACCCCGGATGTCTCCGAGACGCAGACGCCGGACACCCTGGACGCCGACCCGGAGCCTACGGAGACCATCACGCCTGCCGCTACGGGCACCCCGCTCGCGACGCAGACCGCCGCGCCGCCTCCGTAGAGCGTGGCGCGGAACAGGGTATAATGCACCTGCGCTGAGTAGACCCTGAGGAGTTTCCATGTCGCTCACGAATGACCAAGTGGCGCACGTCGCCCGACTGGCGCGCCTGCGCCTCTCCCCTGAGGAGCTCGAGAAGATGCGCGAGCAGCTCTCGAATATCCTGGATCACTTCGAGCTGCTGCAAGAGCTGGACGTGAGCGATGTCGCGCCCACCGCCCAGGTGACTGATATGCAGAACGTGATGCGCGCCGATGTGGTGCGCCCGTCCCTCGCACGCGAGGAGGCGCTGGCCAACGCGCCTGATCAGCAGGACGGCATGTTCCGCGTGAAGGGCATCTTCGAGGAGTAGGGGCGCCATATGACAACCGCGCCCGTGTTTGTGGATACCGACGTCGGGGTGGACGACGCGGTGGCGATCGCCTGGCTGCTGCGCGCCGCGAAGGTGATCGGGTTCACGACGGTGTTTGGCAACAGCAGTGTGGAGGACGCGACGAGCAACCTGCTCACGCTGCTGCACGCGGCCGGCTTCTGTCACCTGCCGGTAGCCGTCGGCGCGGCCGCTCCGCTGGTGGGCGCCCGCCCGCGTATCACGACGCTGATCCACGGTGTAGACGGCTTCTGGGGTGCGCAGGGGAGCTATGATCTCGTGCGCCTTCCGCACGACGCGCCATCCGCCATCGCCGCGGCCGCGCGGACCTACCCCGCCATGACGCTGGTGGCGCTCGGGCCGCTGACCAACGTGGCGCTGGCCGTCGAGCGCTTCCCTGCCGACCTGGCCGGCGTGCGGGTGGTGGCGCTCGGCGGGGCCTGGCGCGGCGGCAACATGACCCCGGTGGCGGAGTTCAACATCTACGCCGACCCGCACGCGCTCGAGCGGGTCCTCGCCGCGGGCCTGCGCCTGGAGCTCGTGACGCTCGACGCCTTCGATCGCGTGGTGGTTGACCCCGAGCCCTTCGCCCAGGCGCTTGCGGAGCGCTGCGGTCCGGCGGGCGAGCTGCTGGCCAGCATGCTGCCGCCCTACTTCGGGGCCGTAGCGAGCCTCGACGGAGTCCCCAGCCTGCCGGACGTGGCCGCCGTGGTCTACGCGCTGAACCCCGACCTCGGCACGGCCTCCCCGGCGCTGGTGCGTGTGGTTACCGAGCGCTGCTACGCCTACGGCCAGACGATCTTTGGCTTCGCCCCGGCGGAGCGGCTGCGGCTCGTGGCGAGCGACGAAGAGCTGAACGCGCTGGTGGAAGCCGCCGGTGGCCTGGATCTGGAAGCGGCCGTCCGCGAGATTGAGCAGGGCGCCAGGGACAACGCGCTGGTGGTGTGTGATGTGGACGGCGCCGCGATGGCCGAGCTGCTTTGTACGGTGCTGTACGCTGAGCGAGTGACCTAACGCCAGCGCACGATATCGCTTGTCACTGAGGGCACAGAGGGCACAGAGCTGGAACGCTCGGCCGACCTCTGTGCCCTCTGTAT